>JBARTN010000017.1:0-42289 GCA_049645265.1 Polyangiales bacterium
TGTTTCTCGTGGATCCCGTACTGCTTGTTGATCTCGTCGTAGGTAGGCTGCAGCACTTTCTTCATGTCGAGTCGGCCACTCGAGATCTCGGCCGAGTAGGGAATCCTCTTGGTCGCATCGGGTAGCTGTGGCTTCTCGGTCGCAGGCGGAGGCCAGACGTCTTCATCGACGATCGCCATCCGCACTCGAATCTCGTCCTTGGTGATGTTCCAGACCATGTAGTCGATGGAGAGACTCAAGGGACCGTCGTAGGTGGTGCGGATGCGATCGTTGATCGACGCCGTCGTGTCGAAGTCTTTGAAGAAGTGATAGGCGACCGCCATCCGCGGCTTGATGATCGACATCACCTTGCCAAACGCCTCGGGCGCGGTGTGGATCTGAGTGCCGACTGCGAGGGCGCTCTGCGGCGTGAACTTGAACTTGTCGATCATGTCTGGAACGGCAATGAAGCACTCGTGAATCGCCAGATCGGCGCCCTTCGCGTACTTCGCGTACCACTTGTTCGGGTAGGTGTCCCCGCCAAACACAAACTTGAAACCGTTCCACTCAACCACGAAGCTCACCGGACCGTCGAGGGAGTGGATGGCGGGGAAGGACCGAATCGTCACGCCATTCTCCTGATAGATCACCGCGTTCATGCCCATGTAGTCGAACTCGGTGACGTCCAAGTGGTATCCCCGAGGATCGGTCAGTCCTTGGCGGCCTTCCAGGTCCCAGGTGAGCGCTTTTCGCAAGTGGTCGAGCGCGTACTTCGTGCCTCGCTCAGGCGTTTCGGCGCTGGGTCCCCAAACCCGTAACGGCTTCTGGCGGCCGGCCAGCGCGCCACCGACGAAGAGCGCGTCGAGGTCCCCGAAGTGGTCGGTATGAAGGTGGCTCAGGAACACCTTGTCGAGGTAGTTGTAGGGGATCTGTAATGCCGCGACGCGCTCCGCCGACCCGGTCCCGATGTCGAAGATGAATTTGTCCCCGTTCCCCAGCTCGAGAAGCCAACACGACGCTGCCTGCTTCGGACGCGCGGTGGGCATGCCCGTGCCGCATGCGATCAACCGCATCTCATCCGGCCCGAGGTCCTCGGTGTTCGGCGCGTAGAAATCCCGAGCGCGCGCTTTGACTGGCGAATACTGCCCCGCCGCGTCGACGTCTCCAGGGGCTTGATTGGGCTGCTCGCCCACTTGGTCGCTTTGCCCGGCCTGCTCTTGCTGTGCTTTCGGCTCGGCAGGGACCTGTGACGCGGGTTCGCGCTCTGTTGGCGTGCAACCGAGAAGGTAGCCGCTCACCGCCGCGAAGATCGCGACACGCAGCAAGCTCGGGGCTGCTCGCTTCGCTCCTGTCATGGATTGATTCATTGGTTCCTCGTTGGGTGTCGAAGGATGGGAGGCCCCGGCTACTTGAGGCCTTGCTCCTTCTTATACACGTCGAGCCACCGTTTGTTGACCTCGCTCATGTCCAAGCGCTGCTTGACGAGCTCCGGCCAGACGGTCTCTGACTTCCGGCTCTTGTCGGGCTCGAGCCCCTTCTCCGTTCCAGGCACGTCCCACGCATCATCGGCCGAGACCGCCATGCGTTCGGTAATGCCCTTCGCGGTCCCGTTCAAGGAGAACCCCACGGCAGGTGGGATCATGCGGTTCGACTTCGACCACGAGGCAGGAGAGTACAAAGTGGTCGAAGGATGGCCGGCGGCTGGCCACATCGACGCGAAGACGGCGACTCCCAAGCTATCGACGCCTCGAGGCTTGATCTACGTTTACCAACGCGACGACGAGCCGGTGAACGGCCACCACGATTGGATGCTGACGGCGCTCGACTTTCGGACGGGTTGGCGCGTGTTCCGCATCAAGGGCTACTTCAACAAAGGCGAGTTTGACGACAACGTCACACGCATCGTGCAGCGCGCCGCGCTCGGAAAGGGCAACTACGACCGCAAGGTCTTCAACAACATTTGGGGCACGTTCACCTTCGAGCCTGATAACACCGTCTACCTCGGCGCCTATCGTGGGTTTTTGAGATTCTGGTCCGACGACGAAATGCCCTAAGACCGATATCTTCTATCGCGGGATTGACACACAGTTGCTGTGGGCACATACTCCGTGTATGGCTAAAAACCTAACGATATCGGTCGATGAGAGCCTTCTCGATCGTGCGCGGGCGGTGGCGCGAAGTCAGGGCACCAGCCTGAACGCGCTTCTCCGCGGCTATCTCGAGAACCTCGTCGGGAAGCAACCGGGTGAGGTCTCGGCCGATGAGCTGTTGATGCTGATGCGTGACCATGGAGGCCGGTCTGGCGGCCGGAAGATCGGTCGCGACGAGCTCTACGAGGACCGGGTTGGCTGAGCGCGTATTCGTCGATACCAACGTCCTCTTGTACGCCGACGACCTCGACGCTGGCCTGAAACGCGATCGCGCCCAAGCGATCATCCACCAGCTGTTCATCGATGGGAACGGCGTCGTCTCGACCCAGGTGCTTCAGGAGTTCTTCGTGGCGGCTACCCGTAAGCTCGGCGTGGCTCCCGAAATCGCGAGACGAAAAGTCGAGCTCCTTGCACGGCTCGACGTCGTGACGATCAAGCCCTCCTTGATCCTCGAGGCCATTGATCTGCACCGGCTGCACGCATTGAGCTTCTGGGACGCTCTCATTGTCGAGGCCGCAGCGGCCTCCGGCTGCCGGCGCTTGTTGACCGAGGACTTGCAAAGCGGAAGCAATATTGCTGGCGTGCAGATCGAGAATCCGTTCGCCTAGCAACGAGAGAGGCCTGAGTCGCAGGCTCGCGGTCACTTCATTTCCATCACTTCTGCGAGCTCAATCGTGCCGATATCGACGAACGGGCAGGCCTTCGCCATTTCGAGCGCAGCATCCATGTTGTCGGCTTTCACGATCGAAAACCCGGACAAGGCATTCGATCCAGCATCATCTGATACACCAGCGGAGGTGACGAGCTTCGACTTTCCCAACGGAGTGCCCGGGTTGACCACGGCATCGCCAAGGCCGCCGACCCAGGCTTTCCATTTCGCCATTTGTTTGGCGCCCGTTTCAGGGCTCTCAGGCTTTGTTCCACCGTGATAGGCAATGATGTAGCTCGGCATGAGATTCCTCCTGTTTCAAGAACAGCCGCTAGGCGGCGTGGATGCGTTCGCTCTCGCGCTCATGGGGCCAGCCGCACGACACGCCAGTCTTCGCCTTCGCGTACGTACTGGAAGCGATCGTGAAGGCGATCGGGTTGGCCTTGCCAAAACTCGATAGTGCTCGGTACCACGCGGTAGCCTCCCCAGAACGACGGGAGCGGCACTTCGAGGTTGACGAACTTACGCTTCATTTCGTCCAGCTTCATTTCGAGCGCCTTGCGCGATGTGAGGACGTGGGATTGACGAGATACCCACGCCCCGAGTTGGCTGCCTCGTGGGCGCGTCATGAAGTACTTCGCGGCTTCGACGCTCGAGATGCGCTCGGCGACTCCGTCGATTTCGATCTGCCTTTCCAACTCCGGCCACCAGAACAGCAGCGCCACTCGTTTGTTGCTCTCGATGTGCACAGCCTTGCGGCTCTCGAGATTGGTAAAAAACACGAACCCCTCGCGGTCGAAGAACTTCAGGAGCACCATGCGAACCGCTGGCGCCCCGTTGCTGTCGACGGTCGCCAGCGTCATAGCATTGGGTTCGAGGTCGATCTGTTCGCAAGCTTCAGCGAACCACCGCTGGAATTGCGCGATCGCGTCCACGTCGAGATGCTCCCGCTCGAGGGGGCCGCGGACGTACTCCCGGCGCGACTGATCGACGGAGCGGTCGTCAGTCATGTGAGGCTCGTGAGAAGATCTGATCGGCGCGACGAAGACGAGCGCGAATTCGCTCTCGCCGAATCACGCGCCGCTCCTCCATGAGCCGGTCGAGCGTGAGTTGCATCGAGTCGAGCACACGCTGATGGCATTCCTCCACGTAGCTCGCGTCACCCGCAGCCTCGGGCCCCGAGCGTTCGAAGTAGATCGGCTCGAGGACTTCGATGAAAATGGGCACGGGCAAGGGGAGGAAAGGCGGCGCCCCCACGGTGAGCCCCCAAGGCACCGACACCGTGATCGGAAGGACGTCCGTGCGCAGGAACCGATGTGTGTGCAGAAGCCGTGACAGCCATCGCCCGTCGCTCACCACCCACCAGACGTCGTGAGACCCCGCGGACACGACCGGGATGATCGGCACTCCCTCGCTCAGCGCAAGCCGCACATAGCCACGGCGTGGACCGAACACGACGCGACCCCGGTCACGTGAAGGGCGAAACGCATCGAGATCACCGCCCGGATAGACGAGCACTTTGCGCGCTGCCGCGAAGACGCGGTGTGCGTTCTCCGGGTTGGCTGCAATCGCTCCCATCGCTGGCAGCATCTGGTTCGTGATCGGAGCCTCCATTACCACTTGGTGGGCAAGTGCATAGGGGACATCGTCGGTTCCACGCTCACGTGTCAAGGCGACTGCCAGGATCCAGGTGTCCGGAGTCATGAACCCGCCGCTGTGGTTGCACACGTAGAGCGCGCCGCCTTCGGGGATCGTTTCGAGACCACGGACGCGCGGGCGAAACCACTTCCAGAGGATCGGCCCAGCGACGTCCGCGAAACGCTCGAGTACTTTCGGATCGCGATTGTCGAGCGAGTTGACGTCGTGGAAGCCGGGGAAGCGCTGCCAGAAGTGGATCACTACGAGGAGAGAATACGCCTCACCCAGCGTACTGCAATCAGCAAGATTGGTTTACGGGAGGCTACCTGCCGGTCTAACCTCCATCAATGGCTGATGAACGCAAGGGCCCTAAGGTCGGCTTCTTCGGGCCTATGAAGTCGCTCGATTCCGCTGAGAGCTCCTTCGAGCAGCTACCAAATGGCCAGTTGCGCGCTCGCATCTGGCACGAAACGATGCACGGCGTAACCCCAAAAATGGTTCGCTGGTGGTTTGAGAATTCGGATACCTCGACGCACTTCAACGGCCAGGATTTCACAGGTCCACCGGTTCCCGTGTACCGGCTGTGGCACCCCTACGATCACATCCGTTGTTCCTGGGCACACCGTGTCTACGACGATTCAGGAAGGCTTGCTCCGGGCAGCGTGATCGAAATCGAAGAGAACTTGGGCGCCCGATACCCGGTACGGGCGAAGGCGCGTGTGACGAAATTCGACGACTCTGCCTTCAACTTCGACGTGCTTTTGGGAGGTCTGATTCGAGCAGGGCATCTCCTGCATGAGTACGCCGAGACCGACGGCGGATGCTCCTTCTACACCGAGATGCTCCTCGGAAGGGACGTCCCGCTCCTCGGTCGCCTCGCAAACGCGCTCGCCCGTCGGTTCGCCGCAGCCGACGAGGATTTCGTGCGAACCTGGATCGTCCACAATATCGAGGAAAGCGGAGAAACCGAAAAGTTCGTTCCTAAGCTCTACGAGCACGCGATGGCTAGTCACGCGCGTCAGTCGCCTGGTGACAGGGAAAGCAGGAGCGCGCCGTAAACCGCGGCCGCCGTGGCAAAGGCGAGGACGTCGCCGGAACGGTCTGTGTCGGGAAGCTCGTGGCGTAGGATGTTCATGATCGTTCCGCCCGCGATGTAGGCGAGAACCAGCGCAAGAATCTCTGGGCGGATTTCGACGGAGGGTAGGATTCCGATGAGCCAGCCGGTAATCAACCCTGCGACGATCAGCCACCGCCCGATGCGTTGGTATCGCTCCCCGTGATGCTCGACCAGTGCGTGATCGTTTGCCAGAAAGTGCAGCCCCATCGCTACAGCGAACAACCACAGGGGCTCGACCGCCTGGTCGCCGGGGCTGGCAACGGCGTATCCGATCGCCGCGTTCAACACCACGAACGAAATGATGCTGAGCCAAAAGGCTGCGGTCCCTGTTTGATCCGGCTGGCCCGCGGCTCTGTGCCGACGGCGCGACGCGCGCGAAACCGTCTCCACCCACAACGACACCGTGAGCCCCACGAGGGCTAGGATGTAGATGTGTCGGTCGAGGCCCGGAAACAAACCCGTGCGGTCGATGAGGCTCTGCTGCTCGGCCAGATCGGGCAACAGATCCATAAAGACATAGGCCACGCTGACGCCGGATGCGGCCGAGAGCGTTCGCGGCCGCCACTTCAGCCCGAATGCCGCCGTGGTACCGGCGGCCAGGTGCACGATGGCCAATACCAGAACCGTTAGCAGCGTTGTCAGCAGTCGGTCTACTCCGCGGTTCCCGCCCGCTCCATGTCGTCCGCTTTCACCTTTGGCGACTCCGGCATCTCGTGCTCGGCAGAGCCTCCGCGTTCAGACGCCTCCTCGCCGGATTCCGCAGAGTTATCATAGGTTGTCTTGGTCTTGGCCTGCCCAGCGCATCCGAAGAGAAGGACGGCGGCAAGCACGGACAACATCATTCCGGTCTTGTGCATTCCTAGCGCACCACTACTCCGGGTACTCCTCGTTGGCCATCTCGACGTCCTCCATGGCATTGGGATCCATCATGCCGTCCACGTTCCCGCCCTCGGATCCGATCATCGCGCGCTCGTCGCCCACGGTTTCCTCCATGTCTTCGTCCGCCTCGATTCGCGCGACTTCCTCGGGCGTACCGCCCGCGCAAGCGCTTCCTAGGAGCAATAGCCCCGCAACCAACAAGATTCGATTCATCCGCGTCTCCTTCGGAGTAGCTCCGTCGTAGGGGAGCCCGCCGCCCTCGTCAATGACCTGTCGCCCGCTGCAAGAACTACGGCGTAACGATGTCGAACGTGCCCGTGGGCTTGTCGATCAAGCGAAAGAAGGAGACCAGGTCGAGCCGGCTTCCGTCGATGTCCAAGTCGTCGGAAAACAGGGTGTCCTTGAGGCCTGCCTTCCCTGTCAGCATTTTGAGATAGAGGTCGTGCGTGATCTTCATGGTCACGTTCGCGTCCGGGTGGGGGTCGCGCTTGTAATGGCGCAGGACCGAGTTCTTCAGCTCGAGGACGTAGGTCTCGCCGAGGTCCGTGAAGACGAGGTTTACGATTATGTCCTTGCCCTCAGCCTTCGGTGCATTGAGGCGGGCGGCCATGGCGGTGAAGAAGCTCTCCAAGGACGCGTGCTTGATCATGTCCATGTAGAGCGCCAGGTCGATCCCTTCGGTCGGGCCGCCGTGCCGAAGCTCGAAGGCGCCGGTCAGGTATTCGTCGCGCCAGGGCCCCGATTCAGCCTGATAACCGAGCTGGTCATAGGCCTTCGCGAGGAGCTCGCGCGCATCCTGGTTGTCGGGATCCGCGAATACGAGATGGTTGACGACCTCCGCGACCCATCGGTATTCGCCTTTGTCATACGCAGCCTGTGCGTTGTTCAAGAGGTTCGCCGCACCACCCGCGAGCTCGACGTACTTCGCGCCAGCCTCGACGGGCGGAAGCGGATTGAGGTTGGCAGGATTGCTGTCGTACCAGCCAAAGTAGCGCTGGTACACTGCCTTTACGTTGTGCCTAAGCGTGCCGTAGTAGCCGCGGTTTGCAAACGAGGTTTCTAATGACTTGGGAAGCTCCAGCTCCTCGGCGATTTCGCGCGGCGTGGCGCCATGGAGCGCAAGCCGTAGCGTCTGGTCGTTGATGTATTTGTACAGATCACGCTGTTTTTCGAGAAAGTCGATGATACGGTCATGGCCCCAAATCGGCCAATGATGGCTGCCGAAATAGACCTCGACATCGGGGAAGATTTCGATGATCTCGTCGATGTAGCCGCTCCACTTGACGGGATCGCGGACTTTCGCGCCGCGGAGCGTATAGAGGTTGTGCATGGTGTGTGACACTACTTCGGCCCCACAGAAGGTTTTCAAGTCGGGCAGGTAGAATGTCATCTCCGACGGAGCCTCCGAGCTGGGCGCGTTCTGAAAGACGAAGTTCACGCCATCGATGGTCATTTCCGTCCCCGTCTTGGTGATGGTCTCGTTCGGCGGGAGGAGGCCGAACGCACCGTACACGACGCCCTTTCCAAGCCCGGTGTCGACGTGACCTCGCACCCCTTTGGGCAAGAGTGGCCCCATCATGAACATCGACCGCCTTGTCATCACCACGCCAGCGATGACGTTCTCGCTCGTCGCCTCTTCGAGAAAGAACTCGGGCGCGATGATCGGAACCTTGCGCTCCTTGACCTCTTCTGGGGAGACCACGCCCAGTACCCCGCCGAAGTGGTCGATGTGGCTGTGGGTGTAGATGATGGCGGACACGGGCTTGTCGCCGAGGTGCTCCCTCACGAAGGCCATCGCCTTCGCGGCACTCTCTTTCGCGGTGAGCGGGTCGACGACGATCCAACCCGTCTTGCCCTCGATGAGCGACATGTTGGCGAGGTCATAGCCGCGAATCTGGTAGACCCCCTTGGTCACCTCAAACAATCCGTGGATGTTGTTCAAGCGAGCTTGTCGCCACAGGCTCGGATTCACGCTGGCCGGCGCGTCGCCCTCGATGAAAGCGTACCCGGGCATGCTCCAGACCTGTGTCCCCTCCGCGTTGGAGATACGGAGCTCCGGGTCGTTCGCGATCAATCCACGCTTTGCATCCTCGAAGTCTTGTTGATCCGACAGCGGCAGGCTCTCACTCACGGTCGCGTTGAGCGCGGCGGTGATTGCACTCGGAGACGTATTACCCGCAGCGTCCGGCGGAAGATTCTCGCCATCGTAGGTGGGGGCCTTTTTCGTCTGGGTACAGCCGCTCAGCGAAACGGCGAGAACGAGCCAGATTGCGATGAAGTGTTGCATCCGAGTATCCCTCCAGAGAATCCGTAGACTATGGCATCACAGACGGCTCGCGGTCCCTTTGATCAGAACCACTTGATGCTGAGGTCGATTAGCTTTTGCTTGAAGGCGGTGTATGGCGCCGTCATGAATTCGAGGCCGCCGAATGGCAACACCTGCTCGAGCACGCCCCTCGGATTCGAGAACGCCTGAAATCCGAAGAACCCGTGGCCCTTACCGACGCCGCTGTGGTTGGAGCCGCCGAACGGCAGGTTGTTGTTGAAGAAATGGATCGCATTGTGATTGATGCACGTGCCGCCCGCGCGCGTGCTTCGAATCAGGCGGTCGATGTTCTTCCGATTCTTGCTGTAGATGTAGAGCGCTAGCGGTTTCTCTCTCGAGTTGATCACCTGAATCGGCTCGTCGAGGCTTTGGAAGCCATACACGGGCAAGACGGGCCCAAAGATCTCGTTCGTCATCACGTCGGAGGCCGGATCGACGTCCGTGAGAATCGTCGGCTCGATGAAGTTTTCGCTTTCATCCACTCGCCCGCCCTCGACGACGCGTGCCCCCGTTGCGCGAGCGTTCTCCAGGTAGCCGGCGACTCTTTGGAAATGCCGATCGTTGACGATTCGAGCGTAGGACGGTGATTTCTGTGCGTCGTCCCCATAGAGCGAGCGTATCTGTTCCTGCACTTTCCCGATGAGCTCGTCTTTGCGCGACTCGTGGACGAATAGATAGTCGGGCGTGATGCAGATCTGGCCGTTGTTCATGAACTTCGCCCAGGCGATGCGACGCGCAGCTGCCTCGAGGTTGGCCGACTCGTCCACGATCGTCGGCGATTTGCCGCCGAGCTCGAGCGTCACCGAACCGAGATGCTCCGCCGCGGCCTTCATCACCACCTTGCCGATGTCAGGAGATCCAGTGAAAAAGATGTGATTGAACGGGCGAGCGAGGACAGCCTGGGCCGCCTCGATGCCGCCCTCGACCAGGGCGATTTCGTTCTCATCGAACGTCTCGTCGACGATCTTTTTCATGATCGAAGAGGCGTGTGGGGTGTTTTCCGATGGTTTGATCATCACGCAGTTGCCCGCGGCGATCGCTGCGGTCAACGGTCCGAACGTGAGATTGATCGGGAAGTTCCACGGCGAAATGATCAGCGCCACCCCTTTGGGCTCATAGTGAACGTAGGAGCGCGAACCCAGCAAGGCCATCGGAGTCTTGACGCGATGAGGACGCATCCACCCAGACAAGTGTCGGAGCGAGTGTTTGATCTCGCTCGTGACAGGGTAGATTTCCGTGAGATCAACCTCGCTCGGATGCTTGCGAAAGTCTTCGTACAACGCCTGCCGGATGTCTTCTCGACGCCCCAACACAGCGGCATGCAGTCGTTTCAATTTCTGCTTACGCTCTTTGGCCGTGGTCTGCCCGACGCTCTGCTGGTTTGCTAGCTGGGTTTGAAAGATCCGCTCGACCTCACTTGGGACTACGATCGGAACCGTCCTCGCGAGGCTTCGTTGCTGCGGGCCGCCGTTGGTGGGTTGCACGTGGGCCATGGGCCTAACCTTTCTTATGGAGACGTCGCTCGGATCCAGGATCGCACACCAACCCCCCAGAGAAGTCAATAGGCCCCGTTACACGAACGCAAGCTGCAGAAATCCCGCAGCAAGGCCGACACGGTTGACTCGTTGGTCAATTTTGGCCGATGCTCGCGGTTCGCCACGCTGAGGAGGTAACCGTCATGGACCTCGACACGGTCATTGTTCGCGCCCGCCAGGTTGCTGTTGAAGTCCTGGGGCCCGAAGCACGTTCGGTCGATGAAGAACGAGAATGGCCCGAACCTGGGATTCGCGCGCTTCAAGACACGCGGCTCACTGCGTTGACGATTCCCAAAAGCCAAGGCGGTTTGGGGCATGGCCTTCTCGGGCTCGCCAGGGTCTGCGAGGAGCTCGGTCGCGAATGCGCTTCCACATCGATCTGTTTTGGGATGCATTCCGTCGGTGCGGCCGTCATCGCCGCTAAGGCGACCTCCACGCAACAGGGCCAGTTCTTGCAATCGATCGCCGAGGGCAAGCACATCACGTCGCTTGCCTTGAGTGAGCCAGGCACGGGAATTCATTTCTACTACCCACAAACCAAGCTCTCGGTGGACGGAAACGGAAACCTTCGTCTCTCGGGCACGAAATGTTTCGTCACGAATGGCGGGCACGCGAACTCCTACGTGGTCTCTACGGTATCGGCCGACCCGGACGCGCCACCTGGGCACTTTTCTTGTGTCGTCTTGCCGGCAGGCACAAAAGGTATGCAGTGGGGTTCCCAGTGGTTGGGCATGGGGATGCGGGGCAACTCCTCGCGTTCGCTGGAGCTTAACGACGTTCAAATTCCAGGTGGGAACCTTCTCGGGAAAGAGGGAGACCAAATCTGGTACGTCTTCAACGTCATCACGCCCTACTTCCTCGTTGCAATGGCGGGAACCTATCTGGGAGTCGCCAGCGCCGCACTCGATGAGGCGAAGAAGAACGTAAAGGAACGCCGGCATCAGCACAACGGTGCGCTGCTGGCGGACAACCAGGTCATTCAACATCGGATGGGAACGCTTTGGGCAAACGTTGCGCGCACACGCGCTCTGCTCTATTGCGCTGCGTCCACCGGCGATGAAGGAAACTCGGAGGCATTACTCGGTCTGTTCTCGGCGAAGGCCGAGGTGGCCGAGTGCGCCGTCGATGTCGTCGGACAAGCGATGGCACTCAGTGGCGGGCGGGGGTATCGCGGTGGATCGGGGCTTCATCGCATGCTTCGAGATGTTCAGGCCTCCCATATCATGGCACCGTCCACCGATACGCTTCGCTCGTGGACAGGGCGCGCATTGCTCGGCCTTCCAATTCTGGGTGACTAGGAGGATCGGTGGGCGAAGTCCTCTTGGTCAATTTGGAGCCCAACACGGCTGAACGGCTCTTCGCGCTTCAGCCCATCTCCGAGCTGCGCGCCGTTGGCGATCCGGAAAAGGTGAAAGAAGAGCTGTTGCGACGACCTCGGGCGATCGACCTCCTCGTGCTTGGCGTCAATAGAGGCGATCCAATTCGTGTTGCGGAGGACGCGCGCGGCGTGGACCCAGACCTATCCATCGTGATCCTTGCAGAGCCATCGCGGCTCCAGCACATCGAGCGCCGGATCATGTACGCGCCATTCCTGAGCGGAGACGTGGTCTGTCAATCGCTAGGCGAGTACGGCTCCATCGGACCGGTGCTGAACGACGCCATGACGAGGACGCAACAGCGCCGTAAACACCACGACGATGTCTTAGCCACGCAGACCCAACTCGAAGCTTGGAAGGTTTGGCAGCCCAACCCCCAGCAGTATCTCGATCGGCTTCTCGACCATGCGCCAATCGGGGTTGCCGTCCTCGATCAAGTGGGAAAGATTCGCGGGTGGAATCGCCGTGCCGCGACGGTGCTCGGCGCGGCGGAGGGGGACGTCATTGGGGCTCGATGGACAGAGTTCTTTCATTCATCGGAGAGAGAGAGCTTGGAGCGTTTCATTTCCCGTTCGATCGCGATCGGCGAAGCGCCTTCCGCCAGGGTCTTTGACGCTCACCGAGCGGACGACGACGACGTGAGAAAGATCGAGGTGACGGCTGCATCGATTTCGAGCGGAACTGGCGAGCCGGGGGCATTGGTGCTCTTCAAAGACGTCACTCCAGAGAAGCAACGAGAGGCTGAGCAGCAGCGACTCGAAGCTCAAATGCAGCGAACGCAGAAACTCGAGAGTTTGGGCGTGCTCGCGGGGGGCATCGCGCACGACTTCAACAACCTATTGGTGAGCATCGTGGGCAATGCCGATCTGGCCCTCATGCTTGCGTCCGCAGGCTCGCCTCTACAGAAAGCGCTCATCAAGATCAAGATGGCCGGTGGCCGGGCCTCCGAGCTCACCCAGCAACTTCTCGCTTACTCAGGGAAGACGGAGGTGCAGATCGAAGCCATCGACCTCAACGCGCTCGTCACCGAGTTGACGAACCTGCTCGAAATTTCGGTTTCCGACTATGTGTCGCTGGATATGGTGCTGTCGGTTGACCTGCCCGTCGTTCGAGGAGATTTGGCCCAGATCACCCAAGTGCTGATGAATCTCATCACCAACGCGGCGGAGGCCATCGGCGAACACTCGGGGAAAATCATGATCGCCACAGGTACGGTCGTGCTCAGCGGCGAAGACTGCGCTCAGCGGAGGCCGAGCTCGGATGTCTCCGAGGGGAACTATGTGTTCATCGATGTCGTCGATACAGGAAGCGGAATGGACGCATCCACCTGTGAACGGATATTCGAACCTTTCTTCACGACGAAGTCGACGGGGCGAGGACTTGGGCTAGCGGCGGTGGCAGGCATCATCCGCAGCCACCACGGCGCGATCGAAGTTGATTCGGAGCTCGACGCCGGAACGGCGTTTCGTATTCTGCTTCCTGCGGCGCCAGGACCTCCTTTGGAGGAGCCAAAACCCAACACGGACAGCCTGGACGCGGAAGTGCACCTGGAGGGGACTATCTTGGTCGTCGACGACGAGGAGGAAGTTCTTTCCGTGCTCTCCGACATGCTCGAAACGTTTGGTCTCGAGGTCGAGACGGCTGGCGACGGCGTCGAGGCCATCGATATCTTCCGCAGGTCGCCCGACTCGTTCAGTGCCGTGATCCTCGATATGGCCATGCCGAGGATGGGGGGCGCCGAGACGCTTCAGGCGCTTCGGGCGATCCGGCCAGATATCCCGGTCATCATTTGCACGGGTTACAACGAAGACCCGAGCTTCCAAGCTACGGGAACGTCCGCGTTCCTCCAGAAACCCTTCAAGCTTGCCACTCTGATGACCAAGCTAGAAGAAGTGCTTAGCAACCCAATGAACTAGTCGAAGCGGAAGAGATCGACGCAGCATGCGAACGTTCGATCGCGTATGCTCCTCCCGGCAGTTAGAACGCCGCAACCAGAAAGAAAGGGCGCGTCATGGCCTTCATGTTGAAGATCCAATGGAACATCAAGAGCGGTCGCCAGGCCGAGTTCAAAGCGAATCAAGAGGAGCTGTGCGCCGTGATGCTCGAGCATCCGGGCGTGATCTGCTACCACGTTGATTATCCATCGCCTGGGGTGAGCCAGTGGACAGAGATCTACGCCACCGATGAGGCTTTTGCCGCCCACCTCGCGAACGACAAAGGCAAGGGGCCACTGGGTACTCTCGTCGAGGCGTGCGACACCATCACGTGCCAGTGCTGGGGTAACCCGAATGCCGCGTCCAAGGAGGCGCTTGCTGGATTCGGCGCGACCTACGAAACAACGGGAAGAAACGCGTTCGTGCTGAACCCGAGCGCAGACAAAGATTCGCTCGTGTGACCGATGATCAAAACGCCGGCCGCCATTCGGATGGCTTGGAGCTATTCGAAGCTAAACGTGTACTCTGCGCCCATTCGGGGCGCGGAGAACTTCGGAAAGTTGATCGCGATCAGTTTCCTGGCGACGCAGATTTGAAAGGGCTTGCTGCCGGGTTTGGTCGTGGCGCCGGTGATCTCGCCCTTGCCTGAGATCACCATTTGAATCGAGATTCGACTCATGCGGGTCTTTTTGATCTCCCTGAGTACGCAACCTTGAAAGATGTCGTTGACGTGTCCATTCATGACGTCGGAGACTTTGGTTGAGCTCAAGTGCTGTTGACCTTCGTCGTTGGTGAGATCACCGAGCTCCGCTGGCTCGAGCATGGCCTCTACGTAAGAAGGTAGCTGGCCCTTTGCGCGCTTCGCTTTTGATGACGTGAAGCCGAGAGCGGTATTGCCTCCGCTTGCCGAGCCCGGAGGCGGCAACGCCAATGCGTACACTCTGGCAGAGCCTGGGACAACTCCGTGCGGCATGTCTGCAAACGGTTCGGGGTGGGCCGTGTTCGTTGAGCTCGTCGCGCAGCCGGAACCTGCAATTGCAAGCGCTGCACCGAAAACGAAGAGATGCCTAGCGAGATTGTTCATCATCGCCGCGCCTGCTTCGTTTTCTCGTCTTGCGCATCGGCGCGCTCTTTCGCGACCTTCGCCCGCTCGGCCGCGCCCGGATGCGATGCCTTGAGCGACTTCTTAGCGCCGTCACCGCTGAGCTCGGCGAGCTTGCTGAACGCGCCTTCCATCGCGTGGTAGTCATAGCCGTGCTTGACCATGAAGTTGAACCCGTACTCGTCTGAAGCCGATTCATCGCCTCGGGAGAACTTCGCATTCAAAACATCTTCGATGAACGCGCCGAGCTTGCTGTCCGCCAACACCTTTCCGCCCGATCCGGAGGTGGCGGCCACAGCATCCTTGCCTGCAGCGACCGAGTACGCCTTCTGGTATTGCTTCTTCGCATGCTGGAGCTTCACGTGGCCGATCTCGTGGCCGATGACGCTGCGCACTTCGTTGTCCGTCATGATGATCATCAAACCAGCCATGACGCGAATGCTTCCATCTGGTGTCGCAAATGCGTTCACGTCCGACACGTTGTAGAGCTTGAAGTTCAGCTTGAGCCCGTCTTCTGACCCGAGGCCCTTCACGATGTTCTGGAAGCGTTTCGCCAGCGGATCGCCGACGGGCACCACCGGATTTTGCTCATCCATCGACGCCACGGCTTGGAGTGACAGTTTCGCCATGTCTTCGTCAGACAGCGTGGCAGCCTTTACGGCATTTTGCGCCGCGGTGACGTTGTCCTTCTTGAGCAACTTTCGACCGAAATCCGCCTGTACCCCTGTGGCGAACGAAAGTATGCAACCTAGCAGCAGTATCTTCTTCATGGACGTGAACCCCCAGCGCTCAAGTTAGCAAGACGCTGGACGTGTTGGCACGGCTGCACAGGTCTTCAGTGTCACTCACCGAAAACAAAAGACAGTGAAACGCATGCTGCCACGAGCCGAGGTTCAGGGAATCTTGTACGAGCCTTTCCAGTCGGACCAGCCCGCGCCAGTGTCACCTATGAAGTTGCCCTGAAATTTTTGGTTGCCGCTTATCCCTTTGTATTTGCCAGTCCCACCCACGAAGCGTTCAGTTCCGGGACACGCAGGCATCACGCCCGCGCATTTCCACTCGACAAAGATTTTGTCCCCGTCAGCGTCCGTGACCACGCACGTTCCGTTCGCATTGGCACGTCCTTTGTTGACGTCGTTGTAAAGCGTGCAATCGACTCGGGCTTTGTGCATGAAGCCTTTGCCCTTGTCATTGAACATCACCCCAGGGACCATGCCAGCGTAGACCGTCCGCTCTTCTCCCAGCTGCTGTACTTGCCCGGTGAAGGTCCAACCATAGTGACCGGAGTATGTTCCGCTCTTGGGTAGGTCAGCCGCAGCGGCGGGTAAACTGAAACACAACGCAGCGAGTGCGAGTGCGCGCACGATGGAAGTATTGCGAGTCATCGTTAATGCTCCTTTGAATGAGCCCGAGTGATTAGCGAGGCCCGACACCCCGTCTCAGGCTGACGCGGGGACTACGATCACATCTTTAGGTGCGCTTGTCAGCCCTCGTGGGTCATCGGGTTCATTTCGCCGGCTTTTCGAGATGCCCGCCGAACTCGTGGCGCATCGCCGAGAGCAGCTTGTCCGCAAAGTCCGCCTCGCCCCGCGAGCTGAAGCGCTCATAGAGGGCCGATGACAGCACGTGGGCAGGCACGGCTTCGTCGATGGCAGCTTTGATGGTCCAACGCCCTTCGCCGGAGTCCGACACGCGGCCCGCGAAGCTCGAGAGCGCAGGATCCCGGAGTAGGGCGGACGCAGAGAGGTCGAGCAGCCACGATGCGATCACGCTGCCGCGCCGCCAGAGCTCCGCGATGTCCGGAAGGTCGAGGTCGTATTGGTAATGCTCCGGGTCGCGGAGCGGCGTGGTCTCGGCGTCGACGGCGCCTGTCTTCTTCCCGATGTTGGCCGCTTTGAGAATCGCCATCCCCTCCGCGTACGCGGCCATCACGCCATACTCGATGCCGTTGTGTACCATCTTGACGAAATGACCGGCGCCGCTCGGCCCGCAGTGCAAGTAGCCTTGCTCGCTCGTGCCAGTTGCATTCTCTCGTCCCGGGGTGCGAGGGATGTCACCGCGGCCCGGTGCGAGGGTCACGAAGATCGGGTCCAAGTGCTGCACCGGGTCTGTCTCGCCGCCGATCATCATACTATAGCCGCGCTCGAGCCCCCAGACGCCGCCGCTGGTGCCGACATCCACATAGTGTATGCCCTTGGGCGCGAGCTCCTTCGCCCTGCGGATGTCGTCGATGTAATAGCTGTTGCCGCCGTCGATCACGATATCCCCTCGCTCCAGATGAGGAACCAGATCGGCGATCGTCTCATCGACCACGCCGGCCGGGACCATCAACCAGACCGCGCGGGGCTTCGTCAGCTTCTTGGCGAGCTCCGCCAGGGAGGCAGCGCCGACGGCCTTTTCGCCGACCAGCTCGGCAACCGCCTTCGCGGACACGTCGTACGCCACACATTCATGGCCGCCTTTCAACAGGCGACGCACCATGTTGGCTCCCATCCGGCCGAGGCCGATCATTCCTAGTTGCATGCGCTAACACTCCCTCGGGACGGCGATGTTAGGAGCGACGGGCGGCGAGCACAAGGCCTGTGAGTGCCGCTTGTTCACCGGCTGCGGGAGTCCTAGGCTCCCGTCATGGACGCGCTGGTGGCTCACCGATTGCAGTTCGCTTTCACGGTGACCTATCATTATTTGTTTCCTCAGCTGACCATCGGCCTGGCGCTCCTGATCGTCGTCTTCAAGACGATGGGGCTTCGAGGAGACACCGTTGCCAACGAAGCTGCGCGCTTTTGGTCGAAGATATTCGGCCTCAATTTCGTCATGGGCGTGGTGACCGGGATTCCGCTCGAGTTCCAGTTCGGGACCAATTGGGCGCGTTTCAGCGAGGCGGCCGGCGGGGTCATCGGGCAAACGTTGGCGATGGAGGGCGTTTTCGCCTTTTTTCTCGAGTCGTCGTTTCTGTATCTGCTGCTGTTCGGGGAACGCCGGCTCGGGCCGCGTCTGCACTGGCTTTCGGCGGCCTTGGTCTGCGTGGGCTCCTGGTTGAGCGGATGGTTCATCGTCGTCACGAACGCGTTCATGCAGCACCCGGTAGGCTATCGCGTCGAAACCGATGGAGCGATCTCACTGAATAGTCTAGGCACGTATCTCACCAACCCTTGGGCGTTCGCGCAGTACCTGCACACGATGGTTGGATGCGTCGTCACGGCAGCGTTCGTGGTTGCGGGTGTAGGCGCCTTCTATCGTCTTTCCGAGCGCCACTTGAAACATGCAGACAAGTTCCTGCATGTCGGCGTCGTGGCAGGTATCATCGCTTCGATTCTCGCCGCGATGCCCACTGGCGATCTACAGGCACAGATGGTGTCCGAGCACCAGCCGATCACCTTTGCGGCGATGGAAGGACACTTCCAGACCGAAACGGGCGCCGGTTTGGTCATGATCGGCCAGCCGAACTTGGAGACCCTGACGCTCGACAATCCCATCGTGGTTCCGAACATGCTCTCGTTTCTCACGCACCATCGATGGAAAGCAGAAATCACCGGGCTCGCCGACTATAAACGTGACCTCTGGCCCGACAACGTCGAGCTGCTCTATTACGCCTACCATCTGATGGTCGGCCTCGGAACCATCTTCATCACTCTGATGGGGCTTTGTGCGTTCATGTCGTGGCGGGGAAGGCTCGATCGAAGTCGCGCTCTTCTGTGGGCTCTGATGCTCGCTTTGCCCCTGCCTTATATCGCCAACATTGCGGGGTGGTTGACCGCAGAGCTCGGACGGCAGCCGTGGCTCTTGTACGGACTGATGCGCACACAGGCCGGCTACTCCGACAACGTCTCGGCGGGCAACGTCTTGTTCACACTACTCGGTTTCATGGGCTTGTACGCGCTGCTGTCGATGCTGTTCTTCTTCGTCTTGATTCGACTTCTGTCCAAGGGCCCCGAACTCGAGCCGGAGGCCGCCTGATCATGGAGCACCTCTGGTTTTTCATCCTCGCCGGCCTTCTCGGCGTCTATGTCGTGTTGGATGGCTTCGACATCGGAGCTGGGATTCTGCATCTTCGCGTATCGAAGAGCGCCGACGAGCGTGAGGCCGTCATCCGAAGCATCGGCCCGGTCTGGGACGGCAATGAAGTCTGGTTGATCGTCGTTGGGGCAACGTTGGTCCTCGCCTTTCCGACCCTCTTCGCGCGGAGCTTCAGCGGCTTCTATTTACCTTTGATGATCGTGCTTTGGTTGCTGCTCTTTCGCGCCCTGGGGATTGAGCTTCGGCATCAGCTGCACCACCCATTGTGGCACCAGTTTTGGGACGTCGTGTTCTCCGGATCGAGCCTGTTGCTCGCCATTTTCTTCGGCGCGGCCTTGGGGAATGTCGTGCGCGGTGTCGACATGAACGAACAGGGACACTTTTTCGCCCCATTGTGGACGGACTTCTCGGTGGGACCGCATCCAGGCATTCTCGATTGGTATACGGTTCTCACGGCATTGACCGCCGTTGGCGCCTTGGCTCAGCACGGCGCCCTGTGGCTCATCATGCGCGTGGAAGGAGAGGTTCGGCTTCGGTCGCAAACGACGCTTGCGCGATTGTGGCCGATCGTCGTGCTCCTCGCGGTGCTCACCACGGCGGCCACTTACGTGGTGCAGCCCCAGATGGGTCACAACCTCGGTGCTCATCCTCTTGGCTGGATCGCTCCCGCTCTGTCGGTCGGCGGCTTGCTCGGCGTTCGGTGGTCAGCGTCCCGTGAGCGATGGCAGGTTGCTTTCGGCGCATCGAGCATGTTTTTGTTCGGCATGCTGCTGAGCGCGGCGTTTGCCATCTACCCCTACGTCCTGCCAGCTCGAGATCCAGCGCTCGGGCTCACACTCGAACAAGCCGCCAGCAGCCCCTACGGCTTGCAAGTCGCTCTCTACTGGTTCGTGCCCGGCATGATCCTCGCCGTCGGCTATTCGATCTACAACTACCGGACGTGGTTGGACTGATGCCTTAGCGGGGACCGGGTCCGGGATCGGGCCCCGGATCAGGACCGGGATCGGGTCGGCGATCGAGCTCAACGCTCGAATCCGACGGCGCCGCCTGGGCGGCATTGAACCCCGGAACGAGCGAATCTTTTCGCGCCGGCTTCTCGCTTCCCGCTACGACGCCATCGCTGTTTCCCGCCTTCGCCCCAGCTGTGCCCTTTGCGCGGTTGTCAGGCGACGCCTTCTGCGAGATAAGACCTCAAGAGGCACTCAAGGAGGCCATTATGCGTTATGTCGTCAAACTAACCCTACCGGTGGAGAAGTTTAATCAGGCGGTCCGCGACGGAACTGTCGGGGAAAAGATCCAGAGCATCCTCGAAGATAGCAACCCTGAAGCGGCTTATTTCACCGCACGCGATGGATCTCGGGGCGGCTACCTGATCATCAACATGGAAAACGCGTCGGAGATCCCCAAGTATGCCGAACCCTGGTTCCTTCACTTCGACGCCGAGGTCGAGTTCTTGCCAGCGATGACACCGCAGGACTTGCAGGAAGCCGGGCTCGAAGCGTTGGGCAAGCGCTGGGGTTAGCGCGCCCGCAGCGACTCCCCACCTCGATCGGAGGCACACCATGGCGACTACCATCAAGACCCTCAACGGAGATACCACCACCCTTAGCGACGATGCGGTCCACGCCTTTGGCGAATCGCTTCGAGGCAGTCTGCTCACGTCTGAGGGGCCAAGCCAAATCGTAGCGAGCGCGGACGACAGGTGTTGGTTGGCTACTCGCAAGCAGAGTCGATGGCGAGCGCCACGCTCTGGCAGTTGAGTATCTGCTGATCGGTCAGTGACTCGAGGTCGCAGGTGCCGAGACAATTAACCGTGTCGGAGATGGCTCTCAGGCAGCCGAGGCCGACGAGGTCTACCTGCGCCTCGCAGCTCTGCACGCACTCCGCCCCCTGCACCGGAACACTCAGCTGCACGAAACACGCGTCCGGCCAGCCGCAGATTTCATCACAAACCTGCGCCGCACTCCGAGCCTCACCTGTGTTCGAATCACCGCAGCCGCTGAGCACCAGCAGCACAAGCCCCAATAAACCCCATGCTCTCATTGTAACCCCCGTCGCTGGCCTATTGGATGATGTCGTCGCAGGGTGAACCGATTTGGTCGAAGCAGAGGTTTCTCGCCGTCCGCGTCGGGACCCTGGCGCAGGCGTTGTACACGTCCTCGCAGCTGTCGAACACCGGCCCCTCTGGGCAGGTCCCGCACACCTCTCCGACGCCCGGTTCGCCACCACAAGCGGCCACCAGAACGAGCAGCCCAACCACTAAGATTCGAATCAAGATCAACATAATTCCCCCCTCCCCACATGCTTACGGATCGAACAGACGTCGTCAAAATCGGCCGAATTTCGCAGGATTAATGGGCGGCAGGGAGATCCCAAAGATTCGACCGTCGATAGAGCGAAGCAGAAAGTCGAAACGCCACGAAACATCCACGGATGTTTCCTCGGGCAGGGCCGCACTTCCTTCTCACCCTGCGTCCTTCGCTGGAAAGCGCGAGCTGAAGCGTTCGGCAAGGGCGGTGATCGTCAGCGCGGGATTGACGCCGACGTTGGCCGGGATCGCGGAAGCATCGCTCACGAAGAGTCCCGGGTAGCCGAACACCTGGTGGTCGATGTCGATCACGCCGGTGTCGGGCGTTGCGGCCATCCCGCATCCGCCGAGGATATGAGCGGTGACCGACAGGTTTCCAACGCTTTCGAGCACGGTGTTGTGGGCGGTTCCGCCGATGTGCGCGGCGAGCTTGCGGGCGGCCTCGTTGGCCTCGGGGATGTATGCTGGCGTGCCGCCACCTGGGCCGGCCGTGGAGTGGAGCGCAGGCTTGAAGGGCCAAAGCGGTCGCCGGCCTCGGCGAAACGCGATTTGGCTGTCGAGATTCTGCATCACGGTCAACACGGTGATCCGCTTATGCCAATTGCGCGCGAACAGTGCCCGGAGTGTTCGGATCGGGTGCAACACGGTGGCGAGGATTGTGCGAATGGCGCGGCCGAAAGCCCTGGGGCCATCGATGAGCGGTCCCATGTACCACCGCATGAAGTTGTAGCCTGGTGGAAAGCGATTCTGTGTGATGTGGGTGTGCGCGTTGGCGTGAAAATGCGAGGAGATCGCGGCACCGTACGTGAGGTCATCATCGGGGTTCGGCGAGAGCGCGGACACGATCGCTTCGCTGTTGGTTCGCACCACGTCACCCAGCCTCGATGAGATCTCGGGGAGCGTTCCGAGCTCGTCACGGCATTTGAACAGGAGATCTAGGGTCCCGACCACCCCGGCGGACACGATCACACGCCGCGCACGAAGCGATGGATGCTCTTGGCCGCGACGCAGCGGGTTCACGGTTTGAACTTCGTAGCCGCCCCCTTCGACCGGCCGGATCGAAACGACCTTTCGCTCCGGCAGAACCTCGGCCCCGAGCTTCCGCGCCAAATAGAGGTAGTTCTTGTCGAGGGTGTTCTTCGCGCCGTCGGCGCAGCCGGTCAGGCATCCTCCACAACGCGTGCAGCCGGTTCGCGCCGGGCCCGCGCCGTCGAAAAACGGGTCGGGTTTGGTCTCGCCTGCTTCGCCGAAGTAGATCCCCTGCGGGACGGGGCCAAACGTTTCGCCCGCCCCCATCGCTTCGGCAGTCGCGCGCAGCCAATCGTCCATCTTGCCGTGGTCGGGGTTGGGCGTTCGTCCAAGCATCGCTTCGGCAGTGGCGTAGTGCGGGGAGAGCTCCTCTTTCCAATCGATCCCGAGACTCGCCCAGGCACGGTCTTCAAAAAACGCACCGCCGGGTTTCAACAACACCGCCGCGTACACCAAGCTTCCTCCGCCAACGCCGACGCCGCCCACAATCCCGACATGCCTGAAGAGGTGCTGAACGAAAAAGCCGCGAAAGCCGATCTGAGGGATCCAGAACAGCTTCCGCATGCTCCGATCGGCTGCCCGCATGTCGTCAGGCGAGACACTCCGCCCTTGCTCGAGCACCACGACTCGGTAGCCCTTCTCGGTCAAACGAAGTGCGGGGACGCTCCCACCAAAGCCGCTACCGATGATGATGACGTCGTAGTCCATGCGCTTGCCACTACATTCTCATGTCAGCTGGGCGAGTACCAGGTCGGGGATGTCCACGCGCGCTCTTGCACCGTTTTCGGTACACGCGGGCGGCAGCAGCTTTCGAGGCCCTCAGCGACATTGGCGCTGCAGTCGACATCGGCGGTGGCGCACTGTGCGTCGGTCAGATCACAGCATTCCTCAAAACCTTCGGTAACGGTCTCAGGTGCCGCGCAGTCGACGTCCTCGGCGATGCACTGACGTTGCGTCCACCGGCATGTCGGATTTTCGACGATTCGGGCGTAGTAGAGCGCTCGTTGGTTGGGATCGAATGAAGGGTCGGTCCAAGTCGCGCAGAGGCTCGCAAAACCACCGCTGCCGGGGTCGGCGTCACATGTCGTGAGGTCGACCGTGGCACCGTTGTCAAGATTTCCCCCGACGTCGTAGACCTCGACGCGGTACTCATTGCGGTCATCGATCCACCCTTTGACGATCTGAGCTCGTTGAAGTGGGGTCCCGGGTGTATCCCGTCAGCTGAACTCGGAGACAAAAGGGCTCTGAGTTAAGAGACACTTTGCTGGGGGCGAGAGCTACGAGATCTGTGCGCCCGGACTGCCGGGGGTGGACGACTGCCTATAGTGCCGCTTGCCGGAGGACTTGACTAGCCTTGACTCTCTTGCTGTAGATCACCCACGATCGGCCCTGTGTGACTGGCAAATCGCAACTCTTCGCAACGTCCTCGCGTTGCACCAAAACGAAGATCGGACAGCAGAATCTGGCGGGCCAGAAGCTCTCTAGGCGTGTGGCCATCGTTTCGTTGTTGCTGACCGTGACCGCTACGCAGCAGGCATGCTCGAACGGAAACGACACCCCGCCGCCACGAGAGCCACGGGAGGTTATCGGGCTCGTCGCCGACTACGCCGGCCAACCGCCGAACATTGTCATCATCAATGCCGATGACCTCGGCTACGGAGACCTGGCGTCCTACGGGAGCAAGGCCATACAAACCCCGCACATCGACAGCCTGGCGCAACAGGGCATCCGATTCACCGATTTCCACGCCTGCGACTCGGTGTGCACGCCGTCTCGGGCCGGTCTGCTCACCGGGCGATATCCCAAGAGGATGGGGCTGGACGTTCCTCTGAACCCTGGGAGCATGTCGGTATTGGGGCAGCTGACGGTGAGCCTTGGCTACCTGGCCGGAAAACTGGGGCTGATGGACCTAGCCACGGAAGGCGGGGCGACCGGTCTACACGGATACGAAATCACGCTCGCCGAGGCGCTCAAAGTCCGGGGTTACTCGACCGCAATGGTGGGCAAGTGGCATCTGGGCGACTATGGGTCGAATCCGGAGCACGACCCGCGCGAGCACGGCTTCGATTCCTATCTCGGCGTACCGTACAGCAACGATATGCACCCGTTTCCCCTTTACCGGAACGGCGAACAACTGGAGGCCGACGTCGCCGACCAGAGCACGCTCACGCGGCGCTACACCGAGGAAGCGATCGCGTTCGTCGAGTCGTCGCGCGACGGGCCCTTTTTTCTCTACTTTGCCCATACCTTTCCGCACCGCCCACTGTACGCGTCTGAGGATTTCAGTAACCGCTCCGCGGCCGGCGTTTTCGGCGATACCGTCGAGGAAATCGACTGGAGCGTCGGCCAACTCCTGGCCGTGCTCAAACGAAACAACCTGGAGGACGATACGATCGTCATCTTCACCAGCGACAATGGCCCGTGGTATCAGGGTAGCCCCGGCACATTTCGTGGCCGCAAGGGACAGAGCTACGAGGGCGGGCATCGGGTGCCGTTCATCGCTCGCTGGCCGAATCACATCAGCCCCGGAACGGTCTCTGACGAGCCGGCCATGAACATCGACATCTTTCCGACCAGCCTCGCCCTGGCGGGACTCGAGCCGCCCGACGATCGGGTCGTCGATGGCAAGAATATCCACGGCCTGCTTACGGTGGCGGACGCCAAGTCACCGCACGAGGCTCTGTTCTTTTACCACCACGGGGTGCTGGAGGGCGTGCGCACCGGGAAATGGAAATACTTCCGGTCGATCAACCACTACGTCTGGCCGCTGCCGGTCAACAAGAAGATCGGAAACATCAGTGAGCACACCCGCGGGCCGCTTCCCCTGCTGTTCGACCTAGAGATCGACCCCGGCGAGGCCTACGACGTGTCCGCCAAGCACCCCGACGTCAGCGCCGCGCTCGCCGACCGCATCACCGAGTGGGAGGACGCCTTGCAGAGCAACCGCTCAGGTTGGAAGCAATGAGGGACGCTTCCCGCGAGGTAAGACTGTTGCTGGTGACATCCCAAACCCTTCGACGTACGACGCTGCAAATCGCTCTGGCCTTGGCCCTCGCCTCGGCCCCGACTCTCGGGGCGATGCCAAATCACGCCGCAGCTGTGGAAGCGCACGGGAAATCGCTGGGATACGCAACGCGGTAGGCGGGCGATGGTGTATATGGAAGTCAGAGTAGCCAAAGGCATGTACACTCTCTACGTGGACCCCGACCTCCCACTGCCATCGTCCGTCTTCAGTCGAGAGAACGAGCGAGCTGTGGGTCGAACGGTTCGGGCCTTGCGCGCGCGTGTTGCCGAAACAGCCGGTGATTTGGTCTGAGTCATGGGCGTCTCTGACCACGTCGACCTCGATCAGTTCATCCAGGGCGTCCACAAGCGTAATCCCGGCCAGCCGGAGTTCGTTCAGGCTGTCCAGGAAGTCGCGGAGGACGTCTTCGACTACATCAAGGACAAGGTCGCATATCACGAGTACCAGATCTTGCGGCGCATCGCCGAGCCCGACCGGGTAGTTAGTTTCCGCGTCTGCTGGGAGGACGACAACGGCAACATTCGCGTGCAGCGAGGCTGGAGGGTCCAAAACAACAATGCCATCGGCCCCTACAAGGGCGGCATTCGCTTCCATCCATCGGTGACGGAGAGCATCTTGAAGTTCTTGGCCTTCGAGCAGACCTTCAAGAACAGTCTGACGGGCTTGCCGATGGGCGGCGGCAAAGGCGGCTCCAACTTCAACCCGCGGGGAAAGAGCGACCACGAAGTGATGCGGTTCTGCCAGTCGTTCATGACCGAGCTGTATCGCCACGTCGGTGCCAACATCGACGTGCCGGCGGGCGATATCGGCGTCGGCAGTCGCGAGATCGGCTACATGTTCGGTCAGTACAAGCGGATTACCAATCAGTTCACCGGCGTCCTCACGGGCAAGGGTCTCGAGTTCGGCGGCAGTCTGGTCAGGACCGAGGCGACCGGTTACGGCACGGTCTATTTCCTCCAGAGCATGCTCGCGCGCATCGGCGACTCCATCGAAGGCAAGGACTGCGTGATCTCGGGCTCTGGCAACGTCGCAAACCATGCGGCCGAGAAGATCATTCACTTGGGTGGCAAGGTGCTGACCCTGTCGGATTCGGGCGGCTTCATCTACGACCCAGACGGGATCGATGCAGAGAAGCTCGCCTGGATCAAGGACCTCAAGGGCGAGCGTCGAGGCCGGATCCAAGAATATGCGGAGCGCTTCGGGGGCGCCGAGTTCCACGAGGGCAAGCGGCCCTGGGCGGTGAAGTGCGATCTCGCGTTGCCGTGCGCGACCCAGAACGAGCTCGACGGCGAGGACGCCCGGGCGCTGGTCGCAAACGGCTGCATCGCGGTCGCCGAGGGCGCCAACATGCCGACCAATCTCGATGGGGCACACGTTTTCAAGGACGCGGGGATCCTTTTCGCTCCCGGCAAGGCGGCGAACGCGGGCGGCGTTGCCATTTCGGGCCTCGAGATGAGCCAGAACTCCGCGCGCATATCCTGGAAGCAAGAGGAGCTGCAGCAGCTTCTGCTCGACATCATGAAGGGCATCCACGATCGCTGCGTCGAACACGGGGGCACGCCGGGCGAGGAGCACATCGACTACGTGCGCGGGGCCAATATTGCGGGCTTCGTCAAGGTCGCCGACGCCATGCTGGCCTTCGGCGTCGTCTGACTTCTCGGGGCAATTTCAGTACGCACGGACAGCTCCTTTAGCCCTTCCGGGGACCCAATTGCGTGGTACTAAGCGAGATCATGATCGCGGTTGTGTCGGTTCTTTTCATTTTGACCTTGTCTCTTCTGATCACACGCATCGCCACCGTTGCGCTTCAGTTGACTGGGCTTTCGAAGGCCAACGCCCGCTTCCAGGCGCGCTCGGCATTTACCGGAGTTGGGTACACGACGTCCGAGGCCGAGCACACGGTCAACCACCCCGTTCGCCGTCGCATCGTGATGGTTCTCATGCTGCTCGGCAATGTTGGTTTGGTATCGGTGATGTCGACCGTCGTGCTCTCGTTGCTAGGGGCGGACGAAAGTCGGTTTTGGGCCCGCGCGGGCTTGATGTGTGGGGGGCTTCTGCTGTTGTCGCTCCTCGCCACGAGCAAATGGATCGATCGGCGTCTCAGCTCGATCATTTCGTGGGCGCTTTCTCGGTGGACCGACCTGGACACTCGCGATTACGCCAACCTACTTCATCTCGCTGACGGTTACGGGGTGACCGAAGTCATGGTCCAACACGGTGGCGTCCTCGATAGCACATCCGTGTTGGATGCTGGCTTGCAGAAGATGGGGCTACAGGTCCTCGGCGTGCAGCGGGCGGACGGGAGCTATGAAGGCGCACCCAGTGCCGATGCCATCCTGAACCCTGGCGACCTCGTGTTCCTCTACGGTCGCAACCGTGAGGTGTCCGACTTCTGTGCGGAGCGCGCAAAAGCCGCTTCCTGAGGAGGCACAGGTCGCCCTTTAGCTCCTACAGCTCACGAATTGCGTGGTTCTAGCAACGAGGCCAAAGGCGCCTTAGACTCACGTGTCAAAGGATCCATGCGCCATTCAATCTACACAAAAGTCGTCCTGATCGCGGCGGTCGCTGGCCTCGTCTTCTCATCGTTTTCGACCTTCGACTTTGCCAAGCATCTCGACCGGGAAATGCACGGTGTCCACTGTTCGTTTATCCCCGGCTTGTCGGCGCTCGACGCGACTGGATCCTCCGGCTGTCAGGTGGCCATGATGAGCCCCTACTCCTCGGTGCTCCGTCAGAGTATGTGGGGCGGTCTTCCGATCTCGTTGCCAGCAATGTCGGTGTTCGCCTTCTTGTTGTTCTTTGCGGCGCACCTGTCGCTGTCGCGTTCGCCGGACCGCGCTTCGCTGCGTTTCCTCGCGCTTGCGACCATCCTGCCCCTGGGCGCGTCGATCGGGATGGCAGTGGTCTCATTCACCACGCTAGGGACGTTCTGCAAGCTGTGCATCGGGATCTACGCGTCTAGTGCTGTTGCTTTTCTTGCGGCAGTGCTCGCGTGGCGCGTCGGTCCTTCTACTAATGAGGCGACCGAGCCGCAGCCCAATCTGTACGCCATGTTCGCGTTGGGAATCGTGTTTGTTGCGCTCCCCGCGGCGGCTTGGATCGGATCGGCTCCCGACGTCGACGCGATGATCGGCGAATGTGGACAGCTTGACGATGATAGGGATCACTACGGCGTCATGGTCGCGCTCGACCCCGCACGCCAAGCGCCACAAGCCATTGAGATATTGGATCCCCTCTGTCCGGCGTGTCGCGCGTTCGAAGATCGCCTGACCACTGCTGGCCTGGACACGCGTCTCGATCGTAAAGTGATCTTGTTTCCGTTGGACAACGCCTGTAACTGGATGGTCGACAAGCCGATTCACCCAGGCGCCTGTACGGTGAGCGAGGCGGTCTTGTGTGCAGGCGAGAACGCCTCTGACGTCATCGATTGGGCATTCGATCACCAAGCGGCGATTCGGGAGGCAGCAGCCGCTGACCCTCGCGCCGCACAGCGAATGGTAACGGCTCGGTTTCCCGCGCTTGCATCTTGTGTCGGTTCGGCGTCGGCGCGCTCGAAGCTCAACAAGTCCTTGCGCTGGGCGGTGCGTAATCGGCTTCCCGTCATGACTCCGCAGCTCTACCTCGAAGGCATCAAGCTGTGCGATGGAGATCTCGATCTTGGGTTGGACTATGCCCTCAGCACCTTGCTCGATCGGCATGCCGCCGGCACGTTGCCCAAAATCACTCCGCCAAGTCTCGACTCCCGATCTCGGTTTACCGAGGTGGCTGCGCCTCAGCCCGACGCTGCCGAAAATACGCCCACGGTGAAAGACGTTCCTCCGGCCGCTGTAGATCTAGCCGAGCCGGAGGCCGCAGCGGAAGCCGTCGAGCAGGAAACAACTGCCGATGTGCCCAAGCCTGAGCGGGCGACGGAACCGACCGAACCTGAGGGCGAAGCGGCGATAGGCAACGTGCCCGAGCCGGTCGACCCCCCAGCTGATCCTGCCGATTCTCCTGCCGATTCTCCTGAAGAGGCTCCGGCAGAGCCGTCTGAGACGGCGACCGAGCGTGAGGAGCCCACACTATGAATGCACGATCGAGTGTCATCGCAGTCGCCTCCCTGGCCATTCCGACACTATGTGCGTGGTTATGGGTTTCGGCCGCCTCCGCACGCCTAGATCAGGTCGCGCTCGAGTCCGACGCCCCGCAAGTGGCTGTCGCCGCCTCCACCGATGCGGACTACTGCAGTCCTGAGCTCAAGAAGATCCTCCGGCGCGTCTTGCAGAGCTGCGGCTTGCTCGGGAGTAATGGCGGACGTGGCTGTCAGCCACTGCAGGCTCGGAACGTCGCCAGCATGAGCGGTAGCGATTTCAACGCGCTCTTTACGCCGATGAAGGATCGCGGCGGGATCGTTCAGTTCGACGCGGAGAACTCCGCGCTCGATCCCCAGGACGAACAGCTGATTGCCGATGTTTTCTCCGATCAGCGGGGCGCCGCCTATTTTCTTATCGTTGCACGTGCATCCCCCGACGGCGAAATCGGGTACAACCGAGATCTGTCCGAGCGTCGGGCCGAAGCGGTGATGAAGCACTTACATCAGACCTTCAATGACCCCGATCTCGAACGTGAAGTGGGTCTTCTATGGCTGGGTGAGGAATTCGCGCAGTTGGAACGCGAGTTCTGCGATTGGACTCGCAGCGAGGACGGCTCGACGTGCAACACCACACAAATCAATCGAGGCGCTTTTCTCGCATGGATCGACTGTCAGCTCTGATCGCATGTGCCTCTTTGGCGCTTTGTGCCTGCGAGAGTCCAAAGCCGCGAGCTAGCGTTCCCACGGCTCGAGTGGACTCGGTCACCGCGGCTCCGAAGAAGGAGACCCGCGCTGAAGCCTTCTGCGACGTGTTTCATAGCCCTGACAGCGCGCCTGCGTTTCAGTTGCCCAAGCTTGACGGGGCGGTGGGGGGTCACACAACCGGATGGCGTTGGTACAATCTCTGGGCAACCTGGTGCAAGCCCTGTGTCGAGGAGATCCCGATTCTGCAACGTTGGCGTGAGCGATTCGGCAGGGAGGGTAAGCCGGTGGAGCTCGTTTTCCTGTCGGTAGACACGAGCGGCGAAGCGATCGATGCGTTTCGCAAGCGGTATCCGAACACCCCGCGCACCCTCCGCGTAGAAGACGCCGACAGCATTCCGTCTTGGCTAGGCACGCTGGGCCTCGAGGAAAACGCAGCGATTCCGATTCATGTCTTCGTTTCGAACGGGCGCTTGCGATGCGTGCGATCCGGCGCCCTCGCTTCCAATCACTATGAAACGGTCGCCGCCCTCCTATCCGGCTCACTCAGCTCCGGAGTTGAGCAGAACGCGACGGAGTTCTGAGGAGGCACAGGCGAGATTCATCGGTTGGTCGCGTCGATCGGCAGCAGGTCGGCCGGGAGCTCACGGTAGGAAACCGCGCCCAGAACCAACACGATGAGCGCACCTACGAGAACGATGTACGGGTACCGAATCGCCGCACGAATCACAAAATCTTGCCGATGCGCATAACTAGCCGGCGGCGTTGGGCAAGAAGGCCCCGAACTCGATTGCCTTGCTCACGTCCCCGCTCACACGAAGCTTGCCCTGGACGAAAGCGATCTGCGGGTCGAGGTCACCCCGGGTAATCTGTGCCAAGTGCTCGTCTCGAATCGTCAGGGTGGCATCCGCTCCGCTCGCCTTGCCTTGCGTAACCGATCCCTCTGACACATCGACCACCCAGGCCTGTGCGTTGTCGCCCGTGATTTCGAACTGGAAGGTTCCGGTCCTAGGCGAGTTGGCCGTGGGATTCGCCAGTGCGGACTGCACGCGTCCGAAGAAGTTCGCCATGTCCTCGGGGGAGACCTTGGACTTCGGTTTCCCGTTCTCTTGGCCTGGCTGCTTGGCCCGGAATGCGAGCACGTCCGCCTCGAGCTCGTTGGCGGACTCACGCAGATAGCGAGCGAACGTGTCGATGTCCGGCATGACCTCCGGACAGGATGTCGGGCTGATGGAGAGTACGCCGTTGTAGCTCAGCACCGTGATCAGCAGGCTCATGCCGTCCATCACCGGGGCCATACCCATCGTCGATAGCAGCCGATGACCCGCCACGTACATGTCATGCTGCGGTCCGGGTACGTTCGTGATGACCAGATTGAACGGCGGCCGATGGCGCTCGGCCACGCGAAAACGCGAGTACAGGCGGGACGCCTGGCCGGCCAAGCCGAATGGCACGAACTCGAAGACGTCCGCCATCGTCTGCGCCCCCACGGCGTTCTGATAAGACTTCCCGCTGCGCGTGTGCTGTTTGATCTCCTGGAGGCGTTCGATTGGGTCCGCGATGTCTGTGGCGAGCTGAATCAACATGCCGGAAACCTGGTTGCCCATCTCACCCCGTTGGTCTGGCGAGCGGGTCGAGATCGGCACGAATGCGACGAGCGGATCGGTCGGCAGCGCGCCCTTGTCGAGGAGGTAGCGACGCAAGGCGCCCGCGCAGATCGCCAACACGGCGTCGTTGAGGGTGCACCCCATCGTTTCTTTGATTACTCGTACGCGGTCGAACTCGAGCAGCGCCGTGTTCCAGCAGCGTTCTTGCGAGACCACTTTGTTGAGGATCGTTGCTGGAGCCGAAAAAGGTGCGGGCGGGATTTCCATCCCCTTGATGCGCGCCTCCTTGCCGGCTCGCATGAGGTTCACGAGGTCTTTGGCTAGGGCAGGGACCCGTGCGGGTTTGCCGGCGATCTTTCGCGCGACCCGGCGCAGCACCTGGAGCTCGTTCGGCGCAGGTGGGATCTTGCGAGCTTCCGGGGGCTCGACCTGACGAGGCTCCTGGGTGATGTCGAACAGGATGCTCATCATGTCGGCGCCGGACACGCCGTCAATCGCCGCGTGGTGGACGCGATTGATCATGGCCACCGAGCCAGGCGGTACCTGTGGGATCTCATCGAGGCCCTCGACGAACAACATGTCCCATAGGGGTCGCCTTCGATCGAGCGGCATGCTGAACGTGCGCGCCGCGAGCTGTCGGAGTTGTCGCCAGCCCCCCGGTCGCGGGAGACCGATGTGTTGGATGTGACGATCGAGATTGAAGTCGGGGTCGTCGATCCAGTAGGGCTTCCCGAGGCCGAGCGGAACCATGACCAGGCGTTGTTGCATGCGTGGCACGAGATGGATTCGTGATTTGAGCATGCTTCGGAAGTCTTCGAACTGCATCGTCCCGTCGAACACGAGCACGCTGCCGACATGCATCGGTGTGCGCGGATCCTCCATGTACAGAAACGAGGCATCCATTCCGGAAAGGGGCTGCATACGGACCTCCGGGTCACGTGAAATCGGGAGTGTCGAGACTACACCCCTCGGCGTTGCGGGCCAAGCACTCTTAGCCCCTTGGGCCCACTCGGCGGTGCGAATTGCGTGGTACTAGACGTGATGTCCGCTCACCCCACCAAGGAAGTTGGTCACCACCCGCACCAACTCCTGCGGTTTGTGTTCCTTTTTCTCTTGACAGACGTCATGCGGAGTTGTAGATGCAACATATGGGTAAGAAATCAAACCGAAAACCCCGGGTGGCCCGACCTGATCGGGGAGCGGTCGATGTGATCATCGATGAGTGCCTCGCACGACGGGTTCTGATGCTCACCCGGACAATTGGCGGACTCTACAACGAGGCGCTGCGCCCATTGGGGGTGACCGTTGCGCAGTTGAATCTTCTCGTGATCGTAACCAAGCGCGGGCCGGTTTCGCCTGGCGAAGTGGCAAAGCGGCTGAACATGGAGAAGTCCACGATGAGTCGCAACGTGCGCCTGACGGAAGATCATGGCTGGCTTTCCGTCTCGCCTGGCCCATCGGGCCGGTCGCAGTCGCTCACGATCCAGCCAAAAGGGCGGAAGCTCATCGAGAAGGCACTGCCCCTGTGGCAGGGAGCGCAGGAGCGGGCCAGTGAGCTCCTGGGCGAACGCGGGGCACGCTCGATTTACACCATCGCAGATACCGTCTCAAAACAATTGGCACACGAATAGGAGTTGTGTTTTTTTGAGCACTCGGTTGTAGATACAACCAACGACAACAGAAAGGAAAATGAACATGTCGAAACCCAAAATACTCGTGACAGGATCCACTGGAAAGACCGGTGCGGCCGTGGTCGAGCAGCTGCTCGAGCGCGACTATCCAGTTAAGGCGCTCGTCCGTGTCCACGACGGACGATCCGAGCGGCTCGAACAACTCGGAGCGGAGGTCGTGCTGGGCGACTTCCTCGACCTCCGGTCGATCCGTGCGGCCGTGCAAGGGGTCAAGCGCGTCTACTTTGTCTATCCGCCCCAGGGTCATCAGCTAGTGGAGGCGACGGCAATCATGGCGGTCGCGGCCCGAGACGCCGGCGTTGAAGCGGTGGTGAACATGTCCCAGATCTCCGCGCGAGAAGATTCACAAAGTCCGCTCGCGCGCCACCACTGGCTCTCCGAGAACATCTTCGATTGGGCCAACGTCGGGGCTGTGCACATCCGTCCAACCTTCTTCGCCGAGATGCTGTACCTCTTCGGAGCCGCAACCGTCGCAAAGGAAGGTAAGCTCTATCTCCCGTACGGGGACGAGCGCCACGCCCCCGTCGCGGCCGCCGACATCGCGCGCGTGGTTGTCGGTCTTCTCGCCGACCCTGCGCCCCACCTGGCCGAGCGCCTCGTGGTGACCGGTCCAAAGAATATGACGGTGGCCGAAATGGCTGAGGTGCTGACCGAGGAGATCGGCCGCCCAGTCGAGTACGTCGACATCCCCGGCGAAGCTTGGGGCCAGATTCTCGGCGACGCAGTGGGCCTACCTCCGTTTCTGGTCGCCCATCTCAAGGCCGTCGCCGAGGATCACAAGAACGGCATCTTCAGTGCAGAGACCGACGTGGTCGAACGCATCGGAGGTCAGCCGCCACAGTCCCTGGCCGCCTTCATTCGCGAAAATCGCGCACTGTTCGGCGCCGCCCAATAGGAGGATCGGGCGTCCAAAGCGTACGTTCTGTCTTTCAGTAGGGGCTTCGCAGCAGAGCTTCAAGGCGCTTCCGACCCGTTGATCGCGGGTCTATAGTCTCCCCATGGATCTTGCGCCCTCATCAGCACCAGCCCAGTCGGGGCAGAGTCATCAGCACCGCAAATCAGCTTCGGCCCCCCGTAGTAGGCGCGGTATCTCGATCGCGAGCGCCCGGGGTTTGTCCCACGACGGGGAGGACCGCGCGTTCCTCCAACGGCGCGTCGCGCTGTTCGGCCTGGTCGTCGGCGGATCGTACCTCTTCTTCTGGCTCTATCGCGTGGCGACAATACTCTTCATGGGTCGCGAAGAGTGGTTTCATGACCCGTCGCTTTGGTGGCACCTGGCCGCAGCCGGGTTCTTCGTCCAGCCGTGGTTCACGTGTGGGCGGGGGAAGCGCAGTGTCCGATTCACCGCCTTGGCGGAGTTTGCGGCGCTCAGCTTGGGGGTGCTCGCCACGGGCGTGATGGTTATGTACATCCCGTTCGAGAAACGGCCGGACTTCATCATGTTGCTCGCGTTTTCAAACGTGATTGTGGGACGGGCGGTCTTCGTGCCGTGCACAGGTCGCGGGACCCTGGCTCTCGGGCTGATCGTCGGGGCCTTGTTGCTCACGAGCGTCTACTTCGGCGCCCTCGGTTTGGACTTGCAGAAGTGGTCCGTGGTCTACCCGGAGCTCGCCGGGGAGACCGCTCAGCGCGCTGCGGCCGGCATCACGATGGAAATCGGGGTCTGGTGGGCGATCGCAATCGCGCTCAGCACCGGGACTTCGGTGGCCGTCTATGGGCTTCGCCGCCGGGTCCACGATGCCGAGCAGCTCGGGCAGTACCGGCTCGAAGAAAAGATTGGCGAGGGAGGGATGGGCGCCGTCTATCGGGCGAGCCACGCATTCCTGCGAAGGCCGACAGCGGTGAAGCTCCTTCCTCCCGACAAGGCCGGCGCGGACAACCTCCGGCGGTTCGAGCAAGAAGTGCAGCTCACGGCGAGTCTCAAGCATCCCCACACGATCACGATCTTCGACTATGGCCACACCTCGGAAGGGGTCTTCTATTACGCGATGGAGTACATCGATGGCCTGAGCTTGTCCGACCTCATCCAACGATCTGGCGCGCAACACCAAGGCCGTGTCGTCGACTTGATGCGACAAACGGCGTCGGCCTTGGTCGAGGCGCACGGTATCGGTTTGGTCCACCGCGACATCAAGCCTAGCAACATCATGGTGCACCTGTTGCACCCGCACGGCGGGGAACGGGATTTCGTCAAAGTGCTGGACTTCGGTCTCGTCAAGGAGATCAGGCAGGAAGGCGGCATCGACGTTACCAATGAGGCGAACCTGTCCGGGACTCCGCAGTACATGGCGCCCGAGTCGATCACCACGCCCGACGCGGTCGATGCTCGCGCCGACCTTTACGCGCTTGGCGCCGTCGCGTACTACTTGCTGACAGGCACCCACGTGTTCACGGGATCGACCGTCGTGGAGGTGTGCAGCAAGCATTTGACCAGCGCCCCTGAGCCTTTGTCGTCGAGGCTCGGCAAACCGATTGCGCCGGACCTCGAGCAACTAATCCTGCGCTGCCTCGCAAAAGACCCGTCCGATCGGCCGCAGAGCGCGTTCGAGCTCGAACGACGGCTATCCGCATGCGCCGGTATCCCTCCGTGGACCTCCGAGGACGCACGACAATGGTGGGCGGTGCATGGCGAGCTCTCACGAAAGACGCCCCCACCCGGGGGCGAGGGCATGCTGACGGTCGACTTGCAGCTCACTTCCCGAGCTGGTCACGATCGAGCATGAGCGAGGCTTTCTTGCTCTTCCGTCTGAATCGCGGAGCCTATATCCTAGATCACACATCCACGACCACGTTCGTCTTGGGCTTGCTGCAGCAGATTAGGACAGATCCTGGCTCTGGGGGGTCGAGAGGCTCCAGGACATACTCGACTTCGCCCTCTTGCAAGTCCGATACGCAGGTCTGGCACACTCCCGATCGGCAGCTGTAGTCCGGGGTCAGGCCATTGGCCTCCGCAAGATCGAGGATGCTCTCAAAGGACGGGTTCCAGTTGGCGGTGACGCCGGACCGCGAAAAGGTGACCTCGATTTCGACGCAGCACTCCGTAGCGCCGGCTCGTCGTTTGGGGCCCGAGACTCGTTCGCGATCTTGGAGAGCCGACGCGGGTCCGAAAAACTCATAGTGAATCCGATGCTCGGGGACCCCCCACTCGAGCAAGCCGTCGAAGAGGGACTTCAGGAACGGCGTCGGGCCGCAGAGATAAAAGTCGCAAACCCGGTCGGTTTCCGGGATGAGCTGCCGGACCACTGCCGCATCGACGTGTCCTTGTCGTCGTAGATCAGAGCAGCGGCTCGAGCGAACCGACCACCGTTGGAAGGAGCTCAGCGACCGTGGGGTGAATGTGCACGGAGCGGCGGAGCGTTTCGTAGGGCGCACCCGCGTACATCAGAGCCGCGATTGTGTGGATTGCTTCGTCGCCCTCAACGCCGAGGATCGTGGCGCCCAGGAGCTCGCCGGTGTCGCCATCGACGAGAACTTTCATGAAGCCGGTGGTTTCGCTCCGTTCCCGCGCCCGTCCGACCCGGGCCATCGCTCGCTTGCCGAACAGCACCTTGCGGCCGGAGGCGCGGGCCTGTTGATCGTTCATTCCGACGCGAGCGAGCGGTGGGTCGATGAAAACACCGTAGATCGGGATCCGATCGGTGACCTTTCGGCCGGCCTCGTCGAGAAGGTTTTCCGCGACGATCTCGAAGTCGTTGTACGAGGTATGGGTGAAGGCCCCGCGGCGATTCACTTCGCCAAGTGCCCAGACGCTCGGCGCGGAGGTGAGGAGCTGATCATCGACTTCGATGAACCCGCGGGAGTCGAGCTTGATGTCGGTCGTTTCTAGGCCGAGGTCGTGCGTGTTGGGAACGCGCCCGACCGCCAACAGCACGTTCGAGCCTTCGATCACCTTGGGCTCGACCTCACAGTCTACGGCTACAGCAACTCCAGCAGGTCGCTCCATGAGCTCGACGCATTCGGCGCCCGTTCGAAACTCGACCCCTTCGGCTTCGAGGAACGTCTGGACTTCCGCCGACACCTCTTCGTCTTCGCTGGCCAGGACCCGGTCGGCCATTTCGACCACCGTGACCTTCGAGCCGAAGCGACGGTACATCTGGGCAAACTCGAGCCCAATGTAGCCACCTCCGATGATGACCAGGTGGGGGGGTAGGAAATCCACCTCCATGATGTCGGAGTTGGTCCAGTATGGGACTCCATTCGTAAAGTCGGGCACGCGCGCCCGAGCCCCCACGTTGATGAAAACGCGCTCCGCTTCGAGCACGTCGTCTCCGACTCGGACCCTGCGATTCCCCTCGAAGCGCGCATGACCGCGGATGAAGTCGAGGCCGTCCATCGACTCCATCCAACTCGTCACGCCCGCGCGGGAAGCGAGTGCGACGTCGTCCTTGCGCGCCTTGACAGCTTGCATGTCGACGTCGACGTCGCCGTCTATCACGACCCCAAAGTTTCGCGCCTGCCGCGCAACGTGCGCAGCCCGGGCGCTAGCGACCAAGGTCTTGGTGGGGATGCACCCGGTGTTCACGCAGGTGCCACCAGGATGGTGACGCTCGACGAGAGCCACCTTCATGCCCGCGCCCGTCAGACGCTCTGCCAATGGCGGGCCGGCTTGTCCTGCGCCGAGGATGATCGCGTCGTATCGTTTGCTCATGGTGCCCTCCGGAAGTTGTGCACGCGATCTAAGGTGCGCGTAAAAGCGGGTGCTCGTGACGCCTTCTTACGGAACAAGCCTCCCGCTTTGTCCGGCAAGAGGCAAGCGGTCGTCGCGTCCTACGTGCATCTAACGGTGCACGACCCCGCGTTGTTTCCGTTGCAGCCCGAGTCGCCGATCATTCCGATCATCGCGCTGATCTTGTTGGTGTGGATCTTGTGGGCTGGTGGCGGGTCGTGGAGCCTCGATTTGCGGCGTCAGGGAGACGCGCGTATCGGTCGTGGCACTGACGCCGGGTCTGCCACATAAGCTCGTCCTCAGCATGGCCCAATCCAACAACCCCGTCCCTCTGGCTCCCGTGCTCCTCGTGAACTTCATCGGCACGATGGGGTTCACCATCGTCATCCCGTTCCTGGTGTTCCTAGTGGCGCGGTTCGGGGGAAACGCGTTGGTATACGGCCTCGTAGCCGCTACCTATCCGGCCTTCCAGTTCGTCGCCGCGCCCGTTCTTGGGCGCTGGTCCGACCGCTTCGGCCGCCGACGCATCCTCTTACTCAGCGAGATTGGCACCCTTGTCTCCTGGCTGGTCTTTGCCCTGGCGCTCTTCCTCCCCCCGACGGTGCTCTTCACTGTCGACTCTGCAACATTCGGGCAGTTCACCATGACGGTCCCCTTGGTCGTCATCTTCGTCGCGCGAGCGCTCGACGGGCTGACCGGCGGAAACATCTCGGTCGCGAACGCTTACGTCGCCGATGTATCCCCGCCCGAACAGCGAAATAGAAACTTCGGGCGCATGGGCGTTGCCGCCAACCTCGGGATGATCATGGGCCCGGCCCTGGCGAGTGTGCTTGGCGTCACCGTATACGGTGAGGTGCTTCCGGTATTCGCGGCCGCAATCATCGCACTGGTGGGCGTGGGCGTCATCGCTTTTGGCCTCCCCGAGTCGAAGCGCTTCCAGGGGCTTCCCGAATGTCCACGCCAAGAGAAGGGCAGAGTCCTCGGCCAGGAGATCCGTGACTGCGTCGTTGCCGCGAAGACGCGAGAGACATCGGTTCGCGACGTCCTTTCCCAACCGAACGTGGCGTTCATGATGGTGCTGTATTTCACCATCCTGCTTTCGTTCAACTTCTACTACACGGCTTTTCCCATGCATGCGTCCCGAGGCCTTGGTTGGGATGTCACGGACATCGGCGCCTTCTTTGCGACCCTAAGCGTGATGATCGTCGTGGTCGAGGGGCCAGTGCTCGCAAGGCTGTCGCAACGCTTCAGCGAGCCCACCCTGATCATGATGGGCCTCCCCATCCTCGGCACCAACTTCGTCTTGATGCAATCCACCAACGTTGCGGTCCTCTATATGGGAGCCTCGCTCTTCGCGATTGGAAACGGCATCATGTGGCCGTCAATGGTCTCGATGGTTTCGAAAGTCGCCGCCGACCGCTTCCAAGGCGCGATTCAGGGCGTCGCTGGTAGCGTGGGCAGCCTTGCCAGCATCGTCGGCCTGGTGATGGGCGGTGTCGCGTACAGCGCCATCGGAGTCGGCACGTTCCTGATCTGCGCTGGCGTCGCCTACGCATCGTTCGTGCTGGCGTTCAGGCTCCCGCGGATCCAGCTGGCGAGCGCGCAGTAGACAGCATCCCAGGCCTGCGACGAGCTCGTCCCTTGCGCGGATACATGGGAACAGGTGCGTCGCGTGTGGGGCGTCCTGCGATTCGGCATTTGATTCCACCTGTGACAGAGTGGAGCATGCCCGTGCCAGTCACGCCGTCATCCAGCGCTGGCCAAGATGCCTTCGTGCAGGCGCGCGTGAGGCTGCTCCTAGACCTGCTTCTGGCGCTCAGCGTGGTGTTTTTCGGATTCATGGTGGCAGAGGCCGCGGTGACCGGCATAGCCGAGATGGGCGTCCCTGGGTTTTGGCTGCTCGGCGTCAACATAGTGGGTGTCGCTGCCGGGCGGGCGCTAGTCGGAAAGACGCCGCGCACTGTCAGCTTCGTGCGCGTGGTGGAGACCGGTGTGTTGGTCGCTATGGGCGCGGTCGTGGCGCTACTCATGCAAACCGCACCAGTCGGGTATCGGCCAGAGCTGTTGCTCTTGCTGGTGTATGCAGTGGTGGTGTTCGGACGTGCTGCCTTGGTGCCGAGCACGACGCGCCAAACGATCGTGTTGTGCGCATGCTACAGCGTGGGTGTCGCTCTGGTCAGCTGGCGAACCTATATTGGGTTCGAGTCGCCAGGGCCCGGTTATCCTGCACAAACCTCGCTGAGGGTAACTGTCTTCACGGAGGTTTGGTGGCTGGTGATCAGCAGTGTCGCGGTCGCGATATCTCGAGTCATCTACGGGCTGCGAAAGGAGGTGTCGGAGGCCCGGCAGCTCGGCCAATACACCCTAGAGCGGAAGCTGGGGGAGGGGGGCATGGGCGAGGTCTACCGCGCACGGCACGCGATGCTCCGGCGCCCCACGGCAGTGAAGCTGGTGTCGCCGGAGCGCGCCAGCGAGCAGGCTCTCGCCCGATTCGAGCGGGAGGTCCAGTTGACCGCCGGACTCACGCATCCGAACACCGTCACCGTGTTCGACTACGGACGCACTGACGACGGCACCTTCTACTACGCGATGGAGCTGCTCGACGGAGCGACCCTCGGTGAAGTTGTGGCGGTAGATGGCGCTCAGAGCGCAGGTCGGGTCTTGCGCGTGCTGTCGCAGGTTGCCGACGCGCTCGGAGAGGCGCACGAGGTTGGTTTGATCCATCGCGACATCAAACCGGAAAACATCATGCTCACGCGCCAAGGGGGCGATTGCGATGCGGCCAAGGTTCTCGATTTCGGGCTCGTACGCGAGATGGGTGCCGACGGTGACACCATATTGACGCACGACAACACCATTCAAGGCACGCCACTCTACATGGCGCCGGAAACGATCTCGAAGGCGGGTGGCGCCGAACCCCGAAGCGATATCTACGCCCTCGGCGCCGTCGGTTATTTTCTGCTCACCGGTGAGCACGTATTCACCGGCAAGACGATCGTGGAGGTTTGCGCTCACCATCTTCACAGCGACCCAGTACCGCCGTCCGAGAGGCTCGGCCGACCAGTCCCAGCGGATCTCGAGCGGCTCATCCTCGACTGTCTTTCCAAGGACCCCGACTCCCGTCCAGGGCGAACCAAAGAGCTTCTGGCCCGGCTGGCGACCTGCGGCGACATCCACGACTGGACGGCCGAGCACGCTGCGCAGTGGTGGAAGGTTCATCGTCCCGCTGTACGAGCGTTGCACCAGAGCAAGGAGCAGCCGGGCAGCCGAACCCTTTGGGCCGCCGACCTGCTCGAACGGTGATCAGGTTCGGCACGATGCACAGCTTGCGCGACGTCTCGCCAATCTCGATCACAGCGAACGCGATGCCACGTGGTACCATGCGGAGATGGGCAGACAATTGGCTTCCTTCGTCTCTATTCTCGGCGTCTTGCTGCTTGGCGTGACAGCCGGCGCGATGCTGGCCGAAGCCGCAATCTTGGTGCCGTATTGGCGGTCGCTCGCCCCGGCTGACTTCTACGACTGGTACGCAGCAAATGCGTCACTGCTTGTCGATTTCTACAGCCCACTCGAGATCGCCAGCGCGGTTGTCGCACTCGTCTGCGCCGTGCTCTACTCCGCGCAATCACGCCCCGGCGCGCGGCTTTGGTGGGTAGCCACCATTCTCTCAATCCTCGTCATCGCGACATTCTTCATGTACTTCAAAGACGCAAACGCGGATTTCTCGAGTCGCGCGATCCCAGAAGATTCTCTACCCGCCGCACTCGCAGCCTGGGGCACGTGGCAGTGGGGACGCGTCGCAGTCGGGTTCGCAGCGTTTGCCGCCAGCGTGTTGGCAATTCGTACAGGCACCTCGGTCGAATGAAACGCAGCGCGAGATCCGCCTCTCGACGGCTGAGGTCTACGATTGCATCACCGGCGATCAGCTCCAGACACAAGTGATGGCCGTGCCCGACTTAGCCCGACTCCTCTTGTGAGACATACTTCTCCGGTTCCTCGTTGAAGGCCGTCTTGCAGCGGGGAGAGCAGAAATAGTACGTCCTCTCCTTATACTCGGACTTATGGTTAGCAACATCGGGATCGACCATCATGCCGCATACCACGTCTTTTGCCTGTGCCATTGTCTCTTTCCTTTCATCATAGATCTGGCTGATTGTAACTCGACACGGCCTCTGGGCGTGTAGCCGAGACGAGCTTGTCCACCACCGGGATTCGTCGCACTCCGTCACCACCACGAGGCAACCCACGTGGTACCTCTTCATCAGAGGAGCCGGCTGTTTGACACGCTCGTCACTTGGGGTCAGAATATGGGTGACCGGTCACCCATGATGTACCATGGCCAGAATATCTAAAGAATCCCAAAACTTAGCTCGCCAGAAACTGATCGAAACCGCGGCGAGACATTTCGCGGAGCACGGTATCGGAGGGGCCGGTGTCGACGCGATCTCCAACGATGCCGGCTTTGCGAAAGGGACGCTCTACAACTA
>JBARTN010000018.1:0-8310 GCA_049645265.1 Polyangiales bacterium
CCACCCCGGGGACCTCGCGCGACGCCGCGCGTCGCATCCCAGCCAGCGCCAGCTCGACTGACGGTATGGAGTCCCGCATCGGACGGTAAGCCCAGAAAGCTGTTCAGGCCGCCGCGCGTGGGTGCACGCTCGCCGCCCAAACCGCCCTCGCCAAAACGATCGCGGTCGCCGCCGGCAATTCCTCGCTCCCCAAGTCCACCTTCGCCGCGTCCGCCTTCACGTAATCCACCTTCACTGGGACGACCAGCGCGAAAGCCTCTATTGCCGACACCACCGGAACCGAACCGATTGGCACCGGCACCGCCGAACCCACCTGGGTTCAAACCGTGCAAACCGCCCCCGCCAGGATGAAATCCACCGTGACCGCCCCCGCCGAAGCTGCTGCCAGGATGAAATCCGCCGTGACCACCTCCGCCGAAACCGCCCGGATGAAAGCCGCCACCGCCGTGAAAGCCGCCGCCGTGAAAGCCGCCGCCGTGAAAGCCGCCGCCGCCATGAAAGCCGCCACCACCGTGAAAACCGCCAAAGCCTCGCGCCCAAACATCATCAGCACCGGCCAAGGCCACAAACAACATCGCCACCAGAGCAAACTGAATACGCGGTCTCATGATCGCTTTCCTTTTCAAAAAGATGATTTGCATTCTCGAGCGCAAGTCTTGTCGAAGGCGTTCCGAAATATAGCAACCCGACGCGTGAGCGAGGAAATCCACCTCGTATCTCGGCCCTCGCTTACGCTTCGAATTACGAACGAGTGGCTGAAACGACGAGTAAGCGTTACTGCGATCCTCTATTCATTCTTCTTTTTCAAAACCACCTCCTGCATATCGGGAAGAGGCGTGTCGCCTTTCATACGATTGACCGATTTCCAGGAGACCGTAACTTTGCTGGGCTGTGACCAGACGTCTGTCGAGCTGGTCAGCGTCCCGTCCTGCATGACGCCGACGGTGGCCACGGCCCAACCATTTTCCGTGGACGCCCAGGCGCCCGCGGCGAATCCGCCGTCCGAAGTGAACGTCCAGGACACGATCCGCCCGGCCAGCGGATCCCAACCAATCATTTGACGGCCGTGAGACACAAGTTTTGCACCTTTGCGGGCCGAGTACCAGCGCTCCAGGAGGTGCTTGTTGTTGATCCAACGGCACTTGGTTTCCAGTTGCGTGCCGTCTTGTTCCACGGTCCAGGTTCCCACCAGGAAATCGAGCTCTTGCAGCTGGCCCGGGTCAGCGGGAAGCTGGACAACAGAATCGCGCACCGCCGTCATCAGCCATTTGCCGTTTGTCCTGGTGTGCATGGCGGTATATCGGCTGCGCGCCGGGATGCCCTGCGGTCGCGGGTCCAGCGTGGCATAGCCGTCCTCGATGGCGTTGTTCTCATCGATCCTGCGGAGCGACTCGACCTCCAGCTGTATCTTCACACCGGGATTGGCGGTAAAGAATTTTTTGTATTCCTGTTCGATCGCTTCTCGACCGTGATACTTCTGACCATTCTCGTCTACATAGTCGCCATCCTCCGTCCAGTGCGCCGCGACCGCCTCGGCGTCACCGCGATTAAAGGCCACGGTGAACGTCTTGCTTGTCTCGCTGATTCCGGGGATTGCCGTATTCGTATTGCCGACTGGTTTGTCTTGGGCATGCAGGACGCCACAGACGAACAAACCGGTGATCACCGTAGGTGTAAGAATTAGTCTTTTCATAGCCATTTACTCCCGCTCGGTTGTTGGATCGAATGAATTAGATGCTTTCCGCTTACGAGATTCAAGCAGCTACGATCCACAACCACTACTCAACGGTCAGGTAACGGTGAAAGTTAAGTGAACCGGGATCCGCATAGAAATCGCGATCCCATCCCGTGCAATGATCTGCTCGAGGTTGCAGCAATCCTTCGTCGATGACCGAGACGACACTTCGTGCGAAGCGCTAGCGAGGATCAGGGAAACACATGGATTTCCTGGCTCACGCTTCGTGTTAGGCGTAAGCGCCCCACCAAGCCAATGTTGTGGCGAGGTCTCGCGTCGGAGTGCAGCGGAGATCCGCCGTGGCGGAACCGCCACACCTAACCTTGACCCGCCTACAACCACGCTAGTCGATGTCTTCGGGTTCGAAACCGTGCTGCACAGGCGGTTCGGCGGCGTCGATGACTTCCTGGCGCCATTTGTGGATGGGATTTCCACCGGGTAACTGCGACAGGCTTGCTTTCTGCTCGTTGACCTGAGCGATGATCTTGGGCCACCACTCGCTGTCCAGGTATTCCATCCGCCGCCCCCGTTCCTCGTCGCTGATACCTTCCTCGTGAGGATCGTGCGGTCCGTGCTCGAAATTCAACTCGCTCCAGTGATCGCCCGGCTCGGGGATGTTGCCTTGGGAATCCGCGGGGAATCGATCTGCGTGCTCGCCAAGTTCAGATTTGTGAAGCATCGCCGTTTCCTTTCGTGTTTCTTGCCATGGGTGGTCGACCGTTCATTTTAGGAAGCGCTATCGTCCTTCGCGAGGACCGGCGTTTCACGCTCTGCGATACAGCGTGATGACGAGCGTCTAGACGCTGGAAGCGATGGGCCCACCGATCGCGTAGATTGCTCATCTTCGGCGTCGAACTGTAGACTCATCAACCCTCACCCGTCCCGGCGCGCCGGGACGACCTCTCTCAGGCTTGGGAGAGGTTGTCAGGGCGGGTGGATGAGGGGAAGCGTCGCAAGTGACGCGAAGTGGGGACACACCGAAGCCAGTACCGTACCTTGCGTTTCTGACGCAGGTGATCGCCACCTGAAGCACCTTGACGCGCCGCAAGTGCTCGCGGACCGGGTATACTTGGAGCGATCATCCACTTAGTACTTTCGTAGCAACCTAGTAGGCGAAGACGTATCGTGTTGGTGGTTGTCATCGCTTAACTAATAGGAATTTGAATCCGCGTTCGTAGCCATGGTCACCATTCCTCCGGAATCGAGCGACACAGAACTAGAGCGCCGGCGTACGGACTCCGGAAATCGGGGGCTGCTTCGGTTTCTGTCAGTTGCTTGGCTGATCACGATTGCCGTATTGCTGGCGTTTCTGTGGTGTGCATACGACGCGTACCAGCGGTTCGAGACCACCGCGCAGCGGAACTCGCGGATTCAGGAGCTGCGCGGGCGAATCGTCCATCTGGACGAGGTGTTGACGATGTCCGCTCGAATGTGCGCTGTCACCGGTGATCCCAGTTGGGAGTCGCGCTATCGGCGGTACGTGTCCGAACTTGACGCGGCCATTAAGGAGGCGATGACGCAGGCCATTGGCGTCAAGACTACGAAGCAGACGGACGAGGCGAACGACGTCCTTATCCGGTACGAGGATCGGGCGTTCGACTTAGCTCGCCGGGGGCAGCTCGACGAAGCGAAGGCCCTCCTGTTCAGCCAGGAGTATGCCGACCAGAAGGCGATCTATGCTGAAGGCATGGAGAATCTGGGGCATCAGTTGGATGAGTCCGCGGCCGCAGCCATGCGTTCGCAGCGGACGCGAGTTTCGTTTCAACTGATCGGCGGAGCAGTGGCCATCGTGCTCCTTCTGGTGGGGTGGATCGTGGTTCTGCGAATCGCGAGCCAGTGGCTGAGCACGCGGAACAAGCTCGACAAGATCGAACGGGACCTCGACATCGCGCGCGAGATCCAGCGCGGCCTGCTGCCGAAGCAGCCTCCGGTAGCACTGGGATTCGAGATCGAAGGTTGGAGCCGGCCCGCCGATCAGACCGGCGGCGACTACTTCGACTGGATGACGCTTCCTAACGGCCGGACGTTGATTGCGCTCGCCGACGTCACCGGGCACGGGATCGGCCCGGCACTGATCGTTGCGGTCTGCCGTGCGTACATGCGCGCAGCGGCCGTGAGTGAGGAGGGGGCGCTCGTCAGCGCGATCGCCCGTGTTAACGATCTGCTCTATTTGGACATCCCCGACGAGCGCTTTGTCACGGCTGCGGTCGGCGTGCTGTGTCCGGACGCTAACGAGATGTCGCTCGTCTCGGCCGGCCAGGGCCCCCTCTTTTTCTATCACGCGGCGACGGGAGAGGTCGAGAATTGGCCCGCGGACGAAATGCCTCTGGGGATCGCCCCGGATGTCAAGTTTGAAACGGCACGAGATGTCCATTTCGAGGAAGACGATGCGCTGATCCTCGTCACGGACGGCTTCTTCGAATGGGCCAATAGCGCCGGCGAGCAGTACGGTATGACGCGCCTCGAGGCGTTCGTCGGCGCGAATGCCTCAAAGAAGCCTACGGCATTCATCGAGGCGCTGCATGCGGATGTGGTCGCCCACGCCGAAGGAGAAGTCCAGCCCGACGATCTGACGGTGGTAGTTGTGAGACGCAGCGCGACCGTTTCGAAGTGCCATTCTGGGAGTTTGATGACCCAACAAATCAGCGATCAGAACTAGCCGTCCGCCGGTTGCGATCACACCGCGTAGGATACAAAGTTCGATCGTTAATCCGTCTCGTTGCGCGCGTCGGTCCAACACGCCGGCGCAGCTAACAATCTGATTCACAAGGTCACCAGATTTGATCAGTTCGCGCAGTCGAAAAGAGGACAAGCGCCATCTGGCCAGCCTGCACAGGTGATCGCGTCCGAAGCGTCCAGGCCAATCTTCTTGCTCGCTGAGGTGTAAACGACCGAGGTAAGAAATGGCAACTTGCTTCTTGCTTCGTACCCTCGGGGGCGCTCTCCTGAGTTGGCAGCTCACCTGCGCGGAACTGGCTCAGGGCTGACCTTGGTTGTCAATTCCGGAAGACATCGGTCGGTTAGACATGAGTCGCGAAGCCTGGTGGGCGCAACTGCGTCCGGTGGGGGCGTCCTCCGCGCCTTGGGCACATCGCTTTGGGCGCGTCGGTGAAAACGACCTCTGTACTTATTGACCAATCAAAAACTTCACCGGTGTTGTCGACCGACGCGCTTCACGGCGACGAAGTTGGCTGCCGAGAACCGTGATCTCGCGCCATCACTCGGATGACAGCCTCGGCTCGGCGCCGACTGCCAAAAACTGTTAAGGGCGATGTGACCGAGGCGCGTCAGTTGGCCAGTCCTCGCCCCAAAAAGTCGGTCCTTTGATTCGACTTACCGGAAATGGCATGTGTGGATGAGAATTTGCTGCCCAATCGTCAACGCTCTTCCTGCGTTTTGTCGTCTGGTTGCATGTTTACGGTTAGAGCTGGCGCTGCGAAGGGAATCCCGTCGGCCTCGAATTGTTCCGACATCTGAATGGTGACGCGTTCGCCAAACGCCAGGAAATCCCAATACTCCGGCGGGTGATACCAATAAATCATGAAGATGCCGAGCGACCCTTCGTTGACGTCGCGCAGAAAAACGCGCGGTGGGTAGTCTTCAACCATCCCTTCGTGGTTTTCAAGAATGTTGCGCAGTATTTCCAATGCCCGTTTGATCTTTGCCGAGGGCGTGTCGGATGGAAGTTCGATCGTCGCGGCTCGTCGTATGTAAGGGCGGCGGCCGATGTTCTCAATTTCGGCCCGCGCCATCTCTTCGTTAGGAATCGAGGCCTGGTGCCCCGTCAGCAAACGAATCTTCGTCGAGCGTAAGCCAATGTCTTCGACAACGCCGTCGTAGCCTCTCGCCACGATTCGCTCGCCTACTTTGAAGGGTTTGTCCAGCATGATCATCATGCTGCCCAAGATGTTCTTCAGTGAGTCCTGCGCCGCCAATGCCAAGGCCAACCCGCTTACGCTTGCACCGGCCAATAGCGTCGTCAATGGGATTCCAAGTTGCTGTCCGCCTTCCAACAGCACGACCGCACACCCAACGATGCTGAGAACACGACAACTCCGGGCCGAGCCAGGTGTGTCCCGCCCTTTGCTATCAGTGAGCGGGCGGGCGCCCTCGAAAGGGCACCCGCGCCCGATGCGCCCGGTCTAGCTCAGTTGCCCTTATGATTATGAATCGCCTCCAGGATCTGCGCCTTGACGTTGTCGATGCCGAAAGATGCACCCTTCTGCATCGGTGGGTACGCGATGAGGCTTTCGCCGAGCTTTCCGACGCGTTCTTGCAGGAACACAGAGCGCCAGATGTTGGGCCCCTCCTGGCTCATCATGTAATCGAGCGACTCGTCGAATACTTTCTCGTAGGGATCTTGGCCCAGGTTGTAAACGCGCGGCATGTTCACCTTCTCCTTGTTGCCCCACCAGCCGTTGGGCTGAATCTGCAACACGTATTTCCAATGGCCGATGCGCGCCGCACCGAGAGTACTGCCGGTGAAATACCAGATCTCTTCGCGCTTCGACTCGCCACCCTTGGTGAGCATCGCGGTCTGATCGTAGCCATCGAGATGGACCTTGTACTGCTTGCCGCCGATCTTCTTGCCCTGCTTCAACTCCTCGACGATGTTCGGGTTGCCGGCAGCGGCCACCAGGGTCGGTAACCAGTCCATGCCTGACATGATGCCGTTCTGGACGGTGTCGGCCGGGATCTTGCCGGGCCAGCGTACGATCGCTGGGGCGCGGAAGCCACCCTCAGTGGACATACCCTTCTGGCCCCTGAACGGTGTCATGCCGCCATCGGGCCAAGTCATGACCTCAGCGCCGTTGTCGGTGGTCACCACGATGATCGTGTTGTCCTCAACACCCATGTCCTTGAGCCCCTTCATGAGGGCACCGATCACATCGTCGAACTCGGCCATACCGGCTTCCTGAAGGCCATAGTTGCTCTTCGGATCGTTGATCAGCTTCCAGTATTTGTCTGAAAGATGGGTGTAGACGTGCATGCGCGCGGGGTTGACCCAGACGAAGAACGGCTTGCCGTCCTTGTGAGCGTCTTTCATGAAACGCAAAGACATGTCACGGACTGTATTGTCGATGGTCTCCTGATTGTATTTCTCGCCATAAGAGGCGTCGGGAGGCAGGGGACCTTCATCGACGATCTTCTGTTTGCCGATCTTTCCCCAGCGTTTTTGCACGGTTGGGTCATCGACGTCCGTAGCCCAACAGTGAACCATATTGCGCGGTCCGACGATGTCCTTCATCTCCGGTGGATACGCTGTCGCCGGGCGTGCGGCACCCTTGGTTCCCCAGTAGGGATCTTCCATGGCATCCAGATGGTACAGCCAGCCGAAGTACTCATCGAAGCCGTGCATCGTCGGCAGCATGTGATTCTGGTCGCCCAGATGGTTCTTGCCGAATTGCGCCGTGGCGTAACCCATGCCCTTGAGGATGGTGGCGATCGTGGGGGCCCCATCGGGCATACCCAGTGTTGAGCCGGCCATGCCCACCGTGGTCAGCCCGGTGCGGATGGGCAATTGGCCGGTAATGAAGTTTGCCCGGCCTGCCGTGCAGCTCGCCTCGGCATAGTAGTCGGTAAACATCATGCCTTGTTTGGCAAGCTTGTCGATATGGGGCGTCCTGCCTGACATGATGCCGCGGTGGTAGGCGCTGATGTTCGACCAGCCGATGTCATCGCCCATGATGACGACGATGTTGGGTTTGTCGGGTTTCTTGGCTCGCCGCGCCGCGGCCTCCGCCGGAAAGCCGCCGGAGGCAACACATGCCACGAGCGCCATGAGAATTGCGTATTTGCTTGATTTCATTTTGAATTCTCCAATACAAATTAGTGCGATTTCAATCATCGGCGTCACGACTTGTGTTGCGCGGCATCTGCCGGCCAGGGAAATCGTCGACCGAACACGCTCACCGGACGCTAACACGGGTACACGACGCCCGCGTGGGCCCGAACGGCCCAAAAACGGCCCAAAAACGGCCCAAAAACGGCCCAATCATTGCCCTGGACGCCAGGTCTTGTCGATCCAAGGATCCAGGGGTCATGCGCTGATCAAGCCGCGCGCCTGCAAAACAGGTGCGCGGCCCTTTCATTGCCTGATCAGCTACCCGTGTGCATTGGCATTGCTGATGCCGTTCTTCGACTTACTGCACATGTTCGGTTGTTACCTCCTCGATAGCTGCGCATCTCATCGACCAACGTGGTCAAAGACATCGACGCAGCCGAACGCGCCCTTGGGACCCTAGGAAGAACAAACGCCCTTTCAGGTTCGCGCCCCACGCGACATAACTATTAGTTCTGCGAAATTCGACTCTCCACTGTACGGCCGGGCTAAGAGAGCCGCCGAGAAAACGCCGTATCCCTACTTCCTAGAGCCGCTCGAGGAAATCGACGCCTGGTTGAAGGCGGGCTTCTCAGTGCGGAACGTCTGGCAGATCTATTCGGACGGGCCGGTGCCGTTCCCGGGTTCGTATCGGTCCTTACGTACAGCAAGTGACGCATCGGGGCAGGCTAGCTTGACCCCGAGTACGGAAACACCAACGATTGCGCCATCGACAGGGTTCTGAGGAGGCACA
>JBARTN010000019.1:0-27952 GCA_049645265.1 Polyangiales bacterium
TTTGCGATTCGCCAATTCGTCGTGATGTCGATCGACTCGAATGGCCGCCCCGCCTGGGCGGCCATTTGTTTGAGCAGCGTGATCTTTTCGCTGAGCTCCTGCTGAGAATCGCTTGGCGCGTACCAACCGTCCGCGCTGTTGACCACGCGCTGCAGGGTCTTTTTCGTCGTGCCGCCGATGAGAATCGGAGGGTGAGGCTTCTGCAAGGGAGTCGGATGGCTTTTGAATCCGTGCCACGACAGGAACTCGCTTTCGTGCTCGACGACGTCGCCGCTCCAAACCTTTTTCACCGCCTCGAGATAGTCGTCGAAGCGCGCACCGCGCCTTTCGAATGGCGTACCCATCGCTTTGTACTCTTCGGCAAGCCAACCGATTCCGAGACCGAGCGTCAGCCGTCCTCCGCTGAGCGCATCGAGGCTCGCGGTCTGCTTCGCAAAGAGAAGCGGATTGGTTTGCGGGAAGATGTTCACGCCCGTCCCCAAGCGAATCGTCTTCGTTGCAGCCGCGACGTGCGCAAGCGAGATCAATGGATCGAGAAACCAAGCTTCGGGCGGAATCCCCATCTTCCCCGATCGGGCGTAGGGATAGGTCGAGTCGTAGTCGGTCGGCACGACGACGTGCTCAAAGGTCCACACCGATTCGATCCCGGCAGCCTCGGCGTGCTGCACGACTTCGACCATGTTCTCGGCGGTGGAGGGGCCTCCGACGTTGATGGAGACAATTCCGATTTTCATCCCCGTTGTCCTAAGCCGCATCACCGTCCCGGTCCAGGGCCTCGAATCGCCTGCCGGATAGCTCCTTGAACAAAACCTCAGTTCTCTGATACTCACTTTCACAGACGCCATCGCGCTTCATGACCGAGGCCGGCTATCCGATCTGAAACCAGGTGGCTCCCGCCGATGCGCAGACTGCGCCGTCGGCGTCGTAGATCGCTGTTCCGCAGAACGACTTGCGTCCCTCGCGACCCAACGCCCAGCCCATGACGACGTAGCCCTCGCCTGCGTAGATCGGCTTTTCGAGTCGATACGTCATTCGGCCGAGGACGAATGGGCCCTCGATGCCGTAGCGGTTGATCAGAGCCCAGGCGCCGGGGCAGTCCAGTGCGGCGCAGATGAACTCCGGCGCGACGACTCCTTCACCGCTGACGAAGTCCGCGGTGGGTACCCAGGAGCTGGCGACGACGCCTTCAGCGACGGTGCCGGTGAAAAGACACATCCCGTCGCCGCAGCTGCGATGGGTTCCGCAGACGTAGCAGTTCGGGAACGGGTGGTTTTGAAAGCCCGGGTAGCTGGCGCGAGCAGCAGCGGCCTCTGCGAACGTGATCGCTTCTGGGATGTCCAAGTCGAGCTCCACGACGCGGGCACTGGCAATCTCGGTGTCGGTATGCAGGAGCGCGGCTACGCCTGCCGGGTCGGCGACGACTTGCATGGTCGCGTCAACGGGGATGGGGCGCTTCAGGGTGACCTCGACGTCGTTCTCCAGGTGCTTCCCGATCATCCCGACGGCGTAACCACCGTTCCCTGATCCGGGAGGACCGCAGAAGCGGCTGGCGACTCGGACATCGTGGGTGCTGGTTTCGTTCTCGAGGGCTTGGGCGGTGTTTGAATACGGCATGACTGCCTCCTTTGTGCCCAAGGTACGGAGGCGGCCCGCGAAGGTCCTTTTGGCGAGCTTACCGAATGCTTAGCTCTTCACTCGCACCGCAAACGGCGTGATTTCACGCCCTTCAACGGAGAGACGGTTTCCGACTTCTTCGAACTCGAGGTCGCTGCCGGGCACGAGGTCGACCAGCACGTGCGAGGCCCATACCTGCCCTACGGGCGCTTTACGGGCCATGGCTTCCCCTGCTGCAAATGCGGCCCCGCTCACCGCTGCGCCCCGTCGGACGACCTCGCCGGTGTGAACGCCGCAGCAAAGTCCCGCTCGTTCAGCGAGGGCAAGCCCACAGCGGATCGCGCGAATCGGCCCGTCGAAGTACGCACGGATTTGGCCGGGGACGTTCTGGCCACGGAACCGTTGAACCTCCGCTAGCCACGTGCCCTCATCGATGTCCTCGCCTGGTTGGGCGACGAGCACGGTGCTCAGGAACCGGTCTTCTTCGAGGCCCGGCGGGTCCTGTGACAAGAGCCAGCGCACCGCGTTGAGCATCTCGTCTTGATTGCGAAAGAAGAAGAGGTGGTCGTCGCCGGGAGCCTCGAGGTAGCGGGCATTGGGAATGTGCTTCGCGAGATAAGAACCGCTGGCCGGGTCGATCATCTGGTCATCGTCAGCCTGTAAAACGACGGTCGGCACCCGGATCGTCGGCAGCAAGGCACGCAGGTCGATTCGGATGTTCATCTCGAGAAGGTCGAGCGCGCCTCCTGGACTGCTGCCCTCTTGTTCCGCAAAGCCGACCCAGTCGACGAACTCCGGGTCGCCCAGCTCGCTAGGCGCAATCGCGCGCAACGAGGCGCCTCTGCCCCAGCCCCCGCGGATGTACCCCTTGAGCTTCTCCATGTCCTCGGCGGCGTAGCCGAATGGGTAGCCCCGTGCCCGCGTCATTCGCGCGAATGCGCCACACAGAACCAAGCCTCGAACGCGCTCCGGATACATCGCCGCGTACAACATCGCGAGTGCACCACCTTCGGAGAAACCGACGAGGATGGCCTTGTCCGAGCCGCACGCGTCGAGGACGACCCGCAGGTCGTCCATGCGCTGCTCATGGCTTGGTAGATCCTTGACCCGGTCGGAGAGCCCGGTGCCCCGTTTGTCGAACTGGATGACTCTTCCCATCCGGGCCAGCGAGTCAATCGCAGATCGCGTCTTAGGGTGCTTGAACATCGCCCGCATCGGCATGATCCAGCCGCTCACGACGACGATGTCGGCGTCTCCGCCGCCCAACGTCGCATACGCGATGTGAACGTCTCCGCTGAGTGTGTAGCGGGGCTGAAGCGTGAGCCCAGGAGACGAGGTACGATCGGTTCGGAGCTTCCCCACGAAGCGATATCCTTGACGAGGGAACGTTTGAATGAGCTCCGGGCCGCGCTCACCGAGGGCACTTCGCGCCAAGCTCACTGCGCGTTGAATCGAGCTTTCGGTCACGGTCGAGTCCGGCCAGAGGGTGTCGAGGAGCTCGCGCTTGGGTACCAGGCGCTCGTGGTGCTCAACCAGGTAGAGCAGCAGATCGAAGACCTGGGGCTGGAGCTGTTTCGCCTTGCCGTCGACGCGAAGCTCGCGTCGCGCTGGGTCCAGTTCGAACTCGTCGAAAACGAACGTCACTCCACCGGGGCTCTGGCCTCGAAGCGGGCCACTGCCTTCTGGTCTACGAAGAGGATGAGCTTGGAGCCGTGGATCTCGTAACGCGTGACTGCGCCGAGCAGGGTGAGGAGCTCCTGCTCTTGAGCCATGCCCTCGGGACAGGCCATACGCGTCGCGCCCATCGCGCCGAGCGTGAGTGATTGCCCCGAGGTTTGATACGTGCCGAAGAAGCGGTTGCAGCCACCGAACCCATACGCGCTCGCCTTTTTCGAGTTGAGCTCGAGGTACGGCGCTTTATCGTTCACCTCGACGGTGATCGTTTTTCCGTTGAGCTCGAGCAGCGCCCATCTCGTGTCTTCTATGGTGACTGGTCCCATGCTTCCACAAGTCTCTCTAGGCCAGGTGCGCACGAAGCGCTGAACGATCAAGGTCGTTTCTTTACCCCGGCGGTCGACTTTGGGCCTCGAGTCCAATCCGCCTTCGAGCGTGACGAGCAGGGGTGAGCCGGGCACGATTTTGGCTTCGCTGTACGCTCGCTCCAAGGCTGCGTTGTCGCCTTCTTGGGCCACCGGCCAGCGTTCGCGGGTCGCGCAGTCCACGAAGATGCCGGCGTCAGCCATATATGAATACATCCCCTGGAGGCTCATCGTCCCCGAGGGCGGCGGAGGTTCGCGCTTTTCGGACGCGGTGACGGTGTCCTTTCCCTTTTTACAAGCAGACATGGCCAGCGCCGCGCCAAGCAAGCTCAGCACGAGCACGCGAGTGATTCCTGTCCCCTTCATGCGACGGGATTTACCACCCGTGAGCCCAAATGCTAAGTGTTTTCGATCACGGCTATCCCGAGCACGTACTCAGCCCGAAAAGGGGATACGCTCACGCAGTTTCTTGGCGCGTTCGCGCGCAAGGGGGATCTTCGGTTCGTCCGGGTGGTCGAGAAGGAGCTGATAGGTTCCAGCGCCGGTAGGCTCGATCGCTCGAATTCGATCGTAGCGGACGATGAAGCCGCGGTGCGATCGGAAGAAGGCATCGGGGTCGAGCTCGTCTTCCAGGGTTGCCAGTGTCTTGTCGATCGCAAACCGGTCTTCTTCGGTGACCGCCCATACGAGCTCGTCTTTGACTTCGAAGTAGATCACGTCGCCGAGCTCGAGCACCACGTAGGCATCCTTGCGTCGCACCGCGATCCGCTCCAACCGCTCGTGACCGCTCTCCGCTCCTCCCGGCTCGCCCCGAACGCGCTCGACCGCCTGACGCAGCCGTTCCAGTCGAACCGGTTTGAGCAGGTAGTCTGCAACCCGCGCTTCGAATGCTCTCAACGCGCCTTCGTCGTGCGCAGAGACGATCACCACTTTGAGCTCGGGATGGTTGGCCATGAGTGTTTCGGCGAGCGCAACGCCATCAGGCCCGGGCATTCGTAGATCGAGAAACGCAACGTCGGGCCGTTCTTGCTCGCAGAGCCCCTGCGCCTCGGGCGCGTTGCGAGCTTCTCCAACGACTTCGATGCCCTCGCACTGACCGAGCATGAATCGAAGCTCGTCACGGGCGAGGGGTTCGTCGTCAACGACGATCGCGCGAATGCTCATGCCGGCGCTCCTTTGATTTCAGACTGCAGGGGCAGCTCCACGGTCACCAGGGTACCGCGCTCCCGCGAAGAAAGCTGGAGATTGGCCTTCCCGTCGTACTGCTGGTCGAGCCGCTTCCTGAGCGTTTGGAGTGCGAGGCCGGAGCCCTGGGTCGGTGGTCCCCGATGGGGGCCATCGGCTTCGTCTTCGACCTCGATGCGCAACCGTTTTCCCATGTTCGATGCTCGAATGGTGATTCTGCCGAGACCTTGCTTCGGCGTGATCCCGTGTTTGACCGCGTTTTCGACGATCGGTTGAAGGAGCAGCGCTGGGATGCGTGCATCGCGCACACTCTCGTCGATCGAGGTTTGAACCGCGAGCCGTTCGTCTCCAAGCCGCGCCCTCTCGATTGCAAGATAAGCGCACGCGTGGTCGACCTCGTTCATTACCGACGCGTCGTGCGGATGGTGGAGCAGATACCGGTACAAGTCGGCGAGGTCCGACACCAAGTTTCGTGCTTGTTCTGGGTCCCTGCGAATGGTCGCGCGAAGCGTGTTGAGCGCATTGAACAGGAAGTGTGGCTCTAGACGGCTGCGCAACGCGGTGAGCGAAAGGGCATTGGCGGCAGCCTGTGCTTCGACCAGTGCCACGGCTTGTTCCTGACGGGAGATCACCACGAGGGCCACATTGATGAATAGGGCAACGCCCACGGCGACCCCTGCGAGCTGCGTGGCAAGCGATGGCAGTGCGTCGATGGGATCGGATCCGGAAAAGGCCATCCCAGCCGCTGTCACCGTCAAGCCCGCTATTTGGACGACGGCTGCCGAGCCCAGCACACGCCAGCCGATGAACATCTGCTCCCGCCGCACCGACATGCGGCCTGCCAACCAGCCGTCGAGAAACGACGCGATCAGGGCCCATGGGAACTCCTCCGGAGCGACGCGGGTCACGTAGAATCCGCCTCCGAGCAACCCGGTGAGGGCGCCGGCGCGAGGGCCCCCCAGAATCCCGGCGATCATGATTCCAATCGCGCGAAGATTGAGATGATGGCCCAGCCACTCAAAGCCCATCGTCGAGCCCCAGAGCGAAAACAAGAGGCCAAATATCACGACCACTGCAATGTCCCGTGGCTGGCCTACGCCCAGAAGGCGGTTACGCAGCGGCGGCACGAGCACTCCGAGAAGGCCTGCGGTCGCGATGAGGCTGAGCTTCTCGAAGAGCTCCGGGATCAGCAGCCGGATATCCACGGCCGGAGCCTAGCAGCGTTTGCGACCGCGGGCGTGGTCTGGGATCGCGGGCTGCGCTATCGTCGCTCCGATGACTTGCCGACTTTGGTGGCTGCCGTTCTGCCTGCTTTTGTTCGGGTGCGGCACCAACATTCGCCTAAAAGAGCTCAACGAGCCTTGCACCCGGACTGCGCAGTGTGAGGTGGGATTGTCCTGCCTTGCGGGTGTGTGCACGCCGACACCCGATGCGACGGTGGATGCTGGCCCGTGAGGCCTACGGCTCTTGCGGCTCTTGCGGCTCTTGCGGCTCTTGCGGCTCTTGCGGCGCTTCCAAGAGTTGGCCCCTTTGGTTGATGTACTCGAATCCTTTGTGGATCACGAATACCGATCCGTTGTCCGCGCGGATGGTCACGTCCACCATTCCAGGGGTCCATTGCCGGGGGGTGACCGCGAGCAACGCCTTGTCGTTCTGAATCGAAACCTGCGGGCTGCGTAGCTGGCCGAAGTAGACGGCATAGCCAATGTCCAATCGAAGGTTCTCGCCGACGACGCGGATTGTCTTACCCCCCTGTAAGCCTCCAAAATTCGGATCCAAACGCTGGAAGCCCATCGCAGGCTGAGGTTTCTCGCAGGCGGCCAGCACAAGCACTGCGCCGATGATCACGCCTAGGATGCCTCCGAGCTTTCTCATCTACTCCATGTCAACTTATCACGTTGGGCATCGGAAGGCATGCTTGACATGGGACTCTGCCCATTCGCACACTCACACTGAAAAAAGGTTGCAGTGACCAAGCAGAACCTCCTCGTCGTCGATGCCGATCCCCGAAGTCTCCGTGTGCTCGAAGTGAGCTTGCGGAACGCGGGCTATAACGTGGCCGGCTGTCCAAGCGTCGGGAAGGCGTTCGAGATCTTGCATGCCAACAAGCCGGACTTGATCCTCTCGGACACGACCTTCAACGACATGAATGGCTTCGAGTTCGTCGAGCAGCTTCGGCAGAATGCGGATTGGGCCGAGATCCCGTTCATGTTTCTGTCCAGTGACGGGTCGATCGAAAGCAAGATCCGAGGCCTGGAGCTCGGAATCGAAGACTATCTCACCAAGCCTATCTACATTCGTGAGGTGATCGCACGAGTCGGCATCGAGCTTGCGAGGCAGGCACGCGCTGGGTTGGCGCACAGAAGCAGCGATTCGAGGACGCGATTCAGCGGCTCGCTTTCCGAGATGAGCGTCGTCGACCTACTACAAACGATTGACGTGAGCCGCAAGTCGGGGGTCCTCACGCTCGTTGCCGACGACGGGCAGGAGGGCATGATCTCCTTCGATTCCGGCGCAGTCATCAACGCGACCGTCGAAAATCTCGTCGGGGAGGACGCGGTCTACCGTCATCTGCTCTGGCGCGAGGGGACTTTCGACCTCGAGTTCAGGCGCGTGAGTCTGAGTGAGCGCACCGTTCACCGAACGACGCAGGCTCTCTTGATGGAAGGGATGCGCAGGCTCGATGAGTGGAGCCGGTTGACCGAGCTCCTGCCTCCATTCGAGACCTTGCTCGAGGTCGACTCCGAAGTACTCCGCGACGGGCTGCAGGATATGCCCGACGAGCAGAATGAAATGCTCCGGCTAATCGACGGGCAGCGGACGATCGACGAAATCCTGCTCGCGCACGGAGGAGACCACGTCGAGGCCCTCCGAAAGGTCGTGGATCTGTACTTCGAAGGGATGGTCCGGGAGGTCGGGCGAGATCAGGACAGCATTCCCATCCTGACCGAGGTGTCGGTTCGTTCGTCGGCCCCGGCCCCCAAAGAGAAAATGCAGACAATTCCCGGGCCCGGGGGATTGCCGCGTCCTCCGATCGCCGTGCCCGCTGCGCCCCGCCTACCAGGCGACCCGGACACCGGGGCAGTGCCAGCGTCGGTGTTAGAGCCGGCGCCGGGGCGCCGCTCTGATGGGATGTCCACGCCCGTTTCCCCTCCGGCGCCGGTCGGCATGCACGGGGCAGCTTCCGTGGATGAGTTCATCGCTCCGTCCGATCGGCCGACTTCCCTTGCGCCAGCGGGCGAGGTGCCGTTCGAGGTTGGGTCGGGATGGCAGCCCGCACCGCCTCCGATGCCACCTCGGTCTCGTCGAAATACGCTCGGGGGTTTCCAGGCGGTGCGACCGGAAAGCTCGATGTACAAGGGTGGAACGAATCTCAATTGGTCGGGTCGTGTGCCCGAGATCAACAGGATCGAAGAAATATCGAGTCGCGAGACGGTTGAGGTCGGGCAGTGGGACCACACGCTCGAAGAGCTGCGCGAAGACCCTGAGGTCGAAGAGGCGATCGTCGCGATCGACTCCAATCCACCGCCGGCTGCGTTCGTGCGCTCATCGCCGCCGGGTGCCCGCCCGATCGTCCAAGCGACAACGCCGGGCGAGGGACCGCACCGAGATGCCATCGTGGACTATCACGAGCCACCCGAAGTCGACCCGCCACCGCTCACGTACGAGCAGGTCTTCGAGGAGGTAGCAGCCGAAGCAAGCCTCCACGCGCCCCCGCCAGGTGCGGTCAATCCCCCGGATTCGCGGCCATCGATGCTGCCGTGGGCGTTCTTGATCCTGGTGCTTGGCGGCGGTGTGGTCGCCTTGGCGTATTGGAAGTCGGTTCGGGAGCCCATGCCAGTGGCAGTGTCAGCGCCAGTTTCAGCGCCAGTGACGGTGCCGTCGCCAGTGTCAGCGCCAGTGACGGTGCCGTCGCCAGTCGCAGGGCCGGTGGCAGATCCCGTTCCGGTCCCGGAACCGACGCCCACCGAGGTACCGGACGCTATCTATCCACCAACCGGGGCGATCGACACCTACGAAGCGCAGCTCGAGTTGGGTCGTCGTCTCAAGCGAGGTGCGCGGGCTCTGGCCGCTTATCGACGCGCCATCGAGCTCGAGCCCAACGCGAGCCCTGCGCTGGCCGAGCTTGCTCGCTTGATGTTGGCGAGGAGCCACACGCGAGAGGCGTCCGAGCTCGCCGAACGCGCGACCGCGGTGGACCCGTCGAACGCGCTAGGCTGGGTGACACTCGGCGCCGCCCGGCAGATGAACGGCGATCGGCAAGGCGCATGGCAGGCCTATCAAAACTGTGTGAAGCTCGGCGAAGGGCAATACGTCTCGGAATGCCGAGCGATGCTGCGCTGACGCTCCGCAGTTCCGGCACAAGTTTCGGAGTAGGGCGCCCGTCCTGCTAAGCTGCCCGGATGAAGCGGGGGGTCGCGTGAGTCGATCAAGAGCAGTAGGGATCGCCGTCGTGGGGGCCGGCGGTTGGGGCAAGAACCACGTTCGCAACTACGCGGCCATTCCAGAGGCCGATCTTCGATACATCTGCGACCGGCACGAGGGGATTCGGGAGTCGATGGCTGCGCTCTACCCGAGCGTCAAGGTAGTCGCCGATCTCCCCATCATCCTCGAAGATCCGGCGGTGGCCGCCATCGTAGTGGCCACCCACGCGCCTTCCCACTTCGAGGTAGCCGAAGCCGCACTGCGCTCCGGCCGGGATGTTTTCGTCGAGAAGCCGCTCTGCTTATCGGGAGATCGAGCCGCCACGCTTTGCAAGCTCGCCGAACAGAGCGGCCGGATTCTCATGGTCGGTCACCTGCTTCTTTATCATCCTGCCGTCGAGCGTCTCAAAGGTCTCATCGATGACGGCGAGCTCGGAGACGTGCTCTACATCTACGCGCAGCGGGTCAATCTCGGCGTCGTTCGCCGAGAGGAGAACGCTTGGTGGTCCCTGGCCCCGCATGACATTTCCGTCGCCAACTACCTACTCGGGTCCTCCCCCGAAGCCGTCAGCGCAACGGGTTCATGCTACCTCCAGCCGGAGCGCGGCATCGAAGACGTCGTGTTTACTACCCTCCACTATCCAGACGGCCGTATGGCACACATCCACGTCAGCTGGCTCGATCCACACAAGACGCGAAAGCTCACCGTGGTAGGCAACAAGAAAATGGCGGTGTTCGACGACACGTCCGCTGACCAGAAGCTGGCTGTGTTCGACAAAGGGGTCGAGCCGCCCGCGACCCTGTCCTACGAGGAAGGCGTTCGCATCCGCACAGGGGACATCTTGATTCCGGCGCTGAAGATGGCGGAACCTTTGCGCCGGGAATGCCTCGCGTTTCTCGAGGCGGTCCGGACGCGAAGGGCTCCGGTTGCCGACGGCGCCTCGGGTCTTCACGTCGTTCGGGCACTCGAGGGCGGCTCTGCGTCTCTAGCCCAGGGCGGCGCGCGCATCGAGCTTCCAGTCGGGCGCTCATGAGTGCTCCGTTCATTCATCCCACGGCGATCATCGACGATGGCGCGCGAATCGGCAGCGGGACGCGTGTCTGGCACTTCACGCATGTGTCGGCCGGATCGGTCGTTGGCGCGCAGTGCGTCCTGGGCCAGAACGTCTTCGTAGGACCGGGTGTCGAGATCGGCGACGGTGTCAAAATTCAAAACAATGTGTCGGTGTATGCCGGCGTCGTGCTCGCAGATGACGTGTTCCTAGGGCCGAGCTGCGTATTCACAAACGTCCTGACGCCGCGGGCGCACGTCGAGCGCAAAGACGAGTTTGCACCGACGCCGGTCGGCAAGGGCGTCACCGTGGGCGCCAATGCGACGATTGTATGCGGACATTCGCTCGGCGAGTACGCGCTCATCGGAGCGGGCAGTGTCGTGACGAAAGATGTCCCTGCGCATGCGGTCGTGGTGGGCAACCCAGCGCGCCGTACCGCCTGGGCATGCCGCTGCGGGGAGATTCTGTCCGGCGATGGAGTCTGCGCCCGCTGCGGCGATCAATACGAAGTGACGGCCGAGGGCTGTCGATGGGTGAGAAGCCGTGAGTGAAGAAGCCATCCCAATGCTCGACGTCATTGCCCAGAACGAGCCGTTGATGGAACGACTGACCGAGAAGGCGACCGAGGTGATTCGATCCGGACGCTACATCCTTGGTCCGGAGGTTGCCGCGCTCGAACAGGAGGTCGCCGAGTATATCGGCGTCGAACATGCAATCGGTGTTTCGAGCGGAACCGATGCCTTGATGGTGGCTTTGATGGCCCTCGGAATCGGGCAGGGCGACGAGGTCATCACCACTCCGTTCACGTTCTTCGCCACCGGCGGGTGCATCACGCGCGTTGGAGCCACGCCCGTTTTCGTCGATATCCGACCCGACACCTTCAACATCGACGTCGAGCAGACCGCGGCTGCCGTCACGGAGCGCACGCGCGCGATTCTTCCGGTCCATTTGTATGGTCAGGCCTGCGACATGGAAGGCCTGGTCGAGGTCGCTCGAAAGCACGATCTTCCGATCATCGAAGATGCGGCGCAGGCCATCGGTACGAAGAGCCCGCTAGGACCTGTGGGCAGCCTCGGCGCCTACGGTTGTTTTTCGTTCTTCCCTTCGAAGAATCTCGGCGGCTTTGGGGACGCCGGGCTCGTCACCACTCAGGATGCGGTTCTTGCGGAAAAGGCTCGCGTGATGCGCGCACATGGGAGTAAGCCGAAATACTACCACGCAGTGATTGGCGGCAACTTCCGGATCGATGCCCTGCAGGCGGCGCTCTTGCGCGTGAAGCTTCCCGAGCTTCGCGGCTGGACTGTGGGCCGTCAACAGAACGCGGCACGCTACGACGCCGCGTTTTCGGCTTCCGGTTTGGACGAAAGTCTCCTGCGCCCTCCGCGCAGACGATTCGACGGTCACATCTACAATCAGTACGTGATCCGCAGCTCGCGGCGGGACGAGCTACTCGCACATCTTCAGGAGCAGAAGATCGCGACGACGATCTACTATCCCGTGCCTCTTCATCGTCAGGAATGCTTCGCGTCGCTAGACTACAAGGAGGGCTCTCTTCCAGTTTCGGAGCAGGCCAGTCGTGAAGTCCTGGCGCTTCCGATCTTTGCGGGCCTCGGCGAAGCGCGTCAGCGGCGCATCATCGACACCGTAATTGCCTTCCTCAGCCGATAGAAGTGGCCATCGCGGCGCCTGCGACCTAGAGTGCGCAGCAGCCGATGACAGCTCGCTACCATGCACCCTTCGCCGAGCACGGGTCACATACGATTGATGCGGACATCGCCAATCGGCTGTTGAAGGTCGCCCTCGGCAAGGGCGGCGACTACGCCGATTTGTTTTTCGAGTACTCGGTCAGCGGGAGTTACATCTACGACGAGCAGATCCTGAAATCGGCAAGACGCGCCGTGTCGATGGGCCTCGGAGTTCGCGTCATGAAGGGCGATGCGACCGGGTATGCCTACTGCGAGGACTTCTCATTCGATGCGATGAAGCAGGCGGCTGAGACCGCGGCACAGATCGCTGCCGGCGGCCAGTCGGTTGCGCCGCTTGGGGTGTCGATGCGTGACATTCCCAGCCGCTATCCCGTGCCGGTCGAGTCACTCGACGTCGAAGGCGAAGCGAAGAAGGCCATTCTCGAGCGAGCCGATCGGGCTGCGCGCGCCTCCGATCCCCGCGTCATTCGAGTCGAGGCCTCGTTTGCCGAAAGCATGCGCGAGATCTTGATCGCCAACAGCCTCGGGCACATGGCGCGAGACCGCCAGCCGCTCATCCGATTTGGTGTCCGCGTCATCGCAGAGGACGGCGGAAATCGTCAGTCGGGGTCCTCCGGTGGCGGTGGCCGGATGGGGCTCGAATATTTCGACGAAAAGACACCCGAGGCGCACGCCGAGCAGGCCGTGCAGCAGGCCCTAGTGATGCTCGACGCGCGCGAGGCTCCGGCCGGCGAGATGGACGTCGTGCTCGGTCCTGGCGACAGCGGCATCCTCCTGCACGAAGCGGTCGGCCATGGGCTCGAGGCGGACTTCAATCGCAAGAAGACCAGCAACTACTCGGACCGCGTGGGCGAAGAAGTCGCAAGCGAGCTTTGCACGGTCGTCGATGACGCTTCGCTGCACGGGTCGCGCGGTTCGATCAACGTCGACGACGAGGGGCAACTTCCCGCCCGCTCCGTTCTCATCGAGCGCGGCGTCTTGAAGGGCTACATGCAGGACCGTCACAGCGCCGACTTCTTCGGGACGAATCCCGATGGACACGGCCGTCGGCAAAGCTTCCGATCTCACCCCATGCCGCGGATGACCAACACGATGCTCCTCGGCGGAACGGACGCGCCGGAGGATGTCATTCGCAGTGTGAACCACGGCGTCTACGCCAAGAAATTTGGCGGCGGACAGGTCGACATCTCAAACGGGGATTTCGTGTTCTCGCTGACCGAGGGCTACCTGATCGAAGACGGCAGGGTCACCGCTCCGCTCAAAGGGGTGAACTTGATCGGCAATGGACCCGAGGCCATGCGCAAGGTCGCGATGTTGGGTCATGACTTCGAGGTGTCCGACGGAATTTGGACTTGCGGCAAGGAGGGCCAGTCCGTTCCCGTCGGCGTGGGTTGCCCCACCATCAAGATCGCCGCGATGACTGTGGGCGGAACGCAGATGGCGGGCGGATGACCAGAGCCGAGGAAGACGCGAGGGCCCTGCTCGACCTCGGGCACTCGGTGGTCGAGCGCGCAACCGCGGCTGGCGCTGATGTCGCGGAAGCCGGCGTACACAGCGGGTCCCATCTTTCTGTGAAGGTCCGCATGGGCAAGCCAGAGCTCGTCGAAGAGGCCGGTTCGCGCGCGCTCGGATTGCGGGTGATGGTCGGAAAGCGCGTCGCTTCGACCTATACGAGCGACTTGAGCGAAGCGGGGAAGCGCACGTTGATTGAAGACGCGCTCGAGCTGGCGAGGCTCAGCGAGTCGGACGCGTTCGTAGGCCCGCCCGATCCGTCAGACCTCTCCTCGCCGTCGCAATGGAAGGACTTGGACACATTCGACGAGGGAGTCAGCCAAATTTCAGCCGACGAGGCCCTCGAGCGCGCGCTTCAAGGCGAGCGTGCCGCGTTTGATTTCGATCCTCGCATCAGCAATAGCGAGGGCGCTTCGTTCACCCGCGCGCGAGGCGTGAGCGCGCTGGTCACCAGCGGCGGATTTGTGGGAAGCGATTACGGGACCTACGCGTCGATGGTCGTCAATCCGGTCGCCGATGACGAAGGCGGAAAGAAGCGGAGCGGCTATCACTGGACGGCGGCCCGACACTATGCGGACCTCGAAGAAAGCCAGGCCGTCGGGGAGGAATCGGCCCGTCGCACGATCGCCCAACTCGGCGCGAAGAAACTTCCTACCCAAGAGCTTCCAGTCGTTTTTGACAGAGATGCCGCGCGTTCGATCTTGGGCCTTTTCTCGGGCTGTATTCTCGGCGGCTCGATCTGGCGCAAGAGCTCGTATCTGGTCGATCGCGTCGGCACTCGAGTTGCGAGCGACCTCGTGGACATCGTCGACGACCCGCTGCTCGCTAGGGCACCCGGCTCCCGCGCGTTCGACGGCGAGGGGTTGCTATCGCGGCGGAACGTCGTCGTCGAGTCTGGGGTCCTCAAGAGCTATCTGGTGGACACCTACAGCGCCCGTAAGCTCGGGCTGAAGAGCACCGGCAGCGCGGCTCGCTCCCCGTCCGGTGGCGTCTCGCCGTCGAGCAGCAATCTCATTTTGAAGGCCAGCAGCCAGTCCCGCGACGAGCTCGTCGCCGACACCAGACATGGCTTGTACGTCACGGGCATGATGGGCTTCGGCTTCAATGCCGTCACCGGCGACTTCAGCCGCGGAGCCTCGGGTTTTTTGATCGAAGACGGCACACTGAGCCACCCCGTCTCCGAGATCACCATCTCGCTGAACCTCGATCAGCTCCTGCAGCGAATCGACGCGGTCGCCAACGATCTCGATCTCCGAACCGCCGTCGCCTCACCAACGTTCAGAGTCTCATCCATGACCCTAGCGGGATCTTAACCAGAGCAGCGACAGTGATTCGTGGACGTCGACGTATGGAGGGGACCGGCCCGGTAAGCCGGCGTTCCGGAGTCAGTCCCGCTGCGCCCTCGTAACCATCGCGTCGACGTAGCTCTCCAGCTCCGGGCATTGGATTCCGCTTCCCGCGAGCAGCTCACGCACATTCCGGTCGTCGTAGATCACGTCCGTGTTCAAGTGGTCGAGAAATGCGCGGGTCGTATTTTGGAAGCGTTGCAAACCTGGCGCTCGCATCAGGGCGGTGGCGAGGTTGAGCGGGTCGTGCTCGCGAGGATTTGGGCGGCCGGTTGCTTCGGCGAAGAGGCGGAGGGCGTGCTGCACGGTGACCGGCTTCGGATCGACGATGTGGAACGTGCGCCCGACAGACTGCTCGTCGTCAGCGATGCGCACACCGGCACGGACCGCGTAGTCGACAGGCACGGCGCTGACCCGCACGCCGGTTCGGCTCGGCGTCGGGATGCGATAATCGTCAGGCGCGCTCAGCAGAAACCGTATCAAGAGATACAGGCCGTTGAGATCTTCGAGCTCGCCGGTGAGTGAATCACCGACCATGACCGCGGGCCGCAAAATGACGATCGGCAGCTCCTCGGCCGACTCCTGAAGCATCCGCTCCATGTGGTAGAGGGACTCCTCGACGGGATTTCGAAAGCCCATTTCGTCGTCGAGCTCGGTCTCCTTGACGAACCCTTCGCGATTGCCCGACACCGTGGCACTCGACCAACACACTAGACGTTTCAAGCGCGGAGCCGCCTCAGCGAGCTCGAGGATCTCCGCGGCGGCCCGCACGTTGCCGGCTGCCTCCTCCTGGGTTGCGGCCGGGTCCGTGATCGAAGCGCAGTGGTGAATGACCTCGACGCCTTCGGCGAGCACCGCGAACTCTTCGCCGCTCAGCCCGAGGTCCATCGAGCGCGGGTCGCCGAGCCAAATCGAAACACGCTCTCGTGCAGATTCGGGAAGTGCGTCGAGTAGTTCCAGCGCGCGCTCTTGCCGGCCTTCGGTCACGAGGCAACACACCGAGCGTTCGCCGCGATTCGCGAGCTCTCGCACGAGATGTACGGCAGGTTGCCGCCCTGGAAAGCCAGTCACGAGAACCGAGCGAGTCAGCTTGCCCATTACGCCCACTCCTTTGACCTGAACCTCGCGACTAGCTTCTCGTGAATCGCGGCCACCTGCTCTCGCGTCGAGTCGAGGTCACCATTGTTCGTGACGACATAGTCAGCAACGGCGACTTTTCGGGCGAGGGGTAGCTGAGATTCGATGCGGGCATTGGCCTCGAGGGCCGTGAAGCCGTCACGCGCGATCAGCCGGAGCCGCTGGAGCGATTCTTCGGCGCTCACCACGATGAGGGCGGAAAATGCCTCGTAAGCACGGGTTTCTACCAGGAGCGCGGCCTCGTAGAGTAGGTACGGCGCTGGGCCGTCTTGATGCGCCATGATGTGTTTGGCCCCAGCCGCTCCAATCAGTGGGTGCATGATCGCGTTGAGTGTTTCGCGAACTTCCTCGTCCCCGAATACCATCTCGCCGACCTTCTTGCGATCGAGGTGGCCCGCTTCGTCAAGCACCCCTTTGCCAAACTCGTCCACGATCATTTGCAAGCCCGGCGTCCCCGGCTCGACCACCTCGCGCGCCAATTCGTCGGCATCGATCACCGGAATGCCGAGATCCGTAAACATATGCGCAACGGTCGACTTCCCGCACGCAATTCCCCCCGTCAGACCCACAACCGGTTTCATCGCTGCCCAGTATTGAGCATCGTTTGGTTCGGGCAAGAGGATTCGCCCTGTGCTAGGCAAGCCGCATGCGTGCCGTCGTTCAGCGGGTCAACGAAGCCAGTGTCACCGTCGAGGGGGAGCGGGTCGGGGGCATCGAGCGAGGCTTACTGGTGTATCTCGGCGCGGCGCAGGGAGACGAGCCGAAGGACGTGCAGTACATCGCCGAAAAGATTTCGGGTCTTCGCGTGTTCCCCAACGACGATGGACGCATGTCGTTGTCCGTCGCCGATGTCGGTGGCGCCGTGCTCGTCGTTTCCCAGTTCACGCTCTTTGGCGACGTGCGGCGCGGCAGGCGCCCTTCGTTCGATGGTGCGGCAGACCCCGAAGACGCCGAGCGTCTCTACGTGGAGCTGGTCCAGCGTTTGCGTGGCAAGGGCTTGCCGGTCGAAACGGGCACCTTTCGCGCCATGATGCTCGTGCAATCCACCGTGGATGGCCCCGTAACGATCCAAATCGACAGCCGAAAGCTTTATTAGGCTTCGCGTTTTAGACGCGGCATAATCCCACCTCGATGCTGCGGTTCCTCAGCGAGCGACGCGTTTGGGTGGTCGCGGCTTTCGTCACGTTCGCACTCGTGCTTGGCCTTTGGAGCTGGGCGATGCCCCGAGTCTCTGCGCGCGCTGCGGACGTCATTGCGGAGCGCCTCGGCGTCGATGCGCAGATCGAAGAAACGGTTCTGTCCTTTGGCGGTGTCAAGCTCCGCGGAGTCGAGCTGCGCGGTCGCCACGGCGGCTTCGTCGCGCGCGTCGAACATATCGAGGCGCGAATGAGTCTCCTCGGCGCCGTCTTGAACGGTGCGAGGTCCGTTCGCGCTTTGTCTGCGCGCGGCGTCGAAGTGACCCTAGACCTCAGTCACGAAGGGTTCAGCGACTCGATCGCCCAGCTTCGGAGGAACAGCCCTCTCAGCGCATCTGCCTCGGAGACCACCAACGCCAAGGACCGCGGAAGGACCTACAGCCTCGACGGCTTGACAATTATCGTTCTCGATTCAGATGGGCCGCTCGCCTCGATCAACGACGTGAGCTTGCGCAAGGAAGGCGACGACTTGCAAGGGGGCGTAGGGGAGTCGCTGCTCGGTGAGCAGAGTGCAGACCACGCAAGCATCGGGCCAACGAAGCTTGCGCTGCGGCGGAGTGAGGGCGCCTGGAAGCTTCGCGATCTCGAGATCCAGGGCGCCAGTGTACGCTCTCTTCGCAACGGCGATGAAGAGCCAAGGGCTCTCGCAACCCGGCTGCGTGACGCCTGGAATCAGCTCCGCGCCTCGCCGATCAGTGCCGAGACCGAAACCGAGCCAGAGACCGAAACCGGGACCGGAACCGAGGACGGGACCGAGAACGCGACCCGCCGTTCGGCTGCGCCTCCGGCTGGCGCCCGCCTGTTCGCACGCTTGACCCCGGATGCTCGCGTCGCAGTTTCCGGAGTGCAAATCGAAAGTAGAACCCCTGCGGGTCACGTCGAGCGGATTCGCGACTTCGGCTGGGCCCTGAACGGAGGAGACAACGGCTGGTACCGTGTGGTGGTCGGCGGTCAGACCTCCAACGGCGGGGCCTTAAAGGTCGACCTCAGCGTCATGCCCAGCGAGGCACGCGCCGAGGGAAGCATCGAGCTTCGCCGAATCTCACTCGCGGTCATCGCACCTTTTGCCCCCGAGATCCCTTTCTACGACGACGAGGTAGGCACACTGAGCGCCGAGCTCGAGCTCGCCGCTAGCTCTCCCGAGCAGATCAGCATCGAAGGACGCCTGAGGTTGCGTGAGCTCGCGCTGAATTCCGAACGCATCGCAGCGGAGCCTGTCGAGAACATCAACATGGATATCGAAGGGAAGGGCAGCTGGTACCCCGACGAGCGCCTTCTTCAAGTCGAGCGGGGCGGGGTCCGCATGGGCAAGGTACGCGTGCTGATCGACGGCGAGCTCGAACGGACCCCGGAGCACTACCGAGTCGACCTCACCGCGAAGCTTCCACCTACCCCTTGCAACGACGTGATCGGAGCGATCCCCGAGGACGTTTTGGGATCATTGGCCCGCTTCGAATGGTCGGGCAACTGGAGTGCGCTGGCGCATGCCTCTCTCGACTCGAGGGATCTCGATGCTGCCGAGCTCTCGATTCGCGTTCGAAACCTTTGCCAGTTCGAAAGAACGCCCCGTTGGGTAAGCGTCGAACGCTTTCAGGAACCTTTCCGTCATCGCGCGATTGAGCCGGACGATACCGTGTTCGAAATGCGCACCGGCCCCGGAACTCCGAACTGGGTGGCGTTCTCAGACATGAGCCCCTTCATGGTCGCAGCAGCGATCAGTCACGAGGACGGCGCGTTCTACGAGCACGGTGGGTTTGCACCCTGGGCGATTCGCGATGCGCTCGTGCGGAACCTGCAAGAGGGCCGGTACGTCGTGGGCGCGAGCACGATTTCGATGCAACTCGCCAAGAACCTCTACTTGCAGCGCGAAAAGACCATTGCGCGCAAAGTCCAGGAAGTGATTCTCACGTGGTGGCTGGAGAACGCACTCAACAAGGACGAGATCCTCGAACTCTATCTCAACGTGATCGAGTATGGACCGGCTGTGTACGGGCTCAGGCACGCCGCGGCGTACTATTTCGGCCGGAACCCCATTGATCTCAGCCCTGGGGAGTCGGCCTTCCTCGCTTGCATGTTGCCGTCGCCCAAGCGCTATCACGTTTCGTACGAGCGCGGCGCGCTCAGCCGCTCGATGAAGAGCAAGATGCGGCGGCTCCTCGAGCACATGGCGAAGCGGGAACGCATCGGCCCCGAAGCGCTCGCGTACGGGCTGGCGGAGCTCGAGGACTTCCGGTTCCGTCAGAAGGGCGACCCCCTGCCGCCCGCTCGGACACTCCCGCCGCTCGGCGCACCCGAGTTCCCCGATCCGGAGGCGCTCGATCCGTTCGAAAGCCTATTCGTTGCGCCCTAGCTGTGTCCGAGTTTGAAAATTCTCGCCTCACCGGAGGCGCCATCGGTCATTTATTGGGCTGACCCCAACGCTGGGGGTAAACACGTGCGAGGCGCTTGGGTCGTCAATGAATCGACCCCATTTCGTTGCGTCCGAGGGATTATGCAAGGGTTGCTTGGCGTTGGTGGGTTCGTGCGGCTCGTGTTCGTGCTCGGTTTACTCACCGTTTCTTCAGGGGCGTTGGCCCAGGAGGAGTCTCCGGGCGTCATTGTGATTACGGCGAGCGACGACGCGAGCTCCGGAGCCGCGATTCGCATCGACGGTGAGCCATCGGGCAGCGTGCCACTGCGCAAGACCCTCACGCCCGGCCGGCACCTGGTGCAGATCGGGAAGCGTGGATTCACGACCTTCTCGAAATGGGTGGACCTGGTCTCTGGGCAGGTGATGACCATCCCGGTCGCACTCCAGCCAGCCGTGGCGAAAACCGGCTCGCTCCTGATCACAGCCGACGTCACGGGCTTACCCGTGTACATCGATGGACAGCGACGAGGGGGCACGCCCCTGGTCGTCGACGGCCTGACCGAGGGCGAGCACGTCGTCGAAATCAAGAGCCCAGGAGAGGGTTACCAACCCTTTTTCGAGGTCGTCACGGTCAAGCCGGACCAGCGAACGACAGTCGAGGCCACGATCCGACTGGCTCCGGACCTCGGCAGTCTCCGCGTGATTGCGAACGTGCCGGGTTCGATCATTCGTCTCGACGGCGTCGACATCGGGGTAGCCCCTGCTGCCAAGGGCGGCCTCTCGCCCGGCGAGCATATCGTCACCGCCGAGGCGAGCGGATACGAGAGTGTCACGCAAACCGTGACGGTGATCGCTGGGCGCGAGCGGGTGGTTTCACTGCGATTCACCACCGAGAGCACGGAGATCCCCCGCATCCTCGTTCGCGCCAGCGTTCCGGATGCGACCGTCACGATCGACGGAGAGGAGTACGGTAGCCCGCCGATCACCATCGAGCCTGCCGACCTCGGCACCCACTCCGTGGTCGTGCGAGCGCCGGGTTATCGTGAGGTGCGCCGTACTTGTTCCGTTGGGCCGAGCCGGAACTGCGAGGTCTACGCCGAGCTCAACGCGCTCGGCGTCCACGTTCGAGTCGAGGCCAACGTGTCCAACGCCCAGCTCTACGTCGACGGCGAGCTTCGTGGCCCCGTGCCCTGGGAAGGGGATCTGCCCGCCGGCATCCATCAACTGGAAGTCCGAGCCGAAGGCCACGGGAACCACGTGGAGCAGATTCGGCTCCAGAAATCGCCGAGCATCCGTCTGATTCAGGTGATTCTCACCCCAGCAGTCGTCCCCGTCGAGTCGGCGAAGCGCGACAAGGCAGCCGAGCGCGAGGACCCGCTGCGCAACACCGTCACACACGCCGGCGCGCCCAATCCGCCGGGCGTGGCCACTCTCGATTTCTCGACGGGCTGGCCCTGGTTGGCTTGGGTTGGCTTGCGCGCCGGGCTTACGGAGTTCCTCGACGTCGGCATATCCGTGCAAACCTTCGGGCGTCTCACGGATTTCACGCTCAGCACGAAAGCGGGATGGCGCGTATCCCCACACTTCTCCGTAGGCGGAGATCTCCAGATCGGCGGCGGTATCGGGCCCGCGCGGCGGGCCCTCAACGGCGATAGGCATCCGACCAACAACTTCTTCATCAGCCTGGATGCAATCTTCAGCTTTCACTTCCCGCCTCGCGGCGCCTTCTCGGTTTGGATCGCCGGGGACTTCAACAGCGATCGATGGGACTTCGACGGTCGCAATAGCAACATCGCTGTGAGAAACTCCCGAGAGAACTTCGGGCGCGCCAGGCTCGGCGGCTCACTGGAAATCGTCGTGACGCAAAGGTGGAACGTGTGGATTGAAGTCGAGGGAATCGTCGCCGGCAAGCGTCGTCCCGTTCTGGGTGACATCTTCGGAGGCGGCCACCCGGACTCCTTGGTCTATGGGCAGTTCGGAGCGACCTTCAAGTTCGGCAGTGCGAAGGAGGGCTCGTGATCGACGGTCACTTCATCGTGATCGAAGGCATCGACGGATCGGGTACGACGACGCAGTGCTTGATCCTCGCAGACCGTCTCACTGAGAAAGGCCTTCCCGTTCACACCACACGCGAGCCGAGCGATGGACCGATCGGCGTCCTCATTCGTCAGGTCCTGACGGGGCGGGTAGTCGTTTCGGGCCGCCAAGGCGCCCGCCCGCTCAACTGGGCGACGATGGCCACTTTGTTCGCGGCCGACCGTCTCGATCATCTCGAGGCCGAGGTGATCCCCAACCTGACCGATGGGGTAACGGTCATCTGCGATCGCTACGACCATTCCTCTGTCGCCTACCAAACGGTGAGTGGTGGAGGGGGTGACGACATCTCCGGCTGGGTGCGCGAGCTCAATCGGCACGCCAAACGTCCCGATCTGACGCTCGTGCTCGATGTCGACACCGAACGGGCAGCAAGCCGTCGCGAGACGCGGTCCGGCAGCCCCGAGCTGTACGAAGTCGACGAGATGCAGGTCCAGCTGGCAACGTTTTACGGGAAAATCGACGAACTTTTTCCAGGTGATACCATTCGACATATCGATGCGAACTGCGGCATCGAAGCAGTGGCCGAGGCGATCTGGACCGAGGTGATGGCACTGCGAGGAGAATCCACATGAGCCGTTACCTATTTCTGTCATTCGCCGTTCTCTTGGTCGCAAGCGTCACGGGCTGCGAAACCACCAAGCTGCAAAGAGACATGTTGGAGGACTCCACCTGGGAGACCTCGGAGGGCGAGGAGGACTGGGACCTCGAAGGCGAATCACGGAGTCGCAAAGAACGGAAGCAAGACGAGAAGTGGGAAAAGAAGAACGCTCCCATGCAGGAGGTGCCGCCCGCCGAAAAGCCGAAGCCCGAGAGCAATCTCGACCAGCCGTACCAGCGCGTGTCCGAGGGTGTCATCGCGCGAACCGAGCTCTTGCCCGTCCTCGACGATGGCCTCGGCCGCTTTCTGCAAAATGTTCAGACCGAGCCAACGTTCTACAAGGGCACCTTCGTGGGCTTCCGCATCGTCAGCCTGTTTCCCGGTGAACCGGCGTTTGCATCGCTCGACCTCCGTCCTGGCGACACCGTCACACGCATCAACGGCAAGCCCATCGAGCGGCCCGAGCAGGCGATTGCGGTCTGGGAAGAGCTGCGAACCGCTTCGAATCTCATCGTCGACTATCGGCGAGACGGCGAGGCCCACGCGTTGCGCTTTGCGATCGTTGACGAGAGCTGAGTTCGACGCCATCGTTCCGCGGTGCGGTCCGCCAATCGATTTGCCGTCAATCGTTTCGCCATGGGGGCCTCCGCGCTCCTGGCATACACCGTCGCGGTCGTGCTCTGGGGGGCCTACGTGCGTGCGACGCTATCGGGTGACGGCTGCGGCGACAATTGGCCATTGTGTAATGCGGTGGCCATACCGGTCGACCCTTCACTCAAGACGATTGTAGAGTTCACGCACAGAGTGACGTCCGGTCTGGCCTGGATTTGGACCTTCGTCATGTGGGTCGTCGCGTTGCGTGTGTTCGAGCGCGGTCAGGCGACTCGTTCCGCGGCGGGCTGGAGCCTGTTCTTCATGACGACCGAAGCTCTGGTTGGCGCAGGCCTGGTTTTGTTTCGCATGGTGGCGGACAATCCGTCCACGGCGCGCGGGGCCTGGATGGCGGCCCACCTGATCAATACCTTCTTATTGCTCTCGGCCCTCACTTGGATGGCCTACAGCGCCTGGCGCGAAGGCGGCGCCCGCTTCCCGAGTGACACGCGGTCCCGCTGGGTCCTTGGCGGCGCGGCGGCAGTCGTCTTGTTCGTGGGCGTCAGTGGCGCGATCGCAGCGCTGGGCGACACCCTGTTTCCGGCGTCGAGCCTGACGCTTGGGCTCCGCGAGGATTTCTCGCCAACCGCGCACATCTTCTTGCGCCTTCGCCTCTGGCATCCGGTGATTGCAGTATTCGGCTCCGGCTATTTGATTTGGCTAGCCGCCGACTTGCTTCGACGAAGGCCCCATCCGCCGGTCCCGAAGTTGGCAATCGTTCTTGGGGCATTGGTGCTGATCCAAATAGCAGTGGGGCTGCTCAACGTCGCGCTTCTCGCGCCGGTGCCGATGCAGCTCGCGCATCTCCTGATCGCCGATGCGACGTGGATAACATTAACCCTACTTGCACTTTCCTCACTGCCCCCCATCTCCGGTGCTAACCTGGTCCCGTGAGCGATCCATATCTCGGCAAAGAGGTGGCTGGGCAGTTCCGCATCGTCGAGAAGATCGGCAAAGGCGGCATGGGCGCGGTCTACCGGGCCGAGCAGCCCGACATGAATCGCTACGTCGCGATCAAGATTCTCCACTCTCGGTATCTCACGCGAAGCGATTTGGTTTCTCGATTTCGTCGTGAAGCACGAGCTATGAGCCAGCTCTCGCATCCGAACACCGCGCGTGTGTTTCTCTACGGGCAGCTCGACGACGGTGCCTGCTACTTCGTGATGGAGCACCTCGTTGGCCAAAACCTCGCTCAAATGGTCCGTGCGGAAGGCGCGATGAAGCCCAAGCGCGCGGTTCGCATCATGACGCAGGTCTGCGGTGCGCTCGAAGAAGCGCACCAGGCGGGCATCATCCACCGCGATCTCAAGCCGGAGAACATCTTCGTGACCAGTCAGGGGGGAATACGCGACTTCCCGAAGGTGCTGGACTTCGGCCTTGCGAAGGTCACCGAGCGGCAGATGCGGCCTGGTTCGATGGTGCTCACTCAGCAGGGCATGGTCTTCGGCACTCCGGAGTTCATGAGCCCGGAGCAGGCCCACGGAAATACCCTCGATGCGCGCTCGGACATCTACTCGTTGGGAGTCATCCTTTACGAGCTGCTCACCGGGAAGCTGCCGTTCGATGCGAAGCAACCGATCGAGTACATCCAGCTTCACGTCAACGCGACGCCTATTCCGTTCTCGCAGCGCCTTCCGGACGCGAGGTTTCCGCCAGGCCTCGAAGAGGTGGTCATGGCGGCATTGGCCAAGAAACCCAAGGAGAGATACGCGTCGGCGGCCGAGTTTGCCGCTGCCCTCGAGAGTGTCCTCCAGCTCGAGGCCGGGGAGCGGGGCTCGATCACGCTCCCGACCCCCGTTCCAGCAGCGCCGCTGCCGGAGCCCGCACCGCCCATCGGAGTGCCTCGGATCGCAGGAAAACGGAACCCAACTTGGGTCGTGCTGGGGCTCGGCATCGTTCTCGCCGTGGCGGGTGTCGTGGCTCTGCTCGCGGTCTTCGGCCCCGGTTCTTGAGCGGTTCTTGAGCGGTTCTCTTGACCCGTCGGCGCCCTGGCCCTAAGCCGGCTGCCTCTGGGAGTTTGACCGATTCGGAGGGGAGCTTCAGAGTGCGCGCCCGCTTCCAGCCAGGGACCACCATGACCGTAGCGATTCGACAAGCCACGATGATGCTGACCGTGCGCGACCTGATCGCGCTCACCAAGCCGAGGATCACGCTGATGGTTTTGGTGACGGCGGCCGGCGGGATGTGGCTCGCGCCAGGCGCGCTCGGGCTTGGCTCGATGACGGTGATGCTGCTCACGACCGGCATGGTCGTAGGCGCGGCCAACACGCTCAATTGCTACTTGGAGCGCGACACCGATCGCTTGATGACTCGAACCGCCAACCGCCCGCTGCCCGATCGCCGGCTCGAGCCCTCCTGGGCGCTGATTCTCGGGGTTCTGATGGGCCTCTTTGCGGTGCCGACCCTCACACTCGCGGTCAACCCCATGACTGGCCTGCTCGGTTTCATCGCCCTGGCCAGCTACGTGGTGATTTATACGCCCATGAAGCAATACACACCGGCCGCGCTTTTCGTCGGAGCCGTTCCGGGTGCGCTACCACCGCTCATGGGCTGGACGGCGGTCACCGGCAGTATCGACCTGCCGGGTTTGGTTTTGTTCGGCATCCTGTTTTTCTGGCAGATTCCCCACTTCATCGCGATCTCGATTTTCCGGCAGGAGGAGTACGAGCGCGCGGGCCTCAAAGTCTTGCCGTCGGTTCGCGGCATTCGCGCGGCCAAAGTGCAATCGGCCGTCAACGCGGGCGCGCTCTGGGCGGTCTCGCTCCTCCTCGTTCCTTACGGGCTAGCCGGCACCTTGTACCTCACGGCTGCGATGGTCCTCGGCGCCTACTTCTTCTGGATGGCGCTGCTTGGCTTCAGGGCCGAGGATACGATCGCCTGGGCCAAGAAGTTCTTCTTCGCCTCCCTCATCTACCTCACCGGTCTGTTTGCGGCCCTGATTATCGATGCGCTGTAAGGCACTCGGCCTCGCTCTGCTGACGGTCCTCGCGGTCGTCGGCTGCTCGAAGCGAAGCGCGGAGGATGTCCCCGTTCTCGGTCAGCTTCCAGAGTTCTCGCTCGTCGACCAAAACGAGCAAGCCTTCGATCGCGACTCGATGGTTGGCAACCTCTGGGTCTCGGCCTTCGTCTTCACCCATTGCCGCTCGACTTGCCCGAGAATCACCGCCCACATGAAAGGGCTCCAGTCCCGGCTTTCGGACGTCCCGAGTGCCAATTTCGTCTCGGTCAGCGTGGATCCCCGCAACGACACCCCCGAGGTCATCAAAGCCTACATGACGAAGAACGAGCTGGATGAGAGCAACTGGCGCTTCGTAACCGGCGAAGAAGAGGCGATTCGGCACGTCGTGGTCGATGGCTTCCGGGTCGGGCTCGGGGACGAAGACAGCAAGGCGGCGGGCGCCGAAGACATCATGCACTCGAATTCCTTCGTATTGGTCGACGACAAGGCTCAGGTCCGGGGCTACTACCGCGCCAACAACGACGGAATGGGCGACCTCGAGCGCGATCTGCGGGCTCTGGCCGCCGTAGCGCCGTCCAAGCATTGATAGCGCCGCGCTTCGGTGTTAAGCCCGCGGCATGAGTGAACCCATCCCCGTCGCGCAACGACTCAGTGTCGTCAAACCTTCTGCCACCGTCGCGGTTGCCCAGCGGGCGCGCGAGCTCAAGGCGCAGGGCATCGATGTGCTTTCCTTTAGCGTGGGCGAGCCGGACTTCGATACCCCGGCGCACATTCGGGAAGCCGCCAAGAAGGCGATTGACTCGGGAGCCACCCGCTACACGGCGGCGCGCGGGACCGTCGAGCTTCGCGAAGCGATCTGCGAGGCGTCTGCGAAGCGCCGCGCAGGGGTGACCTACGATCCTTCCGAGGTCGTCGTGTCGGTCGGCGCAAAGCACACTCTCTTCAACCTGGCGTTGGCGCTCTACGACGAAGGCGACGAAGTTTTGATCCCGGCGCCATACTGGGTGAGTTACCCGGAGCAAGTTCGGCTTGCCGGCGCTGAGCCCGTCATCGTGCAGGCGACCGAGGAACAGGGTTTCCGCATGACACCCGAAGCCTTGCGCGCTGCGATTACGCCGAAGACCAAGGCGCTCATCCTCTGCTCACCTTCGAACCCCACCGGCGCGGCTTACTCCGGTGAGCAGCTTCGTGCGCTTGCCGACGTTGCGGCCAAGCACAACTTCTGGATCATCGTCGACGAGATCTACGGGCAGCTGGTGTACGGAGGCTTCGAGCAGAAATCGCTCGTCGGGGTCGCACCCGAGCTCAAGGATCGCATCATCATCGTCGACGGCGTCAGCAAGACTTTCGCAATGACCGGCTGGCGCATCGGCTGGATGCTCGCCCCCGCGTACGTCGCGAAGGCATGCGAGAAGATCCAAAGCCAGTCGACCACGAACCCGAGCTCGATCGCTCAAAATGCGGCCATCGCCGCGCTCCGCGGCCCCTGGGAGCCGATGGAAGAGATGCGCCAAGCGTTCGAGGCGCGCCGAAGCATCATCGTCGAAGGGCTCAACGCGATCGACGGGATCGGTTGCGGGATGCCCGAAGGCGCCTTCTACGCGTTTGCAAACGTGCAGGGACTGATCGGCAAGCACGGTGGCGGCAAAAAACTCGAAACCGATCTCGATGTGGCAGGCTATCTACTAGAGGAAGCGCGTTGCGCCGTCGTGCCCGGGACTGCATTTGGAGCTCCCGGGTTCGTGCGCATTTCGTACGCGGCGTCGAACGAGATCATTCGAGAGGGCCTGAAACGGATTCGCGAAGCGGTTGGGAAGCTGAGGTAGGCAGCGGCACTGGCACTGACACTGGCACTGGCGCTGACACTGGCACTGACACTGCCCGCCCAGACGGTCCCCGTCACCGACGCTGAGCCAGCGCGATCGCCGCCCTCGCGAGCAGCGCGACACCGAGCACCGTCATCAATAAAGTACTCGGCGTCCTCGGGGCGTAGCCGGCGTTCAGTAGCAACAAGAGCGCTCCGCCCAGCTGTCGGCGAATCGCATCCTTCGACATGATCGCTGCGACGGTCACCGCTGCCCCGACG
>JBARTN010000020.1:0-1859 GCA_049645265.1 Polyangiales bacterium
GTCGATTCGAGCGTCGTGTGCAGGAGCTGGCCGCCACGGGCGAAATTCACCAGCACGAAGCCCATCGAAAGATTCACTGCCAAGGGCGAGAGCTCGAGAAAATATGCCCCGCCCGATGCAAAGGCGATGATGCCGACCAACGCGAGGAAGCGTGAGTTGTCCGACTCGTCGCCGGCCAAGAAGAGCGAAAACAGGAAGCCGAGCGCGGAGCCGAGCAGGACCGTGACCCAGGCCCACAGGGCTGGCGAGTAGTCCCGTGCTTGGGGCGCGTTTTCGTGGAACACGCAAAAAATTAGCCCGAATGCGAGGATCACCGCGATGTCGCCGAGGCGCGTTCCGTTTCGGAGCATCGAAGCGAGCCGCCCGCTGATCTCGTAGCGCCTCGCGAGGAGGTCGAACGGCTCGGTCGAATCTGCGGCCGCGAAGCAGGCCAGCGCGGCGGCGCTCAGTGCGGCGCTGCGTGCTGTCGTCTCCACCCAGCCACCGTCAATGAAGAAGTAGTACGCGCCAAAGCCGACGGCAAGACCGGGTAGCAGGTGATGCAGGAAGACCACACGCCACGTCGCTGGGTCGAGCTTTTGAAGACTCGTGAAGTCGAAGTCGGTACCGCGCAGCAAGCCGACCCAACCGGCCGCGAGTGCGATGATCGGGAGCAAGCCAGTCACGTTATCGAACGCATGGATTGCAGGGAAAGCTGGACCGAGCAGGAATCCGAGCAGGAGATATTCTGCGCCGCTCACGACGAGGAAGCGACGTTGCAATCGCTCCACCACGTTGTGGGCGAGCACGTACGCCACGCCAATCACGATGACGAGCAAGACGACCGTGCCGAGCTCGCCCGAGATCCCGGGCGCACTCGGCCCGCTCGCCGCATGTGCGACGCCGGGCAATGTCGCCCAGACGAGCGCCACTGCGGTCAAGATCAGCCTCCCCGCCATATCCGCTCAATTGTGAAGAAGAAGCTCCCGGAACGGTAGTTTCGGGCTGGACAGTTGTTTAGCCTGCTCAGGGGGGCTAGTTTCGCAGACCTTCGAGCACGATCGAGATCAGGCTCTTGGTGGTTTCGATGGGATCCATCTGAATCTGCTTCCGCACGGAAGCCAGCGCCAGCGCCTCGACCGCGCCGAGAACCGCGAGCGCGCTCACACGTGGATCGGAAACCGTCACGAATCCCCGCTCCGCGGCAACCTGGCTGAGCGTCATCGCCCTCTCGTCGAGCTCGTTCGCAAGGTCGGAAATCGCCTGCCGCGCGATCGTTGCAGGGGCTCGACGCTCCTGAAGATAAAGGCACATTGCGTCGGGGTAGAGGGCGAGCGCGCCGACCAAGCGATTGCCCAGTTGTCCATATGCGGCGACCGCCTGGTCTCGACCGCTTGCTTGCCGGAGGTGCGAGTCGCACTCCTGGATCGCTTCGAGCGTCGTGCTGGAAATCGGCGAAATCACCGCCTCGACGAGATCGGCTTTGTCCCGGAAATAGCGGTAGAAATTGCCTTTGGCCATACCGGCCTCGCGGGCGACTTCGTCGATGGTCACCGCTTCGATGCCTCTTTGCAAAAAGAGCAAAAGTCCCGCGTCGATGAGGTCTTGGACGCGCTGGCGCCGGTTGAGATCTCGCTTGCCACCCAAAGCGCCGGGTCTCTCTACGGGGCCAGCGCGCCTTGGCCTTCTTTCGTCGTCCATCGAGTTGCTCCTTACGGCTATTGAGCGGCTTCGACGCTGGATTATGGGGCACGCGGGACCCAGGTAAAGGGTCAAACACGAAAATATTGCGCCTAACCGGCCGGGATATCGAAATATTGCGGCAAGCCAAAGAAAGCCACACAATTCGTAGTGTTAGACGCGATTGACAGGGGAGGTGC
>JBARTN010000021.1:0-23876 GCA_049645265.1 Polyangiales bacterium
CCCGAGGGGACTAGGACGTGGCCACCGAAGACGAGCTTCGACACACACGGTTGAGCAAAGCCGAGCGCCTGCGTGAGCTTGGCGTCCTGCCCTACCCGAACACCTGGCGAAGCAATCCCTCGGTCGAAGACGAGCGCCGCCGCCTGGTCGAGCTCGCTGCGGACGAAGACGCCTGCGCCAAGTTGCCGCTCGAAGACGAGCTCGGGGACGACGCGCCCCACGTTCCGCTCTTCGGCCGCGTGATCGCAAAGCGTGGCCCCTTCCTCGTGATCCGCACCCCGCATGGCGACGCCCAGGCGCTGGTGAGGCCAGACAGCCTCAATGACCGCGACGCGGACATGCTCAAGCTTCTCGACCTTGCCGACCACGTCCTGGTCGAAGGGCCTGCCATCCGCACCAAGACAGGCGCCCTGGCGGTAAGCGCACGCCGCTACGAGCATCTCGGCAAAGCGCTCTTGCCGCCGCCTGCGAAATGGCACGGCCTCAAGGACGTCGAGAAGCGCTACCGAGAGCGCTATGTCGATCTGTTCGCGAACCCCGCCGTCGCCAAAGTGTTCCGCGCGCGCAGCACCATCGTGCAGTCCCTTCGATGCTTCCTCGATGGTCTGGGCTTCCTCGAGGTTGAAACCCCGATGCTCCATGCGATTCGCGGCGGCGCCACCGCCAAGCCCTTCGACACACATCACAACGCCCTCGACCTCGAGCTGATCCTCCGCATCGCTCCCGAGCTCTATCTCAAACGGCTGCTCGTCGGAGGCTTCGACCGCGTCTACGAGATCGGCCGCACCTTTCGTAACGAGGGCGTCAGCACCAAGCATAATCCCGAATTCACGATCCTCGAGTTCTACATGGCCTACGCCACGTTCGAGGACCTCATGGACCTCGTGGTCGACATGCTCCGTGCCGTGGACGCCGATCTCCGAGCGAAGTTTCCTGGCCTCGTCGGCGAGCGAACCTTCGACCTCGAAGCCGACTGGAAGCGCGTGCGGATGCGGGAAGCGATCGCGGACCGCCTCGAACGCGCCGGCCAAGGAGAGGTCCCAAACACCCCCTGGGCAGACGCGATCTCCCGGAAAGCGATCGACGACGGAGAGGCGTTTGCCAAGGCTTGCAACGCCATGCTGCCCAAGCTCGATCCGGCCGCGCAGAAACAGCTTCAGCGCTGCGAGACCCACGGCGAGCGGGTGTTCGCGGTCTTCGAGCTTCTCGTGGAGCCCGACCTCGCCGCGATGTACCGAACAGCCGATGGCGCCCAATCGGCTCCGGTCTTCATTACCGAGTTTCCTTGGGAAGTCTCGCCGCTCGCGCGCCGCAACGACGACGACCCGGCCTACGTCGACCGCTTCGAGCTCTTCATCGAGGGCAGCGAGCTGAGCAACGCGTTCAGCGAGCTCAACGACCCCGATGACCAGGCCGAGCGCTTCGAGTCACAGCTCCGCAACCGGGAGCGCGGCGACGACGAGGCGATGGACTTCGACGCAGACTACATCCGGGCGCTTTCTCACGGCATGCCACCGGCCGCCGGCTTTGGCCTCGGCGTGGACCGGCTCGTGATGCTCCTTTGCAACCAGCCGTCGATTCGCGACGTCTTGCTGTTTCCGCTGCTGCGCCCGGAGGCGGAGTGAGCGAAGCGCGGTCGCTCGGCTTCTGGACGGCCGTCCTCTGCGGCTTCGGGGTCTTGCATGTCGCGGCGGTTCTGGTTTTCGGCGCAACGAGCACTCAATGGTTCCAAGCATCGATCGGGAACGATCTCCTTTGGGTGCGGCTCGCGATAGGCTGGGCGACGTTGCAGGCGAGCTTGGCGTTGCTCGGTTTGGCTGTCCTTCAGCGCGCAGCCCGGCTCCCCCGCGGCACACGCGGACGCGCCCGCACCGTCGCCTTGGCGATCACCGCGGGGCTCCATGCCCTGATCACCAGCGCCTCGGTCGGGATTCTCCTTTGGGGGGCACGCGTCTCCGTGGGCCACGTCCTCGGAGGCACGGTTGCAAGCCTGCTCTTCGGCCTGACCCACCTCGCCTACGCCGACCTCGACCTCTCTTGGCTGCCTACCCTCTATGAGACGGCGACCACGCTCCAGAGCATGAGCTCGGCACTGATCGTCGTCCTGAGCATGTCCTGTTGGTTCCTGGTGCCGATAGCGCGTCGCGAGCGATTCTGGTGGGGATTTGACGCCGCGCTCGCCGCCGCTTTCCTCCTGGTCACGACCCTGTTCCCTATCTCGCCGGCCGAGGGCGACGGAACCAGCCTGCTGCGCGCGGTCGTTCGAGTCAGCGTCACGACGATCTTCGGCGTGCGACTCACGCTGCGTCTGGTCGGTCCCCTCCTTTCCCTGTTTGAACGAATCGGCTTCCGTTCGATGGTTGCTGCCCGCCACCTTCGCGCCAAGAAAACAGGCTTCCTGGCCGCGAGCAGCACGCTCTCCATCCTCGCGGTAGCCGTCTCCTCTTGCATGCTGATCTCCGTGCTCAGCGTGATGGGCGGTTTTCGGGCGGACCTCAAAAAGAAGATCCTCGGCAACCACGCGCACATCGTGATCGACAAGGCCCACGAAGAGCTCGACGACTGGCAACCGCTGTTGACCCGGACTCGCGAAACCGAAGGCGTCATCGGCGCCACGCCGTTCCTCGAGGTCGAGGTCATGGTGTCGAGCCTTTCGAACCGCGCAGGGGCGATCCTTCGCGGCATCGATCCGGAAACCGTTTCGGAGGTCACCGACCTTGCCCAGAACCTCACCCACGGCAAGCTCGAGTACCTGCAGCACCCCGAGCGGATCCTCGACTCTTCGATCGACACGACCAAGACCGGAGCCCTCGATGCGATGATCCACGACGCCGAGCGCGCTGCCGGCAAGGGCCTTCCGAGGGAGACGAACGAAGACAGCATGCCCGGCCTCATCGTCGGACAAGAGCTCGCCCGAGCGCTCCGGCTCGTCGTCGGCGATCGCGTCACCGTCGTCTCCCCGCGTGGCGACCTCGGCCCCACCGGCCCCATCCCCAAAACCCGCCCCTTCCGGATCGCGGGGATCTTCTACAGCGGCATGTACGAGTACGACATGAAGCATGCCTACATCGACTTGAACGTGGCGCAGCGCTTCCTCCGCTCCGAGGGCCAGATTAGTGGCGTCGAGGTCAAGGTCGCAGAAGTCGAGGACGCTCCGGCACTCGCCGCCAAGCTCGCATCGACGATGGGCCTCAGTGGCCTCCGTGTGCGGGACTGGAAGATGATGAACCAGCAGCTCTTTGGCGCGCTGGCCCTGGAGAAGCTCGCAATGTTCATCACCCTCGGGATCGCGATCCTGATCGCAGGCTTCTCGGTGTTCGGCACCCTCACCCTCCTCGTACAGGAGAAACGGAGGGAGGTGGGGATCCTCAAGGCGATGGGCACCTCGGCCCGCAGCGTGATTCGGATCTTCGTGATCGAGGGTCTGCTCATCGGAGCGGCAGGCAGCTTGATGGGGCTCGGGCTTGGCTTCGTGCTCACCTTCGCTGCGGAACACTTCGGAATTCGCATGAATCCCGAGGTCTACTACATCGATAAGCTGCCCGTGCACCTCGATCCGACCGAGTTTGCCGTCGTCGGTGCGGCAACCGTGCTCGTATGCCTGGCGGCAACACTCTTTCCCGCGTATCAAGCGAGTCGGGTGCGGCCTGTCGACGCGCTCCGTTACGACTAAAACTGCACGCGTACGATGTCCGATCCACTCGTCTCCGTACAAAACGTGACCAAAACCTTCGAGCACGAAGGCCGGTCGCTCGAGGTGCTCAAGGGGATCGATCTCGACATCGGCAGCGGTGAGATGGTCACGATCGTCGGCCCCTCGGGCGCCGGGAAGAGCACCCTCCTGCATTTGATCGGCACGCTCGATCTCCCCACCGAGGGCCGGATTCTGTACGGCGGTCGGGATGTCACCCGCCTCGGAAGCTCGGACCTAGCGGAGTTTAGAAATCGAAGTATCGGTTTTGTTTTCCAATTCCATCATCTGTTGCCCGAGTTCACTGCCCTGGAAAACGTGATGATTCCAGGATTGATACAAGGGCGACGGCGCTTCGAAACGCGGGCCAAGCAGCTGCTCGACGAGGTCGGGCTCTCCGAACGGCTCACCCATCGACCCGGCGAGCTTTCGGGCGGCGAGCAGCAGCGTGTGGCGCTCGCCAGAGCCCTCCTCATGGAGCCCAAACTCGTGCTCGCCGATGAACCGACCGGCAACCTAGACAGCCAAACCAGCGCTTCGGTGCACTCGCTCTTCTTCGATTTGAATCGTCGGCATGGGATTACGTTCCTCATCGTGACCCACAGCCGCGACTTCGCAGACATGATGCCGAGGCGGGTCTCAATGAAAGACGGGCGCATTGATTCGGACGAACTCCGCGCTCAACCCCTTGAAAACCAAGGAAAACCGGCTTGACCCCCTCTTAGGGCACGGCTATAGCCGCCCGGATCGCTGCAGCTCACAATGCGCCTTTCCGCCTCTGCCATAGCCCTGATGCTCGCAGGGCTCGCTTCCGTCGCGGGCGCTCAGAGTCAGGAGAACATGCCGGAGCCGCCGTCCCCGGCCACGCGGCCCGTGCGGGCCTCCCCGCGGCCACAGCGGCCGACGGCGCCAATCCCGGGGGAGCCGGACGGGGACGACGAGGGCGAGGAGTACGAACCGGTGGAGGACCCGAACGCGGCGATTAAGGTTCCGCGAACGAGTTGTCACGGCAAAGAGATTCGACGCGTCGTCGTCATCGGTGCGCGTCGTGTCGACCCCGATGATGTCCGAGTCACGATGAAGCTCCGAAGAGGGTCGATCTGCACCGACCCGGCCGTCACCCGAGATGCCAAGGCGCTTTGGAACATGGCGTACTTCGACGATCTGCAGATCGAGTCCGACCCGCTCGGCGCCGGCATCAAGCTCACCATTCGTCTCGTCGAGCGCCCCGCGATTCGCAAAGTCATCTACAAGGGCAACGAAGAGCTCGACAAAGACGACATCGACGAGACCATCACGCTCGAGCCAGGAACGATTCTCTCGGTGCCCGACGTCGAGTCCCAGGCCGACGGGATGCGCCAGCTCTACTCCGAGGAAGGTTTCTTTCTGGCTGATGTCGAGTATGAGCTCAGGCGCGTTCCCGGGGACACCAACGAGGTCGACGTGGTCTTCAAGATCGACGAAGGCGCGGAGGTCGAGGTTCGGCGAATCAGCTTGGTTGGGAACAAGCAGCTCCCCTCCGCCGAGTTGCTGAAGATCATGCAGACCAACGAAACCGGCATGTTCTCGTTCCTGAGTGACCGCAATAAGTTCAGCCGCTCCGCCTTCGACGAAGACCTGACCCGCGTCCAGGCCTGGTACTACGACAAGGGGTACCTGCAGATGCGGCCGGGCCGCCCGATGGTCGAGCTCACAGCAGACCGCGCCTATGTCGACATCACCATTCCGGTCGAGGAAGGTCCGCGCTTTCGAATTCGCGAGTTCGACGTGATGGAGACCGACGGCGCGGGCAACGAAGTGGAGACGATCGCACCCAAGGCCGATCTCCGCGAGATGGTCCGGCTCAAGGCCGGCGACTGGTTCAGCCGGAGCAAGATCGCGGAGGGCATCGAAGAGATCAGCCGGACCTACCGCGACTCCGGATACGCCTTGGTCGAGATGGTTCCCGGCACGGACCTCGACGAAGTCAATCACCTGGTCGACGTCACGATCAACATCCTGCGAGGACCGCTCGTCTACATCCAGCGCCTCCACGTCCGCGGCAATACCAAGACCCGCGATGCCGTCATTCGCCGAGAGTTCCGGCTTAGCGAAGGCGATCTCTACAACCAGAGCCGGCTCGAAGATGGCCGCGCGCTGGTGAATCAGCTCGGTTACTTCGAACGGGTGGACGTCTCGGAGGAGGAAGGAACCGCGCGCGACCAGATGGTGATCAACGTCGAGGTCGCCGAGAAACCAACCGGCACGTTCCAAGTCGGCGCCGGCTTCTCCTCGCTCGAAAGCTTCATCATCACTGCGCAGGTTCAACAACAGAACCTCTTCGGCCGCGGTCAGTCACTCGGCTTGAATCTGCAGGTTTCCGGCATCCGCCAGCAGATCGACCTCAACTTCGTCGAACCTTGGTTCCTCGGCTCCGAGTGGAGCCTAGGCTTCGGAATCTTCAAACGGATCAGGGACTTCCGGGACTTCCGTCAAGACTCGACCGGCGCCAACCTCACGACCGGCCATCCCCTCTTCAACCCCCGTTTCCGGATCTTCCTCCGGTACGAGTTCGAGAACGTGGTGATTTCTCAGCCCCGAGGCAGCTTGCTCGGCGTCGGCGGTGAGCTTGCCAACACGTTCTCCAACATCTTCATCGCAGACGCATTCCGGGACGGCATCACCAGCTCGCTGCGGTTCACGCTCAATTGGGACAGCCGCGACAATCGGCTCTCGACGACCGGCGGCGTCTTCGCAAACTACGCGGTCCAAATCGCCGACCAGTACCTCGGCTCGGACAACACATTCGTTCGGCAGACTGCATTCACGCGCTTCTACAAGAAGGTGTTCGGACCGGTGATCTTCAAGATCAACGCCGAGATGGGGCTGCTCACGTCCCGCAAGAAAGTCCCGGTCTTCGAGCGATTCTATCTCGGCGGTATCTACACGATTCGAGGCTACCGACTTCAATCGGTCGGCCCGCAGGCTGGCGTGGCATCGGCTGGCGACCCGAATCTGCCCGTTGCCTTCGAAGGCCGTCCCATCGGAGGCGACTTCCAGGCCTTCTACAACATCGAGTTCGAGTTCCCTCTCATCGAGGCGGTGGGCATTCGGGCCGTCATCTTCACGGACGGCGGCAACGCTTGGAACCTGTTCGATTTCAAGGACCAGTTCGGCAACTGCCAGGCACCGGTCGCGCCCGAAGCCGACCGGTCCTCGAAGCCATGTGGGATCAACGGTTTCCTCCGCTACTCGGTAGGCTTCGGGATCCGATGGTTCTCCCCGCTCGGGCCGCTCCGGTTCGAATGGGGCATTCCGATTCGCCGGCGGCCTCAGGACAGCCCGATTCGGTTCGAGTTCACCATAGGCCAGTCGTTCTGACCGAATGAAACCCGCCGCGCAGGCGTATAACCCCTGCGGCTTGACCGCCTCGCACCAAACGGCTAGCTAGGCCGGGCCTGAAAGGATGCCCTCCATGCGCTCTTGTAGAATCGTTGTTTTCGTTTTAGCTGCTGTCATTCTCGCTGGATCGGCAACGGCCGTCGACGCGCAAGTCAAGATCGGTGTGGTCGATCTTCAGCGCGCCATCAACGAAACCGAAGACGGCCGCCAGGCCAAACGGCGGCTGAAGAAAGTGTTCGACGAGCGCCAGCAGTCGCTGAACCAGAAGCAGGAAGCCCTCAAAGCGCAGAAAGAAAGCCTCGAGCGGCAGCAGGATGTCTTGAGCCAGGACGCGCTCAAGAAGAAGGTCGAGAAGTACCAGGCCGACCTGATGGAGCTGCAAAACGAGTATGTGCAGTACCAGCAGGAGCTCTCCACCAAAGAGGGCGAGCTCACGCAGAAGATCCTCGAGAAGATGCAGGCGATCCTTCGCCGTATCGGCCAGACCGACGGCTACACCATGATTATCGAAGCCAACGAAGGTGGCGTCGTCTGGGTGCCCTCGAACCTCGATCTCACCGACGTTTTGATTCAGCGCTACAACCAGCAGGCCAAATCGGGTGGCGGTGGCAGCAAAAAGAAGCCGAAGTAACTGCCCATTCGTGGCCGAAGCGCGCGTTTCCAGCTACAAAAAGCGCATGGTTAGGTTCTGCGCGCTAGCAATCATGGCGTGGACGATGCTTGGCGTCGTCCCGCAGGTGATCGCTCAAGAGGCGCCCGCCACAGAGGCGCGGCTTGCCGTCGACGAGCCGCTGCCCGCTCGGCCGCATCACGTCGATGAGTTCGCGCAGTCGGCGATCCTTCGCTATCCGGGTCTGAAGGCCGCCTCGTCCGACATCGACGCCGCGCAGGCCCGATTGAGAGAGGCGAAGCTCTCACCGTTCATGCAGTTCGAAGGGCAGGCGAGGTTTTTCGTGGCGCCTGGCGCCCGAGGCACGGCCACGTTCAGCCCCGACCCTCAGGTCCCCTGGTCGAACCGCTGGGGTCCCGGCGGCGAAGTAGGGATCGAGGGCGGCATTCCGATCTACACCTTCGGCAAGTATCGCGCGGGTAAGAAGGCCGCGAGGGCGGGCATCAGCGCAGCCGAGTACGAACGAGACCGAACGCTCTCGCGCGTGGTGTTCGACGTGCGCCGCGCCTACTTCGGCACCCAGCTGTCACTCGACCTTCAGGCGATGCTCTCCGAGGGCAAAGACAAGCTCAGGACTGCGGTCGACAAGCTGCGCGCCCGCCTCGAAGCCGACGACCCACGGGTGAAACAAACCGACTATTGGCGTCTGGTCTCGACCCTTTCAGAAATCGAGTCGCGGGAGTCGGAAGCCCTTCGACTGGAAGCCTCGGCCCGTGCCGCACTCGAGATCCTCTCGGGGATCAAACCGGCCATCGTTCCCGAGTGCCCGCTCCAAACCGTTGAGAGCGAAGTCCTCGAATTGAGCGAGCAAGTCGAGCGCGCCATCGAGAGTCGCCCGGAGGTCCATCAGCTCGAAGCGGCGCGTTCCGCAAAAGATGCCAACCTCGTGGTGAAGCGAGCCGGCTACCTCCCCGACATCATCCTCGCCTTGCGTGCGAGCTTCGCAAGAACGCCCGGCATCACCGACATCAACAACCCGTTCATCATCGACCGGGGCAACTTTGCCGGTGCGTTTGCCGGCCTCGTCGCCCGATGGAAGCTCGACTTCGGCGGGACCTACGCCCGGGTCAAAGCGGCCAAGGCGGAAATCGAATCACTCAAGAGCAAGACCGAAGAAGCGGAGCTCGGCATCGGGCTCGAAGTGACCGACCTCTACGAGCAGCTCCAGGATGCAAAGCGGCGCGTCGCCAGTTGGTCGCGCGCGGAGAAAGAATCCCGCAAATGGTACGTCTCCGCTGGCCAGGGCTACGAGGTCGGCACGACGTCCGCCAGAGAGCTGGTGGATGCGATCTCCGCCTACTTTGGCGCGCGCTCGAAACGCCTGATGGCCACTGCCGAGTACAATCTCGCGATCGCCGGGCTCGAGAAAGCGACGAACATGCCGATCGTCTCGGAAAAGGGCTGGCGTCCGGTCGACTGCGACGAATAAACCAGCCACGAAGCTCGTCTACGGGAAAGATATGCCTCGACTATCCATCATCACATGCTTGCTCATTGCTTCTTTCTGGCTTGCGGGTCCCGCAGCCGCGGAGGGAACCCCCACCGGCGCATCCGAGGTCGTGGTTTCCGACCCCCAAGCGGCAAAGGCCGAGGCGTTCATCCGCACCAAGCACAACAAGGTGCTCGCGGTTCTGCGGAAACCCGACACCCCTGCACGCGGCGCACGGCTCACGGTGCTCCTCGGCGAGTTCCTCGACTACGGCCGACTCGCCAAGCTCTCCCTCGACAAAGAATGGGAGAAGCGCTCTCCGAAAGAGCGCGACCGCTTCGTGAGCCTCCTTCGGCAGCTCGTCGAGCGTCAGTACCAGCGCAACATGGAGTCGACGCTCCGGTACAAGGTGACCTGGATCGGCACTGAGACGATCGAAACCGGCGTCAAAGTGAAGTCATCTGCCAAGTCCAGGAAGAAGAAGCGCCAACCTCCAGTCACCATCGACTACAGCATGAGCCCCGCCGGCAGCAAATGGAGAGTCTTCGACATCTTCACCGACGAGGTGAGCTTGGTGAAGAACTACAAGCGCCAGTTTCGCCGGGTGATCGGGGAAGAGGGCTGGGGCGGCTTGATCGACCGGATGGAAAAGAAGCTCAACGCCGAGGACGAGCTGATTTAGCGTCGGCGGGGCCGGCACTGACGCTGGCAGTGACACCGGCACCGGCACATGCGCGGCAGCGCGAGCCCGAAGGGCGAAGCCCGGCGCAAAGCGCCGCCAAGGCCCAGCGAAGCGAAGGCCGCGGCAGGGAGGATTACGGGTGGGGGTGGGCGGGCGGTGTAACTAAACCAAACCACCCAACCAGCTCCTCACCCGCCCTCAAGACATGCGCGTCAGCGCGAGCCAACAATCAATAAAACCGTCCGCCCGGCGGCGGCCCCCCAGGCCGCGCCGTTCGGACGCTCCCCTTTTGCTGCTAGACCCTCTTGCGCAGTCCTGCGATGTCTCTGATGACGACGCGGCGGTGATCGGTATCGATCAGGCCAGCCCTTTTGAAGGCGCCGAGCACCAGTGTGACGGTTTCCCGAGTCGAGCCTACGTAGCTCGCAATCTCCTGATGGGTGAATTTCACACCAATCAGGATTCCCCTTGAATCAGGAATACCGTGCCTCGAAGATGCATCGAGTAGAAACTCTGCAACACGCGATTCTACGCTTCGCGTGAGCAGTGCATCGATCCGCCGTTCTGCAAGCAGGCGGCGTTCCCCCATTAACCGATGCATAGCGGAAGCGAATTCCAGGTCCTCGTTCATCACCATTTTGATGAGCCGAGGCGGAATGCGTAGTGCTTCCACATAATCCAAAACCACCGTTTCGAGACGCGCTTCGGGATCGACCAGCGACATTTCGCCAACCAGATCGCCTGGGCCATAGTAGCCGAGCGTCAGTTCTCGTTCCGGTGTGCGGCGCACGCGCCGAACTCGACCGCTGCCGATTGCGAAGATCGCAGGATCGCTAGGCGTGCAAAGGGATTCGCGGCGATCGGCGTCGACCAGCGCGCTCCCGTTCAAGACTTGCTCACGCAGCGTCGGCGTCAGTGCCTCGAAAACCCTGCAACGAGAGAGAATCCTCGTTCGGCGTTCTTCCGTCGTGCGCAGTCGTCGTGCACCGGAGCCGTTTTGCATTGCAGGAGCGTTAGAATCCATACTTACAGCCTTAACGGTATGGTGCATGAATACAGGATTACCGTCAAGACGTAGATTCACAAAATCACTTCACAGGGCGTTTTTCCTTCGTATTGACCAAAAGGGCCACCTTAGCTAGTGTCGCCGCATTCAGGAGGGAGTCGCTCCGGGTCTAGAGCCGACATCATAAACATGCGACTTTATTCAGGAAAAATTGGCCCAATCGTCGACGACATGGTCCGCGATCTCACCGCCGGGGAAGACATTGAAGTCGAGGAGGTGTCCGAGGTCCGACTCGACCTCGAAGCCGTGCTCAAGGAATACGTCCGGCGCGAGCGTCAGATGATCGACGAGGCCAAAGATCGCATGGAACGCGAAGGAATGGGCTACTCGCAGCTCGGCCGGATGCGGCAGCGCGTCGCGAAAGAGATGGGCTTCCCCCAGCAAGATGAAGTCCTCCCCTATCTGGTCGATCAACTGCTCAACATGCTCTTTCACAGCGCCAACGTCATCGAGATCTACGCGGACGACGCCATCTTGCGGAAGAAGATGACGCCCATTTTGCGCCGGCACATGGAAGTCGAAACGGGCCTCGATGCCGAAGTGCGCTCGAAGATCAAAAACCTCCAAGAGGGCACCTCCGCGTTCGAAGTGGAGTACGCCAAAGTGATGGACCAGATCAAGCACAAGCGCGGGCTCGAGTAGGCATTTCATGCGGAGCATGACCGGATACGGAAGCGGGCGCGCAGCGCTCGGAGAAGGACAGGTCGTGCTCGACATCCGCACGGTCAACCATCGCTTCCTCGATGTGCGCGTGCGGCTGCCGTCTCGGATCCAAAGCCGTACACCGACTGTGGAACGCGTCATTCGCGGACGCCTCGAAAGGGGCCGCGTGGACGTCACCGCGCGGTTCGAAGGGCAGACGCTTCCGCAGCCGACGCTCGACCTCGATCGCGCGCGCACAGTCTATGCGGAGCTCGCTGCGCTGCGCGACGCGCTCAACCCCGAAGAGCCCTTGCCGCTCGCCCTTCTCTCTTCGGTGCCGGACTTGTTCGTCATCAACCGCACGATCGACGAAAAAGAGCTCGAGCGGGCACTCGAGCGGGCCGCCGCGGAAGCGTGCAACGCGGTGATGGCCATGCGTGACAACGAAGGGGAGGCCCTCGCCGCGGAGCTCAGCGAGCGGCTCGTCGAACTAGGCACGGGCGTCGAAGCCTTGAAAGCTGCGGCTCCGGAGCTCCTCGAAAGCCGCAGAACGCGCCTTCGTGATCGCCTAGAGGGCCTGCTCGCCGATGTCGACACCGAGCTCGACCCTTCTCGACTGGAGCAGGAGATCGCCGTGCTGGCGGACCGCTCCGACATCGCCGAGGAGCTGGTGCGCCTCGACAGCCACCGCGATCAAATGCTCGAACTGATCGAGAATTCGAGCGCAGCGGTCGGGAAGCGCATTGACTTCCTGCTTCAAGAGATGGCGCGCGAGGCCAACACGATCGGGTCTAAGGTCCAGGACGGGACAATGACGTCACACGTGATTGCGTTGAAGGCCTGCATCGAACAAATGAGGGAACAAGCACAGAATGTGCTTTGATCGACCGCGCTGACGCGATACGGATTGCATCGGAGGGGGAGTTCCATGAGTGTCGCTGCGTCGATGGATCCAGATCTCATCTTGCTGATCATCAGCTCACCATCGGGCGCAGGAAAGACCACCCTGACCCGACGGCTGCTCCAAGAGTTTCCCGAGCTCAGGTTCAGCGTCTCGCACACCACGCGCAAGCCTCGTGCAAGCGAAGTGGACGGCCAGGACTACCACTTCGTCAGCGAGGAAGCCTTTCGCAGAATCGTTGAAGAGAACGGCTTCGCCGAATGGGCCGAAGTTCACGGCAATCTCTACGGCACGAGCATGAGCGAGATCGACATCGCCAGGGCTGCGCGAAAAATCGGCGTGCTCTTCGACGTCGACTATCAGGGCGCCCGCCAGATCAAAGAGAAGTTCCCGGACGCCATCGGGGTCTTCATCTTGCCGCCCTCGATGGACGAGCTTCGCCGCCGGTTGGAGGGCCGCGGCTCTGACGACGCTCAATCACGTCAGCTCCGCTTCGAGAGGGCGAGAGAGGAGATCGGGCACTATCCTTTCTTCGACTACATGATCGTCAACGACGAGCTCCAGCGCGCCCTTGCGGAGCTCCGTGGCATCGTGCTCGCGGAAGGCTGTAGGCGCCGGCGGCTCGCCGCCAAAGCGGAAGCCCTGCTCCAAGAGTGATCGGAGCTCGCCTCAGAACTCGATGCCGAGAATCAGCCGCAGTGTCAGCGCGTGGCTGATGCCGAGGCCCTCGGTGCCGGGCTCACTTGCCCCATCCACCTCGAGGTAGCGGAGACCGTTGAGCGGGAACAGGATGCCGAACTGAAACGATGCAAAGAAGCCGTCGGTGAACTTCGGCCCGTCTTCGGTCCGATAGTAGATTGCGAGATCGAGCTCCGCGCCCAGGTTCGGCTGAGAGGAGTAAGTTTGCTGCTGATACATCGCGCGGCTGTAGATGAAGTCGAGCCGAGCACCGACCACCCTGCCGAAGTCGCTTCGGATTATGTCGTAGCTGATCGCCGGCGCCAGGTAATAGGCCCCATCGATGCGCCCCATGATGCGGCGCCAGAGAATCAGGTCGATGCGGTAGTCGGGGTGAAACGCGAAATTCGACACCGTCTTTTGTCCGACCGGCTGGGTCGCGAGATCCTCGTACTGCGAAAGCCCCACCACATCGGGGTCGCCCGAGGCAGCGCCGCCTTTGAGAAAGACCCCGAGCTTCTTGCCGAGGAAACGGTATTCGCCTTCGAACGCGAATCCCCACTGGCGCAGCTTGAACTTGGCGCCCTCGGCCGTCGGCGGGAACTCCGTCGGCGCGATGTTCTGAACCTGTCCGAAGACGCCCGCGAACTCGATCGCAAGGCGCAGATCCTTCCACAGGACCTCCATCCAGCCGTCGGGAATGTAGACCTTGGCGTCCCGGCGAACGAACGCGTTTTCGACGTCGCTGATCGTCCCGAGCAGTGGTGCGCCTGCCGTCGAAAGAAACTGCGAGCGATAGATGAAGTACGCGCCTCCGTTGATCACCCACTTGCCCCGCAGGAGACGCTTCTCTTGCGCCAGCGGCTCCATGCGTCGCGCAAGTAAGAAGCTCCACTGCCGCGTGTCGTCCAATCGGCTTGCATCAATGGGAATCGCCGCAATCTCGAGAACGGGGTCGAAGATGTAGCCCCTGCTCGCGAAGTCCCAGGACACCCCAAAGAAGATGCCTTTGAACTTGCCGATGAGCTGAATGCGATCGATTTCGGACTGGAAGTCGGAGTCGAGGACGGTGTCGAGCTGGTTGGTCCCTACGCCTGCATTCCAAAGCATCCCGAGGCCCCACTGATGCCCCATCCGGCCGAAGCGAAGCTGGCCGATCGTGCTGTTCGTGACCTCGCCCCAAACTCGACGAAAATAGATGTTGTCACCCACCGTATTTCGGAACGACTCCGGGGGCGGGAGGGTTTGGGTCAGGGTGTCGAAGGGAACGCCCGGCACACGGCCCGGGATCTGCCCCAACCGGTTGACCGACTTCACATCCGGCGTGGAGCCCAGGACCAAGTTGTCGAAGACGTCCAACATCATGTGGACCCGGATGTTGTCGCTTAGCGATAGCGTCGGCTGCAAGCGAAGGCGCATATTCGCGTAACGCAGTGTCGCGCTGCCGTCACAGCGCTGTGCCTGACCCGCCGGGGACTGCGGCTCGCCTTTGCAACCACCTTGCGGGAGCACGCCGTTGCCGCCCGTGCTGGGTGAGTTGTCGACGGGGATCCAACGCGCGAAGGGATCTCCGGTCAGCCTACCCCCTGGATTGAGTGGAGGGCCGAGCGGAATCCGCCGAACCGAGAAGTTGTCGATGTAGTTGCCCCGCACCCGGAAATAACCAGCGAGCGAGAACACCGGTCGAGGGTTGGTCCAGCTCGCCAGCGTCGGATCGGAGGCGGGCGGCTCGGCCATGCCGAGGAGCTTCGCGTCGTCGGCCGCCATCTCATCCTCGTCGAACGCGCTCTCGTCGAACTCCTCGTCAGAGTCGGCAGCGCTCGTGGGCGCGGTGGGGAGCTCGAGCCCTTCGACGGTCGGCGCCCGCAGCTGCGGAGGGAGGTCTTCCTCGCGGCTGGGTTCTGGAGAGGCAGCCTCCATCTCGGAGATCGCCTCTTCCTCGGAAGTCGCCGACTCGCCCTCCGCCCCGGTGTGGGTCACCTCGGAGGAGGAGCGCTGCGCCGCAGCCGACGTTGCCCCTAGTGAAAGTACCCAAATAATGGCTAAGAAACGGCGCATTGAACCCGTGCGGTCCGGGGCGTAGCACGCAGGGATCACGCGGGTCAACGGGGCAATCGCTGGCTTGACCAAAGCCAGCGCGGCCTTAAGCCCCGCTGCCGGGAGTTCCGTGACGGATAGTTTGCGCATCATACCGCTTGGCGGGCTCAACGAGGTCGGAATGAACTGCGCCGCGATGGTCTGCGGCGACACCACGATCGCCATCGACTGCGGCATCGGTTTCACCGATGAACATGGTGCCGAGCTGGTCCACGCGGACTTCAGCTGGCTTCTGCAGCAGCGCCGAAACCTAAAGGCGATCGTCATCACCCACGGGCACGAAGATCACATTGGCGCCCTGCCCTACTTCCTCAAGGAGCTCTCGGTGCCGGTCTTCGCGCCACCCTACGCCGCGGCCTTGATCGAGGATCGCCTCCGGGAGCACCGACTGACGAACGTCGACCTCCGGGTAAGTCCGGCGGGGAGCCAGGAGCGGATCGGCTCGATCTCCGTGGAGCGCTTCGCCGTGCACCATTCGATCGCAGACGCGACGGGGCTCATCGTAGATACGCCGGTGGGCACGGTCGTCCATACCGGCGACTTCAAGATCGAATCGGACCCCTGTGAGGGCCAGCGCTTCGATCGCGCCAGGCTCGAGCAGGTGGCGAGCGACGGGGTGCGCCTCCTCTTGAGCGATTCGACCGGTGCCGATGTCGACGGGCGCGCCCGGATCGAACGCGACGCCGAAGCGGCCCTCGATGAATGGATCGCCCGCTCTCCCAATCGCGTCGCCGTCGCGACCTTCTCCTCGAACGCCTTTCGCTTGCGGGCAGTCTTACGGATCGCGCGGGAACGAAGTCGAAAGGTTTGCCTGCTCGGAATGTCGGTCCTGAAGCACACCGAAACCGCTCAAGCACTGGGCTTGATTCCATCGGCAGACCGTCTCTTGGTTGCGCCCGATGAGGTCGACGCCTTGCCCCGCGACCAGGTCCTGATCCTGGCCGGCGGCACCCAGGGCGAACCCGCCTCGGCCCTCACACGATTGGCCCGCGGCGAACACGCACATGTGCACCTCGAGGCGGGCGACACGGTGATCTTCTCTTCGCGCGCCATTCCTGGAAACGAGCTGAGCGTCTTCGACCTCGTCAACCGATTCGAGCGGCGCGGCCTCGAGGTCGTCACGCGCGACCGGCATCCGGAGATTCACGCAAGCGGACACGGAAGCCGCGAAGAGCAACGGAGCATGATTCGGCTCCTGCGTCCAAAGGCGTTCGTCCCGGTGCACGGCACACACCATCACCGGCGCCGTCATCTCGAGCTAGCCACTGAAGAAGGGATCGCGCAGACACAGCTCATCGAGAACGGAAGCGTGCTCGAGGTCACCAAGGACGCCCTGGATGTCGTCGATACGGTCCCCACGGGCCGCGTCTACATCGCCGGCATGCGAGCGCTCAGCGCCGAGGTCATCGCCGAGCGACGCGCGATGGGATCGGCCGGATTGGTCACCATCGTGCTCTCGCTCAAAGGAGGACGGCCTCGGGAGCTCCCACAAGTGCTGTCGCGGGGTGTCTTCGATGGCGCGGAACGACTCCGTGTGGAACGAACGGTCGCGGAGCACGTCCGGAATGGGCTCAAGGGGCAGCGTTTCGCGAGCCCGGCGGAGGCCAAAGAAGCTGCAATTGAGGCCGCCCGGTGGTTCTTGGTTCACAATCACCGAAGGCGCCCGCTGATCACGGCGGACGTCAACGGAGAACCATGAGCCGATGGGTCGCCCGGCTGGTCGCTGCTCTGGTCCTGAGTAGCTGCCACCGGTACGCCATACCGGAGCCGAGCACTCAGCCCGTCTCCTCCGAGCCCGCGATTGCCGCGCCAACCGAGCCCTTGCCGGACCGCGCCGCTCAGGCGACGGCTGGTGTCGCACGTCCGGCGACCGCCGCAGAGCGGGCTGCGGTGGAAGACCTGATCCGAGCCGCGGAGTCCGTGCGGCAACTGAGGCTTCGGCGGCGAGTGACGATTGAAATCGAAGACGGCGATGCAATCGCGGAAAGCCTGCGATCGCAAATCGAAGAAGAAGAAATTGAGCGCGCGAGGCTCGTCTACGGTGCGCTGGGGCTCCTCGATGTCGAGGAGGACCTGTACAGCTTGTTTGCAGGGGTCCTCGGCGAGCAGGTCATCGGTTACTACGATCCGGAGACCGGGCGACTCGTCATCCGCGACGACGAGATGGCAGGCTTGGCGGGATCATTCGGCCCAGAGCAAGCACAGGAAGCCCGCCTGGTCCTGGTCCACGAGCTGGTACACGCCCTACAGGATCAGCGCCTCGGACTTCGCGAGTCGTATCAAGAGGAGCGCACCGCGGATGCCGACAATGCATTCCGCGCGGTCGTCGAGGGCGACGCGACCTTGGCGATGCTTGCCGAGGCGCTACGCCAGCAGGGGATCCCCTTGTCGGCTGCGACGGCCGGCATTCAACAGATGGGCGACTATGTCGACCTCAGCACGCTCGTGCGCGGCGAGAAACTCGACGATGCGCCCGCAATCCTGAGGGTGACGCTGGTCGCGCCCTATCTGCGCGGGCTGCAGTTCGTGGCAGCCGTCCAAGGACGCGGCGGGTGGCCCGCGGTGAACAACGCCCACCGCCGCCCCCCTGCAACGAGCGAGCAGGTGCTCCACCCGGACAAGTACTTCGCCCGCGAGCCGGCCGAAGCGATTCGGATTCCCGACAACCAAGCCCTCCTCGCCGCCGGCTTCGATCGAATCGAGGAAGATACGCTCGGCGAGCTCGAGCTCGGCGTCTACCTCGGACAGGGCCGAGCCTCGGGAACCTACGAGGAGGCGGCCGCCGGCTGGGCAGGCGATCATCTCGTGGTCTATCGGCGCAACGAAAAGACCGCCGTCATCTGGTGGACCAGCTGGGATAGCGAGTCGGACGCCCGAGAGGCCTTCGCGGCGGCTCGCTCGGTCTCGCCCAAGGATGCAGGCGCCCGCGTGGAACGCAAAGGCCGCGCGGTCCTGATCGTGAGGGGCTTGCCGCGCCGGCTGCACCGCGCGGCTCGGAGCGATTTCCATTCCTTCGCACGCAGCCTCGAGAACGAGCCGCCCCCGCCGGAGCTTCGCCCCAGCCTCGTCTATTGAGGTTGTCGTTCGCGACACCCCAAGCTAGGAAAGGCCGATGGGGCGCGCCTCCTGGGACGAATACTTCATGGATATCGCCGTCGTGGTGGCCAGGCGTTCGACCTGCCCCCGCAAGCACGTCGGCGCGGTCATCGTCCGCGACAAGACGATCCTTTCCACGGGCTACAACGGCTCGGTCCGCGGTCTGCCGCATTGCGACGACGTCGGGCACATGATGGTCGACGGACACTGCGTCCGGACCATCCACGCCGAGGTCAACGCGATCATCCAAGCCGCCAAGAACGGCTCCCGCATCGATGGCGCCTCGATCTACGTCACAGCGTCTCCATGTTGGAACTGCTTCAAGGCGATTTGCAACGTCGGCATCAAGCGAATCATCTTCGAAGAGTTCTATCGAGACGAGCGGATCTTCGAGGTTTCACAGACTCTGGGCATCGAGCTGGTGGAGCTCCACCGTGAGATCGCCGCCCCTAAGGCTGCACCTTGACGGCTCTCCGCCGCGGCTGTACGAACCGCGCCTGTCCAGCCCCCTAAAAGCCGATGCAATCTGAAATCCGCGAGATCAGCCCCGTCCTTGTGGAGGTTACGGTCGAAGTGCCGTGGGATCGCATCCAAAAGGACCTCGACGACACCTATAAAGAGATCGGCAAGACCGCCCGCGTTCGCGGCTTCCGTCCGGGAAAGGTGCCGAGGGATGTGGTGAAGCAGATGTACGGCCGGGAGGCTGCGGCTCAGGTGACCGGCACCCTGGTCGAGCAGGGCCTCATGCATGCGGTGCAGGAGCACGAGCTCCACATCGTCGCCCAGCCGCAGATGGACGAAGCGCCTGCGCTCGAGAAAGGTAAGCCGCTCACCTTCAAGGCCAAAGTCGAGGTGCGACCGAAGATCGACCGGGTCGCGATCGACGAGCTCGAAGCTTGGCAGGCGCCGATCGAGATTCTGAACGAAGAGATCGACGCCGAGGTCGAAGGGCTGCGCCACCAGCACGCCGAGATTCAAGCTCCGGACCCGATGCGCAGGGCCAAGGAAGGCGACCTGATCACGATCGACTACTCGGTCCGCGTGGACGGCAAAGCCAAGGATGACCTCGGGGCCGAAGGCCGCCAGGTCGAGATCAATGACGATCACCTGTTACCCGCTCTCAAAGAAGGGCTCCTCGGGATGCAGCCCGACGAAGAGAAGACCATCGAGATCACCTTCGAAGAGGACCACCCGAACCCGGACCTTCAGGGCAAGACCGCTCAATTCACCATCAAGGCCAGGCAGCTTCACGAAAAGCTCTTGCCCGAGCTCGACGACGAGTTCGCGAAAGACTGTGGCGACTACGAGACGCTTCTCGAGCTGCGGCTCAAAATTCGGGAGGGGCTCGAAAGCAACGCCAAGGAGCAACACGACGCCGAGCTCAAGGACCAGCTGATCGACAGCCTGATCGAGCACAACGACATCCCGGTTCCGCCGTCGATGGTGCAGCAGCAAGAGCAGATGATGATGTACGAGATGGCTCAGTTCATGAAGATGGCAGGGCAACGCGGCGCGCCGGGCGCGGACTTCTTCTCGGGAATCGAAGAGCGCGCGCAGCGCCGTGTACAGGCCGGCATTTTGCTAGGGTCCCTGGCGCGCCAGGAAGGCATCGAGGTGACCGAGGCTGACCTGGACGCGAAGTTTCAGGAGATCGCCGAGCGGACCGGCAAGCACGTGGCCAAGGTCCGAGCCGACCATCAAGAAGCCGAGCGCGACCAGCTCGAATCCCAGCTCCTCGAAGAGAAGGTGATGGCGCTGCTCACCGAGCGTGCCAAAATCAACGAAGGCGAGCGGCCCGAACCCGAGGTCCAGCCTGAGACCCAAAAGGACGAATCGGCCGAAGACGAAGGGGAAGAGCCATGAGCGAGCCTACGACCGCGCAGCTGTACATGCCTTGGGTCGTCGAAACGACACACCGTGGCGAACGCCAGTGGGACATCTTCAGCCGCCTCATGAAGGATCGGATCATCTTCCTCGGCACCGAGGTCAACGACGACGTGGCCAACGCGATCATCGCTCAGATGCTTTTCCTGGAGAGCGACGACCCCGACAAAGAGATCACCTTGTACATCAACAGCCCCGGTGGCTCGATTACAGCAGGGCTCGCGATTTACGACACGATGCAGTACGTTCGATCACCAGTGTCGACCGTCTGCTTGGGCCAAGCCGCATCGATGGCCGCGTGGATTCTCGCCTCTGGGACGACCGGAATGCGCAAGTGCTTGCCCAATGCCCGCATCATGATTCACCAGCCGCTCGGTGGGATTCGAGGTCAGGCGACCGACATCGAAATCCATGCGCGAGAGATTCTGAAACTTCGTGAACAAATGAACACGATCCTGGCCAAGCATACAGGCCAGACCACGGAGCGTATTAAGGAAGACACCGAACGCGATCGCTATCTGTCCGCCGAAGAGGCTAAAGAGTACGGGCTGATCGACGACGTCATCAAGCCCAAGCTCGAAGGCTAAGAGCCCGGAAAACGTTGCCAACACGCGCCGTCTAGTCCTTGCCGTTAAAGGGGCGGGAGGCTAGACTCTCCGAAGCAGGTATATGGTGGATCGCAGGCGAGATGATGGGCACGGCAATCTTCAATGCTCCTTCTGTGGGAAGTCACAGAAAGAGGTAAAGAAGCTCATCGCGGGGCCGACCGTCTACATTTGCGACGAGTGCATCGGGCTCTGTAACGACATCATCGCGGAGGAGGTCGAGCGCGAGGAATCGCTCACGACGACGACGCCGCTCCCGAAGCCTGTCGAGATCAAAGACGTCCTCGATGAGTACGTCATCGGGCAGGAGCGCGCGAAGAAGATTCTCTCCGTTGCGGTCCACAACCACTACAAGCGCATCGATTCGAAGATCAGCGCCGATGACGTCGAGCTTCAGAAGTCGAACATCCTTCTGCTTGGTCCCACCGGTTCGGGTAAGACCCTGCTCGCGCAGACCCTCGCGCGCATTTTGAACGTTCCGTTTGCCATTGCGGACGCGACGACGCTGACCGAGGCTGGCTACGTCGGTGAAGATGTCGAGAACATCATCGTCCAGCTTCTGCAAAACGCCGACCACGACGTCGAACGCGCGCAACGCGGCATCGTCTACATCGACGAAATCGATAAGGTCGCGCGGAAGGGCGACAATCCGTCGATCACCCGCGACGTCAGCGGCGAAGGCGTGCAGCAGGCCCTTCTGAAGATCATCGAGGGCACCGTTGCGAACGTGCCTCCGAAGGGCGGGCGCAAGCACCCGCAACAAGACTTCCTGCAGATCGACACTGGGAACATCCTGTTCATTTGCGGCGGCGCCTTCGTCGGCCTCGACGACGTCATCGAGCGGCGCATCGGCGAGCGAAAGCTCGGCTTCGGCGCCGACATTCCGTCGCGGAAAGACAAGAAGATCGGCGAGCTTCTCGAACAGATCGAACCCGAGGATTTGCTCCGCGCCGGCCTGATTCCCGAGTTCATCGGCCGTTTGCCGGTCATCGCCACCTTGCACGAGCTCAACGAAGAGGCGCTCGTCGACATCCTGACCAAGCCCAAGAACGCCCTGGTCAAACAGTACCAACGGCTTTTCGAGATGGATGGCGTGAAGCTCAAGTTCGCGCAGGGCGCGCTGCATGCCGTGGCCCGCCTAGCTCTGAAGCGGAACGCCGGCGCTCGAGGCCTTCGTGCCATCATGGAGAAGTCCATGCTCGACATCATGTACGAGGTCCCCTCTCAGTCCGACATCCGCGAGGTCGCCGTCAGCGAGGAAGTCATCCTCTCGGGTGAGAAGCCGCTCATCGTCTACGAAAAGGAAGAGGCGGAGCTCGCTTAGTGCGGCCCTCTTCGTCCATCCCCGCCGCGTGCGGAGCGAAATAGACCGATGTTCTTTCATCGAAACGACAACGAAGATCAAAAACCCGGTACCGGTGAGCCCGGTGGCGAAAGCTTTCCCCTGCTGCCCCTGCGCGACATCATCGTGTTCCCGCACATGGTCGTGCCGCTCTTCGTAGGTCGCGAGAAGTCGATCAACGCGCTCGAAGCGGCGATGAGCCAGCACAAGGAAATCCTGCTGGCTGCACAGAAAAAGGCGAAGACGAACGACCCGGCTCCGGAGGACATCTTCGAAGTCGGAACCATCGGCACCATCATCCAACTGCTGCGCCTCCCGGACGGCACGGTGAAGGTTCTGGTGGAAGGGAAACGTCGCGCACGCATTACGGAGTTCGTGCCGCATGAGGACTTCTTCCTTTGCAACGTCGAGCCGGTCGAAGAGCTCTACTCGTCGAACGTCGAGATCGAAGCCTTGATTCGCTCGGTGCAGGCCGCATTCGACGTGTACGCCAAGCTCAACAAGCGAATCGCGCCCGAAATGCTGATGACCGTGCAGACGATTGACGACCCGTCGAAGCTGGCAGATACGGTCGTCGTGCACCTCACGAGCATCAAGCTCTCAGACCGACAAGAGATTCTAGAAACCGTCGACCCGGCGAAGCGTCTGGAGCGTTTGTTTCAGTTGATGAACGCCGAAATCGAGATTCTTCAAGTCGAGAAAAAGATCCGCTCCCGCGTCAAGCAGCAAATGGAGAAGACGCAGAAGGAGTACTACCTGAATGAGCAGATGCAGGCCATTCAGAAGGAGCTCGGCGAGCGCGACGAGTTCAAGAGCGAGATTCAAGAGCTCGAAGCGCAGATCAAGCAAAAGAAGCTCAGCAAGGAAGCGCACCTCAAAGCGCGCAAGGAGCTCAAGAAGCTAAAGATGATGCAGCCGATGAGTGCCGAGGCCACGGTCATCCGCAACTACATCGACTGGGTGCTCGCGCTCCCCTGGGGCGACAAGAGCGAAGAGAACTACGACATCGATGCCGCCGAGCAGATCCTCGAAGAGGATCACTACGGCCTCAAGAAGCCGAAGGAGCGCATCGTCGAGTATCTCGCTGTGCAGGCTTTGGTGAGAAAGCTCAAGGGGCCCGTGCTTTGTCTGGTGGGACCGCCCGGTGTTGGTAAGACCTCGCTGGCAAAGAGTATTGCGCGTTGCACCGGTCGCGAGTTCGTGCGCTTGTCGCTGGGTGGCGTGCGCGACGAAGCGGAAATTCGAGGCCACCGACGCACGTACATCGGAGCCCTTCCCGGCCGCCTGATTCAATCGCTGCGCAAGGTCGGCGCGAACAACCCGGTCTTCCTGCTCGACGAAATCGACAAGATGTCGACCGACTTCCGTGGGGATCCGGCCTCGGCGCTGCTCGAAGTGCTCGATCCGGAGCAGAACCACGGCTTCAACGACCACTACCTCGACCTCGACTACGACCTTTCGGACGTGATGTTCATCACGACGGCAAACACCTTGGGGGGCATCCCGCTTCCGCTCCGTGACCGCATGGAGATCCTCGAGATCAGCGGCTACACCGAGTTCGAGAAGCTCAACATCGCGATGCGCTATCTGGTGCCACGCCAAAAGGAAAACGCTGGCCTTCAGGACATCGACCTGGAGATCAGCGAAAACGCTATTCGCCAAGTCATCCACTACTACACGATGGAGAGCGGCGTTCGTAATCTCGAGCGGGA
>JBARTN010000022.1:0-3241 GCA_049645265.1 Polyangiales bacterium
AGCCATCGCCGCTCGGGCGGGCTCGCTCAGCTCCATCCCGAGGTCTCGATACGCCTGCGCCATCGTGCCGATTGGGTCGTTCCGCACGTCCACGTGACGCATGTGGGCCACTCTCCCCGGCGGTAGCCCATCGACCTTCGCGACGGCAGCCTCGAGCGAAGCCGGAAGGTAGCTATGGAGGAGCTCCGGCCCGAGCGCCTGCGGGTCGACGTCGCCGCTGAAGAGCGCGCGGGTGTAGGCGTAGAGGCTGCAGAGCGAGCTGAGGGTCGTCGCGGGGTCGCGATGGGTGAACACGAACCGGGCATTTGGAAAGAGCTCGAGAATCGTATCGACGAAAACCGAATGGGTTGGATCTTTGAGCGCGAACCGGCGGCCGTGCGGCCTGTAGTGCTGAACCAGTTGAAGTTGTTGCCGGTACTGGCCGTACGCGACGCGTGGATCCTGCCGTCGAAGCCATTCGATGTAGCCCGGCACTCGATATTGCACGTCGTACTGCAGCGTGCGGAAGACGTTGGTGAAGAGCGCGACGCATTCTTCGGGCTCGCGCGCGCCCATCGGATGAATCGCCTCGTAGTTCGGGGAGATGCTCTCCAGCTGCTCGAGCACGCTAACGAGTTGCTCCGGGCGGTCGTCCTTGCCGCTCTTCGGGGGCACCGGATACATGCTTTCCCAGTACGGCATCGTCCGCGTCTCCGGATCTTGAGCGAGCAAGCGGTGGACGAACGTGGTTCCCGTCCGCATCCAACCGATGAGAAAGATCGGCGACGGGATCTCGGTGTCCAGGATTTCGGGCGTCTCGCGAAGGGCCTGTTCGATTTTCAGGTGCTGGCTTGCCATTCGCAGGCAATCCATTTGCGCCGCAATCCGGCCGGAGAAACTGAGTGCCGCATCTTCTTGCACGGAGCGCAAGAGGGCATCGAGCGCGGCCACCGTCTCTGGCCTCGGGTCCCCGACTCCCGGGTTCTTTCGCTGGGCCTTGGCGAACCAGGCCTCGGCCGAAGGCTTGCCGAAGCTCGGCAGGACTCGCCCGACGGAATTGACGGCGCGATACCAGAGCGGCTGAGCGGCCCGCGCCGTCGTGAACTGCTCCGCGCGGAGGGGCTTCTTGTGCTCTGCTCCCATGCGCGGGAGATCTAGCACGTCAGCCACCCCGGACGCTGAACGCTGAACGCTGAACGCTGACGCTGACGCTGGCACTGACGCTGGCACTGACGCTGGCACTGGCACTGGCACTGGCACTGGCACTGGCACTGGCACTGGCACTGAGGGTGTCCCTGACGCGCCTGCTGAGCTACAAGCCCCAATGTGCCCGGCTTCAAGCTCGCTGCTCTCTGGTTGCTCGCCATCCTGATGATCGCCGTGGGAGTGCTTCACTTCGTCCAGCCCAAGCCGTTCGTCCGAATCGTCCCGAAGTTCCTGCCGGCTCCTCTCGCGCTGGTGTACATCAGCGGATTCTTCGAGATCCTCGGCGGCGTCGGTCTACTCGTGCCGGACACACGCGTATGGGCCGCCTGGGGCCTCATCGCTCTCTATGTCGCCGTGTTCCCAGCCAACATCTACATGCTCACCCACAACATCTCCCTGAACCCGAAGAAACCGATCCCACGCTGGGCGCTCTGGGCACGCCTTCCGTTTCAGTTTCTGTTCATGGCGTGGGCATACTGGTTCACTGCGTGAGCGTCCCTGGTTTCTCGCGCCCCGATGCACTGTCGATCGGCGGAAGATTGAGCGTATCGTCCACGACGTAGAGCGGACGCCGTTTCACTTCTTCATAGATTCGGCCGATGTATTCACCAAGGATCCCCGTCATGATGAGCTGAGCCGACGCAGCCAATGCCACAGCAATCGTGGTCGTCGCCCAACCGGGAACCGTCTGGCCCGAAATTGCCGCGTAGAGCGCCCAGGCAGAGGTGACGATCGCCACGAGCGCCGAAAGCAGCCCAAGCCAGGTCGCAATCCGGAGCGGTACGATTGAAAACGAGGTGATGCCGTCGATCGCGAAGCGGATCATTTTGCGAAGTGGGTATTTCGTTTCGCCGGCGAAGCGTTCAGGCCGCTCGTATTGCACTGCCGTTTGCTTGAAACCCACCCATGACACCATCGCGCGCACGAAGCGGTGCTGCTCGCGCAGGGCGCGTAGCGACAAGACGACGCTGCGACTCATCAGCCGAAAATCCCCAGCATCGAGAGGTATCTCAATCGGCAACAGCATACGAAACGGGCGATAGAAGGCGGCGGCGGTCGCTCGTTTGAAGAAACTCTCTCCATGGCGAATGGACCTCTGACCGTACACGACGTCGTATCCCTCGCGCCATTTGCGGATCATCTCGGCGACGACCTCGGGTGGATCTTGAAGGTCGGCATCCATGATCACCACGGCGTCCCCTTCGGCGCGGTCTATGCCCGCGGTGATCGCAATCTGATGCCCGAAGTTGCGCGAGAACGAAATGACTTTGTAGCGACGCTCCGCCGCGGCAAGCTCACTAAGCGCCGCTAGCGTCCGGTCATTCGAGCCGTCGTCGACGAAAACCACTTCCCAGGTCTGGTCGAGCGCTCCCAAGAACGCCTTGAGCCGGAGGTCGAGCTCCGGGATGATTTCTTCCTCGTTGTAAACGGGAATGATGAGGGACAGCGTAGGACGTTGCATGACTCGCTCCGAGCGTACCAAGCGGCAGCGGGGCTTGTACAACGACGTCGTGCATGGTTCAAGCGACGGACCATCCGAGCACCGCGTCCGCTAGCGGCTGCCGACCCCGAACAAAGTCAGCTGTCCAGCGGCATTGGTTCGAATCGTCCCAACCCAGGCAGTGCGCTCTGTGCTGCATGGAAGCCGCACATGCCGTGCACTCCGCCGCCCGGTGGCGTCGATGCGGAGCAGATGAACACACGTGGATTCGGCGTCGTGTAGGGATCGAGTCTCGCGACAGGCCTCGTGAAGAGCTGAAACGCGTCGGCGACGCCGCCGGTGATCGCGCCCCCAACGAAGTTTGGGTTGTATCGATGAAACTCGTGGGTGTTCATGGTGTGCCGGGCGAGGATTCGATCTTTGAAGCCGGGCGCAAAACGCTGGACTTGGTTTTCGATCGCTTCGGTCATGTCCACCGTGGAGCCGCCAGGAACGTGGCAGTACGCGTATCCGGTGTGCTTCCCTTCGGGCGCGCGACTCGCGTCGAATTGGCTCTGCTGGCAGAGCAGCACATAGGGTCGTTGGGGATGCTTCCCTCGGAACACCTCTGCTTCC
>JBARTN010000023.1:0-16525 GCA_049645265.1 Polyangiales bacterium
GGCTTTGCCTGTGTCTTTCGACGCTCGGCTTGGCAGGGTGCAGCCGTTCATCGGCGGGTTGCTCTCCTGGTGCCGCCGGCGCGGGAGGCGAAGCAGGTTCGGGGGGTGCAGGAATCGACTCGGCTCCAGGCGAGCTCGCTGCGACGGCCCCGCTGGTCTTGGACGAGGGGCAGGAGGTGCTCTTCGTCGGTGGTTTCCTATCGGAGCTTTACGAAGAGCTGAGCGTCAACCTCGAGGACGAGATCAACGAGGCGCTTCAAAACTCCGCGCGCGCGCTCAACGTGCACATCGACTTACCGTTCGCACAGGACATCGACATTCCAATCGGGGATTCGATTGCCAACGCGCTTCCGCGGGTCGATCTCCCCATCAAGCCCGGCGGCTTCGTCTCGTTCTACAGGCAGATGCGATACTTCGATGCGCAGGGAATCGCCTATCAGAATTTGTCGGCTGTGTCGGAGGCGTTCGATACGTCCGCAAGCGTCGAGCACAACGCTGCCGCTCTTCTGAAGTTTCTTCGAAGCACGGACAAGAAGATCATCATCGTCTCGCACAGCAAGGGCAGCCTCGACACCCTCGATGCGCTGATCGGTGCGCCGGGCCTCGTGGGGACGAAAGTCATTGGCTGGGTTGCGATTCAAGCGCCCTTCCATGGTTCGCCCGTGGCCGACTCGATGTCCGCTTCGGTCAACGGCTTTCTGCTCGAAGCGCTCGGAGGGAACGGCCAGTCGGTCGAGGATCTGAAGACGCGAGTGCGCGAGCCCTACATGGAAGCGAACAAGGGACGCATAGAGAAGCTGACGGCGCGCATCCCCGTCATTTCGGCGTATTCGACCTATGAAGCCACTGGAGGCGTGACCGGGTTCGCCAGCACGTTCGCGAGCAGCATTTTCAACGCGGGCCTGGTCTCGGAGATCAGTCGGATTGTCGTCCGCAACTACCGTGAGACTCCCCGGGACGCTTCGCGCGTGGTCGCCGCGTCGACGAGTGCCGCAATTCGCCTCGTGCGCGAACGGGTGGCCGGCGCACTCAGCGAGGCGATGGCGACCATTGGGCTGGTGGACTTCACTAACGAGTACATGAAGGGCGTCTTAGAGTTGCCCAACGACGGGCTCGTGCCGCAAGAGAGCACGAACCTGCCGGGGGCGATTTCGGCGGAGCTCGCGACCGGCGACCACGCAAGCCCGGTGATGGACGTGGATCCGTACAAGAACTATTGGTCGGCGGCGGAACGCATCGCGGTCACGGTGGAGTTGATTCGAGAGGTGCGACGGCTTACCAAAACGCCACGCCAGTAGCATTCCAGGCGCGAAATATGAGCTGCCCCACATTGAGTGCAGTTGTCCCATTCTTCTCGCGAGCCGGACAAGACGGGCGCACCGCCGATCGTGTACTTTCGGTACGCGCTCGGGTCGATACCGTTGCGGCGTTAGGTAGGCATTTATGAACTTCAAAGCATTCTCACTCGCATTTCTCATGGCTTCCGTTCTGCTGGTGCAGAGCTGCGGGACCGACACCACGAGCGGCAATACCGAGCTCGTAGCCGTTCTCGACGCAGCTGCGGATCGAGAAGGCGTTGCGCACGGCGAATGTCGCGACGGGTGCGCGGCTGCGGCGCTTGCCGTCTTCGACGAGTGCTCATATCGGAAGCACGACCGCGAGGCCTGCTTCGGCATCGCAATTCACAGCTTCTACGAATGCGGCGGGCGGTGCGAGCCTGCGACCTGTGAGGACCAATGTCAGGCGAAGGTCACAGAAGAGTTCAACGAATGCGTCGAGCTGACCGGCAACGAAGAGGCCTGCGGGATCGAATCGCGTGAGCTCTTGGCACTCTGCATCGACGAGTTCTGCGGTGAGCCCGAGCCGCCGACCTGTGAGGACGGCTGCGGCAAGTTGTCCGATCATGTCTATGAGGCTTGCATGAGCAAGATCCACTCTGAAGAGCGCTGCGCGGCGATCGCGCGCCGGGTTCTAGAGCACTGCATCGACCGGTGCGAGGGGCATCGTTGTGACTGTGAGCGCGACTGCGACTGTGACGACGACGACGGTGACAGCGACAGCTACAGCGACAGGCACAGCGACAGCGACGGCGACAGCGACAGGCACAGCGACAGTGACAGGGACAAAGACAGAGATTGTGACTGCGATGACTCCGATTCCGACTCCGACAAGGACGAGGACAAAGACTGAGACGGCGGTCCATCCCATGAGGGCAAGGGTTGCGACCTGGCTCAGCTCGGATTTGTGCTAGCGTTTCGCCGCTTCGATGCGGGTGCTCACGCTCAACGTCAATGGTCTCCGCGCTGCTGCGCGCAAAGGGTTCTACGAATGGCTCGAGGGCCAAGATGCGGACTTCGTCTGTCTGCAGGAGATCAAGGCGCGCCCGGAACAGCTGTCCGAGGCGGAGCTCGCACCAGCCGGCTATCACGGCTTCTACGAACCTGGCGAGCGCAAAGGACATTGCGGGGTGGCGCTTTTTGCGCGCGCGGAACCGGACGAGGTCATTCACGGCTTTGGCTCCGAGGAGTTTGATCCAGAGGGGCGCTACATCGAGGCACGATTCGGCGATGTGAGCATTGCATCGGTGTACGTGCCGGCCGGGACCAGTGGGCAGGTGCGGCTGGCGGCCAAGTTCCGATTCATGGAGGAGTTCTCGGCGCACCTCGCTGGCCTGGTCGCGAGCGGTCGCCATTGCATCCTCTGCGGCGACTGGAACATCGCGCACAAAGAAATCGACCTCAAGAACTACAAAGCCAACCAAAAGAACTCCGGCTTCCTTCCTGAAGAGCGCGCCTGGCTCGACCAGGTCTTCGGGCCTATCGGCCTCGTCGACGGGTTTCGACAAATCAACAGCGAGCCCAGTCAGTACAGCTGGTGGTCGCTGCGGCATCCGACCACCCGCGAACGCAACGTCGGTTGGCGTTTGGACTACCAGGTCGTCACACCGGGGATTGGCGACTGCATCGTCGGCGCATCGATCCCCCGCGAACCGCGCTTTTCGGACCATGCGCCGGTTATCGTCGACTACAGGTAGCAAAAGCGGTTACAAGGTTGGGTCATAATGTCACCTGCCCTGACGAATAGCGCCTCGCTCGCCGCGATGGGCGTGCTGATGTTGGCCCAACCGCACTCAGCCGCCGCTTACGACAACTCGGACTTCGTTGCGCCGGAAAACGAGGCGCTCGTCGTGTTCATTCAGAACCTTTATGAAGATCGCGCGGAGAGCTTCATCGTCTTCGACCTGGACAAGCAATGCGTGGCCGAAGTCGGCGGCCGCCAGGCCGAGATCATCCCGATGAAACCCGGGAAGCACACCCTCTACGTCGTCAGCTTCAGGAACCAACGTATCGACATCGAGCTCGCCGCCGGCCGCACGTACTTCATCCGCCTCTACTCAGTCGCCAAAACTTCGAACCGAGCCACCGAGGTGACGCCCGTCCAGCGGGGCACCGAATCGTACAAGCTCGTCAAGACTTGGCTCCGAGGCGCACGAGTCACCCACGGGCATGAGGACCCATGCCGAGGCAAACCACTCAAGGAGCGGCAGAACCGAACCATCCGGCGCATCAACGACGCCAACTCCGAGTGGAAAAAGGGCGACGAAATTTATCGCTACCGCTACATGCTGCTCAAAGAGGACGGCCTGACCTCCGCCGAGGTGGGCTGGCTCTGAGGTGAGCGTGTTAGTGATTGGGGGTTGTGATGAAAGAAAAGCTCGAGTTTCTCGGAACAGCGACTCGGTTCATTCAGATCGGTGCGAAGACTCTGTTGGCGTCCGGACTTCGGGCGATGGAGACGAAGCCGGCGGAAATCGATACGGCATGCGAGCCGATTGTGCTGATGCATGGCTTCGCTGGATTTCGAGAGATCAAACTCGGCCGGTGGACGGTGCTGGAGTACTTCGAAGGTGTCCCGAGGCTGCTCGGGGCGATGGGCTACCGGGCGTTCGCGCCGGAGGTATCGCCATTTGATGACCCGCTTGCCCGGGCGCAGCAGTGGAAAACCGAAATCGACGGGATTCGCGCGCGAACTGGAGCAGAGAAGGTTCATCTGGTCGGCCATAGCCAGGGTGGGCTCGATGCGCGCGTCTTGGTTGCGCCGGCCGGCAGTCCTCGAGAAACGCCGATCGGTTTGCTGGACGGGCTCGGCTACGGGCGGCACGTGGCCTCGGTGACGACCCTTGCAACGCCTCACTTCGGCTCGCTCGTCGCAGATGCCATCGAAGGGGACATCCCCGGGCACAAAGAAGCCGTGAAAACCGTCAAGCGCGCCATGGAGGTCATCGCGTCCATCATCAAGCGAAAGCCACAGGACATCGACGATGCGGCAACTGCGCTCACGCGCAGATTCATGCTGGAATACTTCAACCCTACGATCCAAGATGCGCCTGACGTTCGTTACTACGCCGTCGCGGGCGATCCAATCACCGAGAACGTCGTCTACCCATTGCTGCGTCCGACGTATCAGTTGCTGAACCATGAGAGTCCATCTGCGGGCGGAGGGCCGAATGATGGCCTTGTCACGGTGCGCAGCTCGCTCTTCGGTCACTCGCCGCCAGCCGACGAAGGCCAGGAGCAGCCCGCCGTCGCAGAGCATGGCCGCCCGAGCTGGACACCGCTCGGCGTTCTCCAGGCGGACCACATCGCCGAAGTCGGCATCCCGCTACACCTACTCCGCCCGAACACGTACGACCACTTAGCGTTCTTCGCCGGCCTCGCTCAGTTTCTCGACGACGCATACACAGCCAAGATGAAACTTCGCAAAGATGGTCAGTGGGAGCGCACGCCGTAGACGATCAAGGGGCGCCAACGATGCGCAGCGCGAGGTAGGGCCCGAGCAGTACGATGAAGATCGTGAGCTCGTAGAACCCCATCAGCATGTAATGAAGGGAATCGAAGCGCTCGACCGAGATCGTGAACCACTTGCTGTGGACTCGATACACCCAGTCGTGCGCGACCATGAGGAACCCGAACCAGAAGAGCAACAGCCCCAAGTTGAGGAGCGACGCCCACCCTAAAACTGCTCGAACGGTTTCAATGCTCATTGGTTCTTCCTCCGATGAATGTTTTCGGATAGTAACCGCAACTGAGGCCTGATGTGGGTGTTTGGGGAGCCCGTCAGGCCACTAGCTCGATTCGAAGCTGCTCGTCGAGCGCCTCGGAGACAGCGGCGAGCGTTCGAACCGTGGGGTTTGATTTCCCGGGGCACTCGAGCTTTTGAAGTTGCTGCACGCTCATGCCGAGCTTCTTGGCGAGCTCGCGTTGCGAGAAGCCCTTTCGCTGGCGTGCGTGGCGAATCAAGAGCGGGATCGAAACGTCTTCGTAGGGCGCGACCCAGACGTACCGCTTCCCTCGCCGTGACTTGGGCACGGGAATTTCCCAGTCAGGATCGCGCGCTTCTTCGAGCCAGAGCGAGAGAGCCTCGCGTGCGCGCTCCAGCGCTTCTTCGCGCGAATCGCCTTGCGTGAGGCAGCCAGGCAAATCGGGGAACTCCACCCAGTAGCCCCCGTCTTCCTGATGCAGTTTGGCTTGGTATTGAATCATCGGAACTTCTCGCCCGTTTGCCGCTCGATTGCGCGGAGCAGACCAATCTTGAGTGAGCTGTTGCCGTGCACTGGAACTGTGGTGCCTTGCGACCCCTTCTTCATCTTAATGTGGGAGCCGCGCTGACCGACAACTTGCCACCCGAGCTTCCTGAGCCGACGCACGGCCTTTCTTTCGGAAATGGACAATTTCAGGGTACAGCATTTATGCTGCCCTGTCGAGCGGTAGCATTGGGTGGAGGAATTGTTGGCGTCACGCCTATCGATAGAGCAAGCGGCGTGCTAGCAACCGCGCAAGTGATTCCAGGCGGTTAGCCGGATGCGAACGCCGACTTGGATGGGCTCCGCCAGCGCCCGCCAGTTTGAGGTAGAGTCCCGCCAAGTCATGGCGCCAAGGCCCCACCGCCTCTCCAAGTCCCGATTCACGGCCGGGCTGCAATGCCACCGGCAACTCTGGTGGAAAGTGCACGAGCCGCGTGCAGCCGAGCTTCGCCCCGGCGCCGCGCTTCAAGCCGTCTTCGACATGGGCAATCGTGTCGGCGAGCGCGCGCGCCAGGAATTCCCGAACGCCGTGCTCATCAACTTCGACTATCGCCGCCCGCTCGCCTCCGTCAAACCCACCCGCCAAGCCATCGACGCCGGCGCCTCGGTCATCCTCGAGGCGTCCTTCTTTGAAGACGACATCTTCGTCGCCGTCGATGCGCTCTCGAAAGAAGGCGACGGCTGGGTGGTCACCGAGGTCAAAGCCACCACCCGGGTCAAGCCGCAGCACATTCCCGATGCTGCCGTGCAAGCGCATGTCGTCGAGAAGGCCGGGCTCCCAGTCGTCCGCGTCGAGCTCATGCACCTCAACCGCGAACACCGGCATCCCAATCAGGGCCCGCTCTTCATCCGTGCCGACATCAGCGCCGAAGTCGCCGCCCATCGTGGTGACATCGCCGGCGAAGCGGGCGCGCAAATGCAGATGCTTGCCGGCGAGCTTCCGCACGTCGAGCCCGGCCCCCACTGCACCTCACCGTACGACTGCCCGTTCCTCGACCGATGCGTCGCGCCTGCGCCGGACCACCTCATCGAAGAGCTGAACGGAATCCGAGCCAACAAGCTCGGCGAGCTTCGCGAGGCCGGCATCGAAACCGTCGACCAGATCCCAAGCGACTTTCCGCTCGAGCCGCTTTGGGCGCGCCACCGCGCTGCCGTCCTTCGAAAGCAGCTCATCGTCGAGCCCGGCCTCCGCGAGGTGCTCGCCAGCTACCGCTACCCCATCGCCATGCTCGATTTCGAAACCGTCGGCCCGGCCTTGCCGGTCTGGAACGGCTGCAGCCCGTTCGGCGCGGTTCCCGTCCAGTTCAGCGTGCACACCGTGCACGAGGACGGTGAGGTTTCCCACAGCGCTTACCTCGCCGAAGGTCCGGGCGACCCTCGTCCGGGTGTCGCGGAGGCGCTCATCCAGGCCTTGGACGGCGCCGAAACCGTGCTGGCCTGGCACGCGAGCGTCGAGAAGCGCTGCTTGGGCCAACTTGCGAAAGCTTGCCCCGAGCGTGCGCCGGCCTTGCTCGAAGCACGAAACAAGACGGAAGACCTGCTGGTCGTCGTCAAGAACCACCTGTACCACCCCGACTTCCGCGGGAGCTTCAGCATCAAGAACGTAGTCCTCTCGCTGCTCCCCGACATGGCATACGACGAGCTCGACGTGGCCGACGGGCAAATCGCGTCGTCTTTGTTGGAGCGGCTGCTCTGCCGGCCGGAGGAGTTGAGTCAGGGGGAGGGCGAAGCGCTTCAAACGCAACTCACCGCCTATTGCGACCACGACACGGCGGTCATGGTAGAGCTCCTTGGAGTTCTTCGGTCTTCGGGGACACGCTCGCCCCCCACGAGCCCTGTGGTATCAAGCACTTGAGGACCACACCGCGAAAACCGACCTAGAAAGCGTCTCGCGGCCTTAGCTGAGCGCCCTCTATCTCTTCCACCGTGTACCGCGGCGTAATGTGCTGCGGGCAGTTCGAGTCCCAGGCTTCGATGTGAAACACGATGGCCCGCTCGAGCCGCGCGTCGTAGTCGGGGTCGGCCACGCGCTGCAAGACATCACTATCGCCCTCGACATACTCCGCGCGTCCCCAGATCTTAATCCGCTGCCGATTCGGATAGTCCATCAGGAAGATGAACGCCTTGTCGTTCTCGTTGAGGTTGCCGACCGAGACGTATTGGCGGTTTCCGCGGTAGTCCGCGAAGGCCAGGCGGTGCTCGTCGAGCACTTTGAGGAAGCCCTTCGGCCCGCCTCGGTGCTGAATGTAGGGCTGTCCATCGGTCGATGCCGTCCCGAGGTAGAACGAGTCACGCTCCGCAATGAAGGCTTCGAGCGTAGGCGTCACCCGGTCATCCCAATCATGCCGCGCCATTGCGTTTTCGTATCCGTCGCGTGACCCGCGCGCCTCCTGCGCCGCTTTGACCGCGGGGCTGAACGCGATGTCGCTGCGATAGGCCGTTCCGGGTTGTGCTTTGCTCATGCCACCACTCTGGCGCTCATCCGATTCATAAACAATTAGCCAAATTGTGCAATCATTGTATATGATTCGTGAACAATGGACCGCCTCGTCGCCATGGAAGCCTTCGTTCGCGTCGCCGACGCAGGCAGCTTCAGCGCCGCCGCCCGCCACTGGGGGCGCTCGAAGGCGGTGGTCAGCAAGTACGTCAACGCGCTCGAAGCCCACCTCGGCGTCCAACTCCTGCGGCGCACCACCCGTTCATTGAGCCTCACCGAAGCGGGCCGGGCTTATCGTGAACGCTGCACCGACGTCCTCGGCGAAATCCAGACACTCGAGGCGTCCCTCCGCGAAGGCGTCGCTGCACCCCGCGGCCCCCTCCGGATCACCGCGCCCCCGGGCTTCGCCTCCCACTACCTCGACGTCATGACGAAAGATTTCCTCGCCCGCTTCCCCGAAGTCACCATCGACCTCGACCTCACTCACCGCATGGTCGACCTCGTCGAAGAAAACATCGACGTCGCCATCCGCGTCACCGATCCCCGCGACTCATCCCTGGTCGCCCGCCGAATCGCCCCCGCACCCATCATCGCGGTCGCCGCGCCGTCGTACTTGCGCCGCCGAGGCACCCCAAAGAACCCGATCGACCTTCGTGACCACGACTGCCTCGTCGACACCAACTTCCGCGAACAACAGCGCTGGCGTTTCCGAAGCGGCGACAACGCCAAAACCGAAACCATCACCGTCGCCGGCCCGCTCCGCGTCAACAATCCAGACGCCGTGCGGGAGATGGCAGAAGCCGGCCTCGGCATCGGCCTCGTCCCCCACTTCGTCGCAAGCGATGCACTCAAAGCGGGCCGCTTGCGCGAAGTCTTGAAGGGCAGGGTGGCCTTTCAATGGTCGATCCTCGCCGTCTACCCACGCCGCCGCTACCTGCCGCTTCGCGTCCGCGCCTACATCGACCACCTCGCCGAACGAATCGGAGGATAGCCATTCAAACCATCGAACCATTTCATCTCGCGCTGGCCGGCATCCCCGCGCTGCTCGTCGTGTTCATTCTTTGGAGGTGGTCCGCCGGCGCTCGTCACAGCTTGGCGGCCTTGGCGCGCATGCTCATCCAGCTCCTCCTCATCGGATACATTCTCGTCTACATCTTCGAAGCCGACGTCTCCTGGATCGTCCTCGCCGTCATGTCGGTCATGGTTGTCGCCGCGAGCTGGATCGCGCTTCGCACCGTCCCCCAGCTCCGGCCCAAGCTTTACGGCTACGCCTTCCTCTCCATCCTCATCGGCGGCGGCCTCACCGTCATCTTGGTTACCCAGGCGGTCTTGACCCTCGACCCCTGGTACGAGCCCAGCTTCATGGTTCCGCTCGCCGGCATGATTTTCGCCGCCTCGATGAACTCCGTCAGCCTCGCCGCAGAGCGCATGCTTGCCGAGCTCCGGCGCGGCGTCCCCTACCTCGACGCAAGACGCATCGCCATGCAGGCCGGCCTCATTCCCATCGTCAACACCTTGTTCGCTGTGGGCCTGGTCTCACTCCCCGGTCTCATGACCGGCCAGATCCTCTCCGGCGTCTCCCCCCTCATCGCGGTCCGCTACCAAGTCATGGTCATGTGCATGGTCTTCGGCGCATCCGGCATGTCCGCCGCACTCTTTCTCACGCTCCTGAAAGCCCGCGCGCTCACCGGACAGCTCTCGCAACCTTGAGCTCGTCTCTAGGCCGCGCTTCCGTCCGTAGTGCGCTGGCCGGCAAACAGCAGTACCGACGGCTAGCTGTCCCTTCTTGCTTGCCGAAACGAAACCACCTTCGGTAGTCTCGCCTCACCGTGTCGAACGCAGACCGATTCCGTAAAGCCGTGATGTGGCTCGGCGTCATCTTCCTTCTCGTAGGCGGGTTTGGCTCGCTGTCGGCCGGTTCGGTGACCGCCACCAGCATCATGGCGCTCAGCTTGGCCAGCGCGCTCCTCCTCCTCGACCTGTCCGGCAAACCCAAACCGCGTTCGGCGAAATCGTTCATCGGCTTCGGACTCCTTGCCGTCGCCGTGGGCGCCGCGTTCGTCATGGTCTACGAAATCCTCTCCCGGTAGCGTCACGCCCGGAGCCGATACCCCGTCTTGAAGATCCAACGCAAGAGCAGCAGGCACGCGGCCAAGAAGAGCAAAATCATCCCCGCGCTCAGCGCCACGCTCACATCGGCCAGCCCATAAAAGCTCCACCGGAACGCGCTAATCAAATACACGACCGGATTGAGCAGCGTCACCTTCTGCCAAAACGGTGGGAGCATGTCGATGGAGTAGAAGCTCCCGCCGAGGAAGGTGAGCGGTGTGACAATCATCATCGGAACGACCTGCAGCTTCTCGAAACCGTCCGCCCAGATGCCGAGGATGAACCCGAAGAGGCTGAACGTGACGGCGGTGAGCGCCAGGAAACCGACCATCCAGAACGGATGCACAATCTCGTAGTCGACGAAGAACCGGGCCGTCACCAAAATCAGAAGACCAAGCACCATCGATTTGGTGGCCGCTGCTCCGACATAGCCAATGAGAATCTCCACATAGGAAACCGGTGCGGAGAGCAACTCGTAAATCGTCCCGGAGAACTTCGGCATGTAGATGCCAAACGAAGCGTTCGAGATGCTCTGGTTCAACAAAGACAGCATCGTCAACCCCGGCACGATGAACGCGCCGTAACTCACCCCGTCAATCTCGACCATCCGCGACCCAATCGCCGAACCGAACACCACGAAATAAAGCGAAGTCGACAGCACCGGCGCAACGACGCTCTGCATCAGCGTTCGCCCCGTGCGCGACATCTCGAACAAATACATGGCCCGAATCGAGTAATAGCTCATCGGTCCTCATTCACGAGGCTCACGAAAATTTCTTCGAGTGAGCTCTCGCTCGACTGCAGGTCCTTGAAGTCGATCCCGTGGTCGTTCAGCGTTCGCAAGAGCCCGGCGATCCCCGTGTGCTCGTGCTGCGCATCAAACGTGTAAATCAGCTCGTTCCCGTCCTCGGAAAGCTCGATCGGGTGTCCAAGCAGCTCCTCTGGAATGTGCGCGAGCGGGGTCTGCAAGTGCACCGTCAGCCGCTTCTTCCCTAGCTTGTGCATCAGCCTCTCCTTGTCCTCCACCAAAATGACCTCGCCCTTGCTCATCACCCCGATCCGGTCGGCCATCTCCTCGGCTTCCTCGATGTAATGCGTGGTCAAGATGATGGTGACGCCGCTTTGTCGAAGCCCCCGAACCATCTCCCACATGTCGCGCCGCAGCTCGACATCCACGCCGGCGGTCGGCTCATCGAGGAACAGAATCATCGGCTCGTGCGACAAGGCCTTGGCAATCATCACCCGCCGCTTCATCCCGCCCGACAAGTCCATGATCTTCGCATCCTTCTTATCCCAAAGCGAAAGCTGCCGCAGCAGCTTCTCGATCTGTGCCGGGTTCGGGGCCTTGCCGAACAACCCTCGACTGTAGCTCACGGTCGCCCACACCGTCTCGAACGCGTCGGTCGAAATCTCTTGCGGCACCAGCCCAATCATCGACCGCGTCGCGCGATACTCCGACACCACATCATGCCCGTCGACCCGCACGACCCCCGAGCTCGGATTCACGATCCCGCAGATGATGCTAATCAGCGTCGTCTTCCCCGCGCCGTTCGGCCCCAAGAGCGCAAAGATCTCCCCGCGCTGAATGTCCAGGTCCACGTCGACGAGGGCTTTGAACCCGGACTCGTATGTCTTGTTGAGCTTGGCGACAGAGATCATCGGTTGCATGGAAAGCCCCAGACGGGTGCTTTAGCACGAACCGCTACTCTTTCGGCGCAATGCAGAAGCCATCAGGAAACGGACTGTCGCCGCATTCACCCGCCCGTCGGTCGCCGCAGCCAAGCGCGACAACGAATCCAAGTGCCAACGGGTAAAGCACCTTCACGACAGCCCCAGAAGACCCTTATAGCAGCCCTGCGGCGGGGTTGTCGCTGCTCAGTGCACGCCCCACCGCGTCTCACGAAAGAATTACGTATGGACGCCGACTCCACGCCGACCCCACGCTCCCCTCATGCTCGCACGCCTGCTCGCGCCACTCCCTGTGAAGCACGTCTTCCATCGCATCGCCAACGTCATGGACCTCGACGCCGACCGCTCATTTTTGCGAGCCGCCCGGCTCCTGATCTCACCCGAGGGCGCGCCCGAGGTAGACGGCGACATCTTCCCTCCCTTCGCGCCGCTGAACGTTCCGGCCTTGGCGGGCAAGAGAGTAGGGCTCGTCGCGACCGGCGGCGGAGGCGCCATGGTTTGCGCCATCGGTGTCGCGCGCGCGCTCGAGGAAGCTGGGGTCGAGATCGGCGGCATCTCCACCTGCTCCGGCTCGGCGATGACCCTGGCTCCCCTTTCCGCCGGGCTCGACGCCGAGCAGACGGCAGCCTTCCTGCTCAGCTTCCGGCAGCGCGACTACATCGATCCCGATTGGCGCCAGCTTCTCAAGTTGCCCTTCGCCCTGGGCCGAGGCTTCACCGGCTTGCTCAACACCGAGGCGATCGGCCGGCTCTACGAAGAGCGCCTGGGCCAAGTCCCCGTCGGCACGCTGCCGATCCCCTTCTACGCCAACATCTGGGACATGGACCACAACCGCCTGCTGTACCTCGGCACCCGCACCCGCCCCGAGATGCCCTTGCCCCAGGTCGTGCGCGCTGCGGTCACTCTGCCGCTTTTCATGCGCCCCTTCGAGGTCGACGGCGCCCAGTGTGGCGACGGTGGCGTGGTCAACATCTTCCCGGTGGACCCCCTCGTCGACAACCACCCCGAAATCGACTTCTACATCGGCGTCAACGCTTTCTATCCCGAGAATTTCAGCGGTGAAGATCACACCGGTTGGCACCGGGCCACCTTCAGCATCTTGCGCGCAAGCCCGCAAACCCAAATGTGCCAACACCTCGAAGCGGCTCGCATGCAGCTCCGGCGAATCCAAGACCGCTGCTTGATGATGCATCCGTTGCCCTACGAGGAAATCAAGGGCATCCGCCTCTACGAGCAGTTCATCGACCGCCGCCCATGGCTCGACTTCATTCGGCGAGGCCACCAGGCGGCGCGCCGCGAGCTAGAAGCTTTCAGCACGGCGAGCGAGAGCTGAAGCCCCATCGACGCCCGCTCGCGCGACACCTCAGCCAAACCTTCACGACCCCACCGCCCCGTTGGACGTGAACGTGAGGAGCAGAAGGGCTACGCTCGTCCTCTGAATCGACCCGCATGAAGACCTCCACCGCATCTGCCGTCCTCCCGTGCACACCCGACACCTTCTGGGCGTCCTTTTTGGACGAGTCCTATCTCCACGCGCTCTACTTCGGCGAGCTCGAGTCCCGCGCGTTCGCCGTCCTCGAGATTGGCGAGGCGTCGCGCAAGCTGCGCATCGTCCCCAAGATGAAGCTCCCCGCTCCGGTCGCGAAGCTCATCGGCGAAAGCTTCGCCTACGAAGAACACGGCACGCTCGACCGCGCGAAGAGCGAGTGGACATGGCGGATGGTTCAGCCCGCAAACCTCGACCCCGAGAGCAAACCGCGAAAAGACGCCGTCACCATGCACGGCACAGTCCGCGTCGAAACGTCCGGCGACGGCCTTTGCCGCCGCACCGACAACTTCACCATCGAAGCAAAATTATTCGGCCTCGGCGGCCTCCTCGAGTCGAGCATCGAAAAAGAGCTACAGAGCGCCCGCGCCAAGGAGTACGCGTTCCTCGCGCGCTGGGTCGAGAAGCGGGGTGTCTGAGCGGCCGTTCTCCCCCCGCTGCGTGACCATCCCCCATGTCCACTAAAAAGATACTCACCAGCCTCGCCGCATTCACCGTCGCCCTCGCACTTGGGTTCGCTGGTTTCGTCTGGTGGAAATTGCAGCCGCGCCTCGACCCGCAGCCGCTCCCAGCCGCGCTCATCGCGCATGACAGCGTCGAGGGCAAAAGCCTCCTCGAAGGCGCCGACGCGCGGGCGGACTACCAACCGCTCTCCGATTCGGACTCGCACCTCGAGCGCACGCGAGAAAGGTGACTACTCGCCGCCCCCGAGCTCGGTCGCCTCTTCTCGTGTTCGGCCGTCTTCGGCGCGCACCGTGAAGTGGTCGGCGTAGTCGGTGATGGTTTCCCGCATCTCGTTACCTTGAGCCAAGGCGGCCGCGTACCGCCGTCGCCATCTCTTCTTTTGGAGCTGGCGTGTCATCTCTGCGAGGTCGGGCTGGTAGAGTTTCGTGTTGGCGAGCCACTCTTCCGATTCGGCAAAGGTCGCCTCGCCGCGGACAGCGGGATGGATCTCGAGCTGGGTCCCGTACAATCCTTTCGGCCTGGTACGAACGACGTACGTGCGCCCCCCCAAAACTCCAACACCTCAGCCATGCCGCCCCGAAGCCCCGCTCACCGCCCAAGCACCACATCGATGCCCGAGAGGATCGTCTCCACCCGTCGCCGTGAGAGCTTGACGACATGCTCATCGAGGACGCCCCGGTCGAGCGTGAGTAGCTGCGAGACGTTCGCCACCGAGTCGTTCGAAAGCCGCGTTGCCCGCGCAGGCAGAAGAACGTTCCCGGGCGCTTCCGCCCACCGGAGGTTACTCGTCAGCGGGACGCAGACGACCGTCGCAATCCGACTCCGGTTGAATGAGTCGCCTTGCACGACTACCACCGGGCGCCGAAACCCGGGAGCCGACCCCGCTGGCGCCTTGAGGTCCGCCCACCAGATGTCCCCCTGGCCAATCACCAGTCCGTGGCCTCGAGCACCCGTTGGCTCGCGTCGCGAACGAAGTCATCCGCGCCCGTATCCAGCTCTTCGCACAACGCGTCGAGCGCCTGCCTCACCTCATCGGGCGAATGCCGCGCCAAATACTCCCGGAGCGCGCGGCTGTAGAGCTCACTCCGCGACACCCTCAGCCGCTTCGCCAATCGCTCGGCCCTGTCAAACACCTCATTGGGCACCGACACCGCAATCTTCATACCCAGAGTATAACCATTTTCAGGCCGCATGAGAAGTCCAGCATGGATGCCGCATACCCTCCTCATCGGCCGCCCTTCGCCGGAGTTGCTCAATCGTCACGCCAGTGTGATTGGGATGCGTCACACCCAGTGAACCGACCTCAATTCCCTTGTCCCGACTTCTGCTTCTACTCACCGTGCATCGACGAACCACCGACACGTTCGGAAAGAGCGCTGATCGCCTCCGGGAGCATCTTCATAGCGGCTGGAGTCGCAGGATTCGTCGCGAGCATCGTACGCATCGTCCAGAAGAGAAAACAAAAGCGCAGGCTACGCTACGAAATGGGCCAACTCCGCTTCGGCGGCTAGTCACCATCCTCAGCTCTCGGGGCGGTTCAGAGTCAGCTCAGGGCCGAAGCCGCTTGGCGATGGCGTCGACGAGGTCGAGGATTCGGTAGGTGCCATCGGCTTCGCCTTTTTCGAAGTCGTCCCCCGCGGCTGCCATGGAGTTGGTGACGTGTGCAACGCACACCACATCGCGCTGGCAGGCGGTGGCGTAGGCGTAAAGGGCTGCAGCTTCCATCTCGACCGCGTGTGCGCCCGCGCTTCGTGCCGCTGCGATGGCAGTCTCCGTTTCTCGAAACGGCGCATCAGTGGTCCATGACACGCCGGGGTGCACTGGCTCATCGAGTCCCTCGAAGGCGCCATCGAGAGCGGCCCGCAGGGGTGCGGCAAGCTGGCTCCACTTCGCGGCTGGCAGATAGTGCACGCTGGTGCCTTCGTCACGCAGCGCTCGTTCGATGAGAATGAAGTAAGGCGTGTCACCTAGCGGCGTGATGACGCCGGCGGAGGTGACCGAGATGACCAGCGAGCAGCCGGACGCGGCGAGCTCTTCGGCAACAAGCACCGCAAATGGCGCGCCGACCGCGCAGGCCACGATGCCGATCTGGCGTCCGTCGACAGCGGTGAGCCAGAGCTCTGTGTGGTAGCAGGCCCAATCGTCGTGTCGGCTTGCCTGGCCCGTCGCCCGCAGGTGGCGGACGATGTCGCCGTCAGGGTCGAGCACGCAAACGTCCGGGACAGGCGCATCGCCCAACCCACGCTGACGGCGGGCCTCGCGCAACAGGTTTTCGGCAACGAACACCGACGTCTCGTGGTAGGCCTTCCCGGCATTGAGTTCCGGCTCCGGGTTCGTCGTCATCGAGCGTCGCATTCGTTCATACGGGCTCATCTTTAGCCTTGTTTGGAATCTGGAGGATTGAGCGGGCGCCCGCCTCGGATCACGCTTAGGCACCCACCCGCTGCGCATCTTCCGGGTGCGGAAACAGCAGCCCGCGGACCGACAGGTCTTCGTCGAGCTGAGGCCAATGAATGCCAATGCCCTCGCCGATGAGCCGCAGGTCCTCCAGCTGCTCCGGCGTCGCTTCTCGCAGCCGTGGAAACCACGCCAGCGGCACCTCCAGCTTCCGCCCGTCTTGGAGCGCAACCCGCATCACACCCGCAGCAAACTCAACCGATTTCGCCAGTGGTTGTTCAGGTGCCAAAGTAATCAT
>JBARTN010000024.1:0-7406 GCA_049645265.1 Polyangiales bacterium
TCGGTCGAGCCGGGGATGCGGAAATCTTCGTCTTCTCCGCTGATCAGCTCGCGGTAGACGGTCTTCACGACGTCGGCGATCGAGCTCGTCTTGCCGACGAGAGGCAGTGCCTCCGCTGCCTCTTGGAGCCGCTCGATGTAAGCGAGGTGCTCCGGATTCTGGAAGGTCTTGCTGGCCGTCTGTGCCTCTTCGAGCGCGGTTTGCGCCGCCTGCCACTGCTCGGACTCCTCGCCGCCCGTGTCGAACACCAGATCGGAGGTCGCTTCGATCAAGGCGTCGGAGACATTCGTCACCCCTTCCTTGCTCGCGGTTTCGGCGTCGGCTTTGAGGCCGTCCCAGCGAGTACGCATGGCGTCGCTCGCGCCTTCGAGGGCTTTGTCACCGGCCGCGACGATCTCGGCCTTCGCATCGGTATCCTGCTTCATGATGAGGAAGGCGGTGTAGGTTCCGGCAAGCTCTTGGTTGAGCACCCTGTCGGCCACGCGGATCTTGTGAGAAGGCTTGAACCAGCGAACCGGGTTGTCGTTGATGTTGATCTGCGAGATGCCGTATCCGCTGATCGCGATCGCCGCGACCGTCACGACGAGAATCGGCTTGGCGAAGCGAAGGCTCTTGGCGCCCACGGCTTCGACGACGCGACCTAACAGTCCGCCCTCGCTGGCATCGCGCTTTTTCGAGAGCAGCGCCTTCAAGCGCTTCTCGGGAAGCGCCGCGATGTAGGCGGGGACGAAGAGAATCGTCAGGACGAACGCCAGGCCGATGCCGAGCGCGACGAAAACACCAAAGACACGGACCGGAGGAATCGGGGTCAGCGTGAGCGAAAGGAAACCAGCCGCCGACGTGAGGGAGGTGTACAGCATCGGCGCGAACAGGTGCCCGACGACCTCTTTGATCGCGGCCTTTCGATCGCCGGTTTTCGGGTAGATATCGACGAACTCCGAGAGCAGGTGAACCGAATCCACGACCGCTATCGGCATCAGGAAAATCGGGATCATCGAGCTCATGATGTGCACCGTGAACCCGCTCGCGATCAGCGCCCCCATCGTGATGATGACCGTGGTCATCGCGACGATCATCGGCGACAAGACCAACGCGAACGAACGGAAGAACCACCACATCAACAAAAGGATCACCAGCGCGGCAAGCGGCGCGGAAATCGCCATCTGCTTGAACATCTCGACACCGAAAGTGTCTTCGGCAACCGGCAGTCCGGTGATGTAGAACTCGTCGGTGTTGTCGCCGAAGCCGGCGATGATCGCTTCGATCTCCTCGGAGATTCGGTGACTTTGATCCTTGCTCTCGATCGGAACGTATAGGGCGACGCTGTCACCATCTTCGGAGACCACGGTGCCACGCAGCATGGGCAGCCGGAGCGCGGCCTCCTTGATCGCCAGCGCCTCCTCAGGCGTCTCCGGCGCTTCCTCCATCAACCATTCGAAGCGAATCGTTCCAGGGCCTGCCTGCTCGATGTTGTCCATGGTCGAGGGTCCGAGGACGTCGCGTGCAATGACGCCGTCGATCGACTTCAACCGCTCGTTGAGCTCGTGAATACGGCCGAGCGACTCGGGGTTGAAGACCCCCTCCGGCTCGGCCTCGTTCACGACCCCGACGACGATCAGGTCGTGAAGCGCGAACTCCTCCTTGGTCTCGTTGTGAAAGACGCGGGCGGGGTCATCCTCCGAGAGCATGTTCTCGGGATCGGTATCGACCTGGATCCAGGGAATCGCCGACCCGAGGCCAATGGTGAGCACTGCCAGGCCGACGAAGATCAGCCGCGCGTGCTGAATGGGAAAATCGAGAATCTTTCGTTTCATGGACATCCGCTCCGTTTGAACTGGGACTGAACTCAGACCTATCTATATGACCACATAATCATATAGTCAAGTGGTGTTATTTAGGAAGAATGGAGCTATATACGGAAGCGATGCCGAAAACCGCCCTGACCCCGCAGAACCTGGACTCGGTCGCGACGAGGTTCCGTATCCTCGGGGTCCCGCTTCGGCTCCAGATCCTCAACGAGCTGGCCAGTGGACCGCGGACGGTGACGGCCCTGGTGGAGGCGACCGGCAGCACTCAGCCCAATGTCTCCAAGCACCTGAGCACTCTGCTCGCGCACCGCTTGGTGAAACGGGAGAAGCGCGGGAACTCGGCCTACTACTCGGTCTCCGACCCGGCCATCTTCAAGCTCTGCGAACTCGTCTGCGGGAACATCGAGCGGGGGCTCGAAGAAGAACGCGCCGCGTTCAGCGGCGGTTAAAAAGGAAGCGCCTCGGCAACTGCCGAGGCGCTTGCGACTTCATCTGTTCGGTTGCTCAGCGATAGGCGACCGAAAGCCGGTACGGGGCGTGGAGGCGCGCCTCCGCGAGCTGAACCTGTCGCTCGGACAGCCGGACGAGCTCGTTCAGAATGCTCGCTTTCTTCGTGAAGTAACCGCCGTGACTACGCGCGTTGTGACCACGGCCGTTGTGACCACGACCGTTGTGAACGTAACCGCGATTCCGACTGCGTTCGAGGGATACAAGCTCGTAGCGGAGCAGACGAACCCGTTGCGTGTAACGCTGGTTGCGAGGGTCGTGAGGGGACTCACGAATCTCGCGCTCGAGCCAGGCGTCGAGTCGACGGTTGACCTTCCATTGTGCGTCCGAATTTCGTTCGGCGGTCGCCCGCTCCCAACGTTCGCTGATGCGGACGATCTGCTCGAGGTCCTCGCGCTCATCGAAGTAGGCACGACGTGCGAGGTGGGTGGTCTTTGGTATGTGGTGAATCGTCCTTCGCTGGTCGTAGACCGCGCGTGGCGGATCAAAGCTCGCGCGAACCGGTTGCACTGCGTACGGACCGCCCCTCGGAGCGATCACGACCGTCGTCTGACGATTGGCGTGCCGCCTGTTCTGCGCATCGGCCTGAGTTACGGCCGTGAGCGCCAATGCAAAAAGCCCAATGTGAAGTAGATATCGCATGTTGATTCCTCGTCTGGTCAGGAGTGGTTGCGGGCTTTCCCCGCGGTTCACCCACTCGGACGAGGGCAGACCTTACGAAGCTCTTAACGGGCGAAAAAGAACGAAGAATCCGAACTTTATCGTGTTATTTCAGTCGCTTAGCAGGGCCAGCGATTTATTCGCACGCTCGAGGACCGCGACCACCCGGGGGTCTTTTTCGAGCGCATCCCAAAGCGCCCTGGCCCGCTCGCGGTAGTCGGTCTGACTGAGGCGGCCTCGCAGGAGCTCGGAGCGAAGAAACACGAAGGTCGTTTGAACGACGTCGTGTAGACAGTAGTCGCGGATCTCTTTGTATCGGCCGTGATCGAACATGCTCTGCACCTTCGAGCCGTCGACTTCCATTTTGCCCGGCATGCCGACGAGTTCCGCGAGCGCGTCCAGGCTGGGCATTCGGCTCGCGCCGTAGTCCGTGAGCAGATCGGCCAAGTCCATGTGACCTTCGTCGCTGTAACGATAGCGATAGTCGGCGCCCCCGCTACGGCCGGCGTAATACGCGGGGAACGGCACGCCGTGCTTCAGCATGCGATTGGCGAGGACTGGCAAATCAAAGCGCCGCCCGTTGAAGCTCACCATCGTTGGGTGCCGCTTCCCGATGAAATCGGCAAACTCCTGCAAAACCTTCGACTCATCGGGCGGGGCGTCTTCTTCGCCACCAAAGGCGCCGAGCTTCTGGAGCTCGTAGTTTCCGTCAAGCCACAGGACCCCAAGCGCGACCACTTGATGGAAGGGCGCGGGGGGAAAGCCGTCGACCGCCGCATCCCAGACCAGGTCCGGATCTGGGACCGTTTCGATGTCGAGGACGAGAAAAGAGCGGGCCATCGGCCAAAACTAGCGGAAAAGCAGAAAATCCGCCCGCGTTAAGAATCGCTTAAGGTTCGAGTCCTTTACTTCATGAGGAGGCGGAACCTCCGAGAAAGGAAAACTCATGAAGTTCATCAACAAAGCAACCATCGTCGCCGCCCTGCTGGGGGGCGTCACAGCAATCGCACTGACCGTCGGAGGCGTAGCGTTGGCGCACGGAGGTCCTCACGGAGGCCCTCACGGCGAGGGAGGACGCTGGTCACCTGAAAAGATGGAGGAGCATCTGACGGAAATGACCCAACGGCTCGACCTGAGTACCGAGCAGGAGGCAAATATCCGAGCCATCATGGAGCAGGCCCAAACGCAGCGTGCGGATATCAAGGACATGCCTCGTGGCAAAGAGAAGTTCACGGCCATGAAAGACCTTCGTTTCGCGACCGAGGACCAAATCTATGCGAATCTCACTTGTGAGCAGCGCGAGGATCTTCGATTGCTGAAGCGAGAGCACAAGGTCGAACGAATGGAACAGCGCTTCGAGCGCCATCAGTCCGCAGACACGAAGTAACTGGAGAACCCGGTGTCCAATCGAATCCTGCTCGTGGAAGATGACATCGCCCTTGGCCAGCAAGTGGTACAGACTCTTTCGCAAGCAGGGTTCGACCCGCACTGGGTCCAGGACGGCGACGCGGCGCGTGACCTCGACCCCGACGACTACCGCGTCATCGTCCTGGACTTGATGTTGCCCGGCACCTACGGGATGGACTTGCTCAAGCGCTACCGGGTGAAGTCCGAAGTTCCGGTTCTGATCTTGAGCGCGCGCGACGACACCGCGGACAAGATTCGTGGGCTCAAGCTCGGCGCGGATGACTACGTTACCAAACCGTTTTTTCCCGAAGAGCTCGTCGCGCGCATCCAAGCCTGTCTGCGCCGCCCGAATCTGGTGGGAACCGAACGCCTGGTCGTTGGGGCCATTCAGGTCGACCTCGAGCGCCGGGAAGTCCGCAACGCAGCGGGAACCCTTTCGCTGACTCCCGTGGAGTTCGAGATCCTGGCGCTCCTCGCGCGAAGGAAAGGTTCGGCGGTCACCCGGGAAGCCTTGGTCGACGCCGCGCTCGACTCGGCGCAAGACAGCAGCCGACGGACACTCGACGTCCACATCTCTCGGCTCCGTAGCAAGCTCGGCAACGACGCGACGCAGCTCGAAACCGTTTGGGGCATCGGTTACCGCCTCTCAGGAGGCGCATGAAGCTTCGGGCGCGATTGGCCTTGACCCTCGGCCTTGCTGCGATTTCCTTGCTGGTGCTCCTCGGCTGGGCGCAGTCGCGTTGGCAGTCGAAGATGAGAGTGGACGCGCTCGCCGAAGCCGCCGTGCATCGAATGGAGTCCGGCGGCCGAGAGCGATGCGAAGCCAACCCGGAGCGCTGGCCGGGCGAAAGAGAAGCGCGGCGGCCTCGCCGGCATCCGGGGCCTCCGCACCAGGCACTTCCGCGGCATCGGGTCTTCGCCTACGACGCGAATTTCGAGAGCGCCAATCCCGATAGTCCCGTGTTCCCGTCGGAGCTCGCAAAGCAACTGAAAGCTGGAAGCGAGGTCGCGACCGATCGCTCGCCTGATCAGCGCCGTAGAGAAGTCGCCGTTCGAATGCCTTGGAACGAAGGCCCCTGCGCGGTCTTGCTCATGCGCTCCAAGAGGCCACCTTCTTGGTTTTCCGGCGCGGTGCTGATGCCCGCATTTCTGGTCGCACTGGTCGTGATCCTCGTTGCGCTCTTTGCTGCGGGTCCGATCGTGCGCCGCATACGCCAGCTGACCGACTCGGTCCGCAGGCTCGGAAGCGACTCCGAAGAGCCCATTCAAGTCGAGGGCAACGACGAAATCGCCGAGCTCGGCGCGGCGTTCGAGCAAAGCCGCCAAACGATCCAGGCGCAGCTCGCTTCATTGCGTGAACGCGAAGCCGCACTCCGCGACTACATCGCGAACACGACCCACGACGTGATGCTTCCGCTGAGTGTCCTTCAGGGCCATCTCGTATCCCTCCAGCAGAGGATCGAAGCCGGCGAGGCGCTCGATTCCAAGGCGATCGTACCGAGCCTCGAGGAGTCGCAGTACCTCGGTTCGCTTCTGCACAATCTGAATGCTGCCGCGCGCCTCGAAGCCAATGACGGGCTCAGCCATCGAGACCCGATCGACTTGAACCGTCTCGTGGAGCGTGTGGTCGATAGGCACCAACCCATCGCGAAGCGCAAGCAAATCGGCCTCGATCTCGCCGTGCCCGAGGCGGCGATCGAGTTCCCCGGCGACCTCACCCTGCTCGAGCAGGCGCTAGGCAACATCGTACAGAACGCGATTCGCTACAACCGTGCCCACGGTCACGTCGCGGTCATCCTCGAAGGATCCGCGGTGAGATGGACGCTCCGGGTGGTCGACGACGGCCCGGGCATTTCTGACGTCGATCGCGACCGGGTCGCTGAACCCTCGTTCCGCGGCAGCGAAGCACGAACCCGGCACCCGCACGGGATGGGGCTCGGGCTTCATATCGCCAGCGATGTTGCCAAACGTCATGGACTTCGCCTCGAGCTCCGAGATACGGACGGTGGCGGCCTTACCGTCGAGCTGATCCACGCCGGCTAGCACGCAGCCGATCGCTCAACGCGATACTTGACCGAAGCCGCGGTCCGTGCGGAAATTGCAGAGCGGAGGGCGGATGTTCAAAGAGATACTGCAAGACCTCGTCGATCGAACCGATGGCGGGGTAGCCGGGCTGCTGATGGCGTCGGACGGGATCGCGATCGACCAATATTCCAAGGGTGACGGCCCGTTCGACATCGAAGCGGTCGGCATGGAATACAGCGTCGTGCTCAAGGGCATTCAGCGCGCAGGCGAGATGCTCGACACCGGCGACACGAACGAGATCTCGGTCAAGACCGAGCGGCTCACCACCGTCGTCCGCATGCTCACGGACGAATATTTCGTCGCGCTTGCGGTCGCGCCCGGCGGAAACGTCGGCAAGGCGCGCTTCCTGCTCCGAACGAGCGCACCCAAGTTGCTCGAAAACCTCTGAGGCCATGACGGCTTCGGTCAAACGCGTCTTGGTTCTCAACGGGCCCAACTTGAACTTGCTGGGGACCCGCGAACCCGACGTGTACGGCGCCACGACCCTGAACGACATCGAGAAGGCTCTCAAGAAGCTAGGCAAGGCCCTCGGCGCCACGATCGAATGCCGGCAGTCGAATCAAGAAGGCCAGCTCATCGATTGGCTCCACGATGCGCGCGATTCATTCGATGGCGTCGTGATCAACCCGGGGGGTCTCACCCACACCTCCGTCTCCTTGCGTGACGGAATCTCGGCAACCGGCCTGCCGGTGGTCGAAGTGCACATTTCAAACACCGCGGCGCGCGAATCGTTTCGTCATCAGTCAGTCACCGCCGCCGTGTGTATTGGTTCTGTGATTGGCTTTGGAAAGAACAGCTACGCGCTTGGCCTTCGCGCACTAATCGACTATCTGAACGCTGCCGGCTGATCAAACCGCCGCCGGGGAACACCATGAAGCTGGACCTGGATCAACTGCGTGAGCTCATTCGGCTCCTCGACGAAGCAAATCTCACGGAGAT
>JBARTN010000025.1:0-14882 GCA_049645265.1 Polyangiales bacterium
TAACCTGGCGTACCCCCACCGCAAATGTCCTTCGACTCCCTCAACTTCAACGCCCAAGGCCTCGTCGCCGTGATCGCGCAGGACGCGGAGACCGGTGAGGTGCGAATGATGGCGTATGCCAACGAGGACGCGATTCGGCGCACGCTCGAGACGGGGTTGGCCCACTTCTACAGCCGCTCGCGGAAGCAGCTGTGGAAGAAGGGCGAGACCAGCGGCAACACGATCGCGGTTCGCGGCATCTGGGTCGACTGCGACGGCGACACGCTGATCTACATGGTGGATCCCGCCGGCCCTTCCTGTCACACGGGCGCCGACACTTGTTTCTTTCGGCGCCTGGACAGCGACGGCAATTTGGTCGACGCCGGCGGGGAGATCGCGGGGTCTACGCTCTTGCGCCTCGAACGCACGCTTCGGGAGCGCAAGGCGTCGAATGCGGACAAGAGCTACACCAAGGCCTTGCTCGAAGCAGGCCCGACGAAGATCGACGCCAAAGTTCGCGAGGAAGCTGCCGAGCTAGGTCAGGCTCTCATTGACGAATCCGACGCGCGAGTTGCCTCTGAGGCAGGCGACCTCATCTATCACATGCTGGTCGGGCTCGTGCTCCGCGACGTTTCGCTGCGCGACCTCTTCGCGGAGCTTTCGAGGCGCTTCGGCCGATCCGGCCACGATGAGAAGAACAGCCGCTAGAAAAGGGGACTGTCCCCTTTTCTCAATTGAGGATGTTGTCGATGTCGCGCTCGATGGTCTCTTCGCGGACTCGGCGCGCCAGAGCCAACTCGGTGATCAGGAGCTTTCGTGCTTGCTCCATGAGCTTCTTTTCACCGTAGCTGAGCTCGCCCTTGTCCGCGCGGACTTTCGCCAAATCGCGCAAGACCTTTGCAACTTTGATTGGGGAGCCGCTCTTGAGCATCTCCGTGTACTCCCGGTAGCGCCGATTCCATGGCTGTGACGTGACGGCCATCTCGTCTTTTTTGAGCTCTTCGAGCACCGTCTTGGCGGCGCTGCGGGACATGACCTGCCTAAGGCCCACGCGATCGACCGCGTTCAACGCGACGCGGATCGTCCCGGATTTCCCATTCACGAGCTTGAGTATATAGAAATCGATTTTATCGGAACCGATCAGCAGCTCCTCGATTTGAGTGATCTCGCCAACCCCGTGGGCCGGATGAACCGCTTTGTCGCCTACGCTGAAGCTCATGAAATCACTCTCCTCCGGGTCAAAAACGACGAAAACCCGCCCCGTCAGCGCGGGGCAGGAAACCGTTCGTCACGGGCCGTGCAGACAACTCCGTGCACTTGATATGTATAGCAAAACCCCGACCGAAAGTCAATGCTTACTTTTCGGCAAACCTTTGTGATTTCAGTATCTTGAGGGCTTTTTCGTGGCTGAATTCAAGATTGAGGAAAACCGTCGCCGAGCGGCTCGGCAAAGGGGCTCAGTTCGGCCGCGCGCGTTTGCTCGCGTCGCTCTTGGCCGGCGCGGGCGCGGCTGCTTTGGTTTCGCCAGCCTCTGGCACGGTGGGCTGGTCCTCTTCGATGAGACCGTGCTTCTGCATGAGCTTGAGCTCTACCGTCGCTAGAACGTCGGGATGCTCTTCGAGAAAAGTGCGCGCGTTATCCCGGCCCTGGCCGACGCGCTCTTCGCCGTAGCTGTACCAAGCGCCCGACTTGTTGATGATGCCGGCTTCGACGCCGAGGTCGAGCACGTCGCCCGTACGGCTGATGCCCGTACCGAAGAGGATATCGAACTCACATAGACGGAACGGAGGCGCGAGCTTGTTCTTGACGACTTTGACGCGGCAACGGTTGCCGACCGCGGTTTCGCCGACTTTGATCGTGCCGATGCGGCGAATGTCGAGACGCTGCGAGGCATAGAACTTGAGTGCGTTGCCCCCGCTGGTCGTTTCGGGGCTTCCAAACATCACGCCGATCTTCATGCGGATCTGGTTGATGAAGAAGAGGCTGGTTTGGCTCTTTTGGAGGTTGCCGGTGAGCTTTCGAAGCGCCTGGCTCATCAGGCGCGCCTGAAGACCGACGTGGCTGTCGCCCATCTCGCCTTCGATCTCGGCGCGGGGCACCAGGGCTGCCACCGAGTCGATGACGATCATGTCGACCGCGCCCGAACGGACGAGGGTGTCGGCGATTTCGAGGGCCTGTTCGCCGTTGTCGGGCTGGCTGACCAGGAGCTCGTCGACGTTCACACCCAGCTTACGGGCGTAGTTCGGGTCGAGGGCATGCTCGGCGTCGATGAAGGCCGCAATGCCGCCCTTTTTCTGACACTCGGCGATCGCATGGAGGGTCAGCGTTGTCTTGCCGCTCGACTCCGGGCCATAAATCTCGATGATGCGGCCCCGCGGATACCCTCCGACACCCAGGGCGAGGTCGAGGGAGATCGCCCCGCTCGAAATCACCGCCACCTTGATTTTGGCGGATTCGTCGCCCAGCCGCATGATCGCGCCCTTTCCGTAAGCTTTCTCAATGGTTCCGAGGGCTAGGTTGAGGGCTTTTTCGCGGTTCGAGTCGGCCATGGCGTGAATTCCTTTGGGTGAAACTACCTGAACACCCGTCTAGTCGGCTTGCCTACACTAGTCAAGTTCGTGCCCGAGGATTGGGGAGCAAGCAGCCGTCGCGTCCCCCCGGAGCCCGCATAGGACCCTAGCCTACTCCGACAAGCTCATGCGCAAGTTTAAATGGAAGTTCTTCGGAAAGATGCAGCCGCCCGCTGCCGACCGGAACCTCGGAGCGGGTCGCAAGCGGAGCGCGACGCAGGACTCAGCGCTCGCCGAGGTCGAGGTCGCGCCCTAGTGCCGCGCGCCGCACGAGCTCGAGCGCAACGTAGGACGCCAAGATTTGAACCCGTTCGCGTCCCCAGGGAAGCTTCCGGTGTTTGGTGATCGTCTTCTCACCGTGGCGAGCCAGGCCAAACCAAATCGTCCCGACCGGCTTGTCCTCGGTGCCGCCGTCGGGCCCGGCAATCCCGGTGATCGACACCGCGATGTCGGCGCCTGCCACTCGTAGCGCCCCTTCGGCCATGGCGGCCGCGGTCTCCCCGCTCACCGCACCATGCGCGCGCAAGACCTCTTTGCCCACGCCGAGCACCGCCTCTTTGGCGCTGTTCGCGTAAACGACCGCATCGAGCAGCAGGTAGTTCGAGGCGCCGGGCACTCGGGTCAGCATCTCGCCCACCCTCCCACCGGTGCACGATTCGGCCACAGCCAGCGTCTTGCCCTTGTCGCGAAGGACCTTGCTCACCGCTTCGGCAAAGGAATCCCCACGGCCCCCAAACACCGCATGGCCTAGAAGCGCACGCACCTCGTCGGCGATCGATTCAGATCGCCGTTCGGCTTCCGCCGCGGAATCGTCGCGCACGTGAACCTTCACCTCGATTTCGGGAAAGTGCGCGCGATAGCCGAGCGTCAAGCCTTCGTGCTTCTCCTCGAGTCCGCGAAGCGTCTGAGCCACACCCGACTCCGTCATTCCGAACGTGCGGATGTGCACCTGGTGGGTTCGGGGCTCGGCAAGTGCGGCAATCGCAGGCACGATCGATTCGTGAAAAATGTGTTTCATTTCGCGCGGCACGCCGGGAACGAAGAAGAACCGCACCTCTCCCAGACTCAACGCGAAGCCTGGCGCGGTGCCCACGGCGTTTGGCAGGACTTGCGCGCCCTCCGGAAAGTCGCCCTGCTTCGCGTTCGATTCGGGCATCACCCGACCGAACGCTTTGAACTTCTGCCGAATCCCTTCGACGACTCCTTCATCACGGCGAAGCTCGACGCCGGCTGCCGAGGCTGCCGCCGCGGTGGTGAGATCATCGGACGTCGGCCCGAGCCCGCCGGTCACGACGACGACCCGGTTCGTCTTCGCAAAGCGTCGTATCAGCGTCACGATTCGCTCGAGCTGATCGTCGACGGTGGCGTGCTCGACGACTTCGAATCCAAGCTTGGTCAGCTCTTCGCCGAGCCACGTGGCGTTTGTGTTCACCAACTCACCACGGGTGAGCTCGGTGCCAATCGATAACACTGCGGCGGTCATGCGGGTCAGGGAGTGTCGCAAAAGCCGGACCGCCGTCAACCGCTTTGCCCCCAGGGGTGAATGTGGTAGCGACCCTGGAAGCTTTTCCGCGTTTCGCGTGTTGATGGGAGTCAGATGAGCCGGATACTGATGGGTACAGCATTGGGGGTGCTGGTCGCCGCCGCGACGCTCCTCGTAGGAAGCGACGCGATCGCAGAGCAGAACGCGGTAGCGCTCTCCAATCTTCAGGTGAGCCGCACGTCGCTCGAAAACGGCCTGCGCGTCGTCATGAACCAAGACCATACCGTCCCGACGGTGGCGATCTCGGTTTACTACGACGTCGGCTCACGAAACGAAGCCAAGGGGCGCTCGGGCTTCGCGCATCTGTTCGAGCACATGATGTTTCAGGGCTCGGCCAACGTCGGTAAGGGCGAGCACTTCAGCCTGATCATCAACCGCGGAGGGAACGCCAACGGCACCACGAGCAACGACCGTACCAACTACTTCGAGACCCTGCCCTCGAACGAGCTGGCTCTAGGGCTCTGGCTCGAAGCGGACCGAATGCGATCACTGGCGATCACTCAGGAGAACTTCGAGAACCAGCGGATGACCGTCATGGAAGAGCGCCGTCAGCGGATCGACAACCAGCCTTACATCCCGAGCATGCTTCGCATCAACGAGCTGGCGTACGGCGATTACTGGCCCTACGCGCACTCGACCATTGGCGACATGCAGGACTTGATCGATGCGCCACTCGAAGCCGTCCAGGACTTCTTCGATACGTTCTACGCGCCGAACAACTCGGTTCTCAGCATCAGCGGCGACTTCGACGCCGAGGAGGCGGTGCGACTGATCAACACATACTTCGGCGGGATTCCAGCGCGTGGAACCCCGGCGTTGGTGGAGCCGGGGCCGCCTGTGCAGAACGCGGAGCGCACCGAGACGATGTACGACGCAAACGCAACCCTTCCCGCATTCCATTTTGCATACCACATCCCGCCCAACCGCTCTCCCGATCACTACGCTCTCGAGATCCTCGCCTTGGTGCTCGGCGATGGCGAGTCGAGCCGGCTCTATCAATCCCTGGTGAAGGAGAAAGAGATCTGCCAGGACATCACCGTTGGCACCGATGACCGACGCGGTCCGGATCTTTTTTCGACTTGGGCGGTCATGGCGAGCGGGCACGCTCCCAAAGAAACGCAGGATGCGATTTTGGCCGAGCTCGCGGCGATTGCCGACAAAGGCGTGACGGATCGCGAGCTCGAAAAGGCCAAGAACCGAATCCATGCAGCGTTCGTCTTCGGCCTCCAGTCGAATATGTCGCGCTCGCAGCGACTTGCGGAGTACGAGCTCTACTGGGGCGACGCGAATCTGCTCAAGTTGGAGCCCGACTACTACCTCGCGGTTTCGGCCGAGGACGTCAAGCGTGTGGCAGGCACTTATTTCGATACGAACCAACGTACGGTGCTCAACGTCCTGCCCGGCACGGCCCCCGATTCGGAGGAGAAGTGATGACCTGGCATCGATTCCGTTTTGCCGTCGTCGGCTTGGGCGCTGTGCTGCTCTTGGCAGCATGCAGCGCTTCCAAGGGGAGCGGCAGCGTCGAGCCGCAGTCCGCCAAGGATGCGAAAGCCCAGGCGCAGCCCGAACGTCAGTCTCCGCCGGCGCCGACGGAGGCCAAGGACATGTCGCTTCCACCGGTGCACATCGCCGAGCTGAAAAATGGCCTGCAGGTCAACACCATCGTCGCCGATCAACTCCCTGTCGTGTATGCAACGCTGGTCCTGCGCAGCGGCGCTGAGTCCGACCCGGCGAAGCTGCCGGGGCTGTCGGGCTTGGTCGCCCAGATGCTCAAGGAAGGCACCACGAAGCGCTCGGGCGCAAAGGTCGCCGAGGAGATCGAGTTCCTGGGAGCCGACCTCTGGGCCAGCTCGGACGAAGAGAACACCTATGTCGGCGTCCGCGCGCTCACCGAGCAATTCGATCGGGTGATGGGCATCCTGGCCGAGGTCGCAGGCACACCTGCCTTCAGCGCCGCGGAGCTCGCGAAGCTCAAGCGGCGTGAGCTCGATCGCTTGGCGCTTTCGGAACGGGAACCGAGTTACATCGCGCGCCGCACGTTCTACCGACAGCTCTATGGCAAGCATCCTTACGGAACGGTCGATACCAACCCCCAGGCGGTGAAGAGGGTTCGGCGCCAGGACTTGGCGCGCTGGCATCGCGAGCACTTCGTAGGCAAGAACGCGTTCTTAGTGGTTGCAGGCGATGTCGACCCCGAACGGGTCGCCGAGGCAGCGCAAAAGACGCTCGGCTCCTGGAACGCGGGCAAGCGCGCGGTACCGACTTACGCCGAGCCGCCGCGGCCCACCGATCGCCACATCTTGGTCGTCGATCGACCCGGCTCGGTGCAATCGGTGATGTACCTCGGTAATCTCGCGATCGCCCGTGCAAACCGCGAGTGGATTCCGCTCGTGGTCGCAAACCAGGTCCTGGGTGGCTCTGCGGCCTCCCGACTCTTCATGGACCTTCGCGAAGAGCGGAGCCTTACCTACGGCGCGTACAGCGCGATTAGCGGGCGTGTGGAGATCGGCCCGTTCGTCGCCTACGCCTCGGTACGAACCGAGGTGACCAACGAAGCGCTCGGCGCCTTCTTCGAGCACCTCGAGCGAATCCACCAGGAGCCCGCCGAGCCGGAGGAGCTGGTGAATGCAAAGCGGTACTTGAGCGATTCGTTCCCGCTCAAGGTCGATACGCCTGGCAAGCTTTCCGAGCTGGTGGTGGAGCTCCGCACCTTCGGGCTGCCCGACGACTACTGGGACCGCTACCGCCAGTGGATCCGGAAGACCAGCGCCTCGGAGGCGCAGTACGCGGCCCGCAACTACATCCGGCCCAAGGACTCCTTGGTCGTGATCGTCGGCCAGGCGGCGGATTTCGCCCAGTCTCTCCAACAGTTCGGGCCGGTGACCGTGGTCTCCCCCGACGGCGAGCTGAAGGCGAAGTTCGAGGACAAGCGACCGAAGGCGGGCAGCTCTGGTGCACAGCGCGGCCCCATCCAGTAGAGTCAGACCATGTGCGGAATCGTTGGTCATGTAGGTGACGAACAGGCCACACCGATGCTGCTCGATGGGCTTCGGCGGCTTGAATACAGGGGTTACGATTCGGCGGGCCTAGCCGTGCACGCCAAAGACGGCATCGAGATCGTTCGAGCGGTCGGAAAGCTTCGAAACCTCGAAAAGGCTCTCCTTCGAGAGGGACTTCCCGGCACCGTCGGGATCGGGCACACCCGTTGGGCCACACACGGCCGCCCTTCGGAGGTCAACGCGCACCCGCACGTGGCGGGTCCGATTGCCGTCGTCCACAACGGGATCATCGAGAACCACTTGGAGCTGCGTACCGAGCTCGAAGCCGGCGGCTTCGTGATGAGCAGCGACACCGATACCGAGATCGTCGCGCACCTGATCCATCGCGAGACCAATGCAGGACACGACCTGGTGACCGCGATTCGCCGCTCGCTCGGGCACGTCGAGGGCGCCTATGCGATCGCTGTCATTTCGGAGAAGGAGCCGGGCCGCATCGTGGTCGCAAAGAGCGCAAGCCCTCTGGTGATCGGGGTGTCCAATGGCGCAACCTATTGCGCCAGCGACATTCCGGCGCTTCTTCCTTACACGAACCAGATGGTGTTCATGGAGGATGGCGAAGTCGCCGTGCTCGAAGCCGAGGGGTTCACGCTGACCAAGCTCGACGGCACCGAGATCAGCCGACGCCCACGAAGCATCTCCTGGTCGCCGGTGATGGCCGAGAAGGACGGCTACAAGCACTTCATGCTCAAGGAGATCTTCGAGCAACCCCGCGCGCTCGAAGACACCTTGCGCGGCAGGCTCGACCGCGAGAAAGCCGACATCGCAACGCCCGAGATCGGCCTCAGCGACCAGGACGCCAAGAGCATTCGACGGGTGATTCTGCTCGCCTGCGGCACCAGCCATCACGCGACGATCGCGGGCCGGTACTGGATCGAAGAGCTCGCGAAGGTGCCGGCCATTGCCGAGCTCGCAAGCGAGTTCCGCGGCCGCGACGCGGTCATCGGCGAAGGCGACCTGGTCATCGCGGTCAGTCAATCGGGGGAAACCATCGATACGTTGATGGCGGCCAAAGAGGCCAAGGAGCGCGGAGCCAAGGTCCTGGCGATCGCGAACGTCAACGGCAGTGCGATCCCCCGAATGGCCGACGCGAGCTTCTACACGCACGCCGGGCCGGAGATCGGCGTCGCCTCGACCAAGTGCTTCATCACACAGTTGGCCAACCTGCTGATGTTCAGCATCTGGCTCGGCCGGCGTCGCGGCGCGATCGACGACGCTCAGGCCAGCGAGCTCGTCGAAGGGCTGGCGCGGATTCCGCAGGAGATCAGCGAGCGGCTCCGGATGACCCATCTGACGATCAGCGACATCGTTCGAGACTACGCCGATGCCCGAGACGTGCTCTTCCTCGGCCGCGGCCTCAGCTACCCGATGGCGCTCGAAGGCGCTCTCAAGCTCAAAGAGATTTCGTATGTGCATGCGGAGGGCTACGCCGCGGGCGAGATGAAGCACGGGCCCATTGCGCTTCTCGATTCGCACGTACCGGTGATCGTGCTCATGCCGAAGGACAAACACTACGAACGCGTCTCGAGCAACCTAGAAGAAGCGCGCGCGCGCGAAGCGAGGATCCTCGGCGTGACCGTCGCGGGCGACACCCGGGGTCAGGCACTTTGCGAGCGTTTCGTCGAGGTTGCGGAAACCCACGAAGCGCTGAGCCCGTTCGTCACGGTCGTGCCTCTGCAGCTCTACGCGTACTGCGTGGCGGACCACAAGGGCACCGACGTCGACCAGCCACGCAACCTCGCCAAGACCGTCACCGTGGAGTGAGGCAGCGATGAACGTCGGCCTCGTCACCACGGGCTTCCCACGCTTCGAGGGGGACTGTAGCGGCTCGTTTCTCCTGACCGCGGCGCGGGGGATCGTCGAGCAGGGTCATACCGTTCGCGTCTTGACTCCGGAGCCGCGGCGATCCGGCCCGCCCGCGCGCTGGCCCGGTATCGAGGTGCGCTGGGTACCCTATGCACGGCCGCGGGCCCTGCAGCAGTCTTTCTATGGGAGCGGGGCACCGGACAACTTGCGTTTACGGCCCGCGAGGTGGCTCGGCGCTCTGTCGTTCACGGCTGCGCTCTACCGCGCATCGAGGCGCGAGCTCGCGGACTGTGACGCCTTGCTCAGCTCCTGGTGCATTCCAAGCGGCTGGGTCGCCTCGAGAACGGCCGGAGGGCGCCCGCATCTTTGCCTCTGCCACGCAACCGACGTCCGCTGGCTCTCCAAGATGCCGGGGGGCCGCGCGATTGCACGCGAGATCGCCAACGGGGCCAGCTCGATGTGGTTTCTGAGCTCTGCGCTCCGCGATCGCTTTTTGGAAACGGCGGGGGTCGGGCCCGATAGGGTGCGTAGCCACGTAGGCCCCATGCCGATCGAGCTGCCGAAGGAGCTGGCCGAACCCCGCACAGAGCTTCGTCGCCGCCTCGGCATCAAGGGCTTCACATTGCTCTTCTTGGGACGCCTCGTCCCCGTCAAAGGCCTCGCGGAGCTTCTTCACGCCATCGCGGCGTTGCCCGAGCCCCTCAGCATCCGGATCGCCGGGGACGGCCCGGAGCGCGACCAGCTGCGCGCTCTGGCGCAACGCCTTCGAGTCGACGCGATCTTCGAAGGCTGGGTTGGGGGCGAACGAAAAGAAGCCCTCCTTCGCGCCTGTGATGCCATCGTGGTGCCCTCGGGGCCGCTCGACGGTCTGCCTACGGTCCTGTTCGAGGCCGAGGCACGCGCTCTTCCGATCATCGCCACCGAGGCAGCTGCGATCCCGGCGCGAATGCGGCGTCACCCCGATGTCGAGCTCGTTCGACCAAACGATCGCATCGCCCTGCGGCGGGCGATCCTCCGGGTTCATGACCGCCACGCCGCCGAGCCTTCGCTCAGGGCTTGATCTTCTGCGTACCTCGTGGCGGACGGTAGCTGAAGCGCTTGTCGGGAACGTCGCGGTTGAACTTGATCTTCGAGAAGTCGAAGCGGTTACGGTTCCCCTCCGAGTCGATGATCAGGACGCGCTGCACGATGCCAGCGCGCTTGCCGTCGGTGGTCAGTGTCCGCACGTAGAAGATCAACTGCTCGTAGCTCGGTGTCGGCCGGCGCGGAATGAGCTGCAGCACATAGCCGCCTTTGAACTTCTCGTTGTCATGCTCTAGCAGACGAACTTCGAAGTCCTTTTCGAGGTTGCCGCTGCCGATCAAAAATGAAAATGCGGATGGGAGTTGATCCTGGTCGAGCGCGCGCTCGATGAGCTGTCCGCTTTTCTCGCCTTTCTCGGGCGGCTGGTAGATCAGCAGCGTCTTTCCGTTGCTCACGAAGACCTGCCCGTTCGGTTGCGCGTAATCCCAGCGCATCATCCCGGGCTTTTTGAAGACCACCTTCCCCTTCGCGCGATCGTAGCGATCGTAAAGCCGCGTATAGCGAGTCTGCTCGAACTCAGCGTGCAAGGTCTTGGTTTGGTCGTAGAACGATTGAACCAAACCGACGACCACAGCTGGGTCGAGCGGTTCCGCCTTCTGGGCGCCGGTGCCGCCGGGCTGCAAAATCACCACGAAACAAAAACTCAAAACCCAAAGAAGTCTCGTGATCATCAAGCTGTAAAACGCTCCCAATCGCGTAGTATTCATCGTGAAGGCGCGGACACAAGGCAAGCACAAATCCCCATTGTGGGATTGATCATTCTCGACCACGACCGTAGTATGATGGAAAGGCGGAACCGCGCGCTCCCATCTCGTTTCATTGGCGTCCGACCCCTTTTGGTTGATGTCTTGTTATGTCTTGGCAAAAAAATCCACTGGACACCTCGGAGGTGACATGCCCAAGCACCACGCTCGAACCATCCCGCCGGAGCGACAGAAGTCGCACCTCGAAAAAAAGCATGCCGCCCTATCGGAGCGCGTCGCAGCGCTCGACAGCCGCATGAGTCTCACTCCGACCGAGGAGCTCGAGCTCCATCAACTCAAAAAAGAAAAGCTTCACGCCAAGGACGCCCTGCGCGAGGTCGGCTAACCGCCAGCGGCGCGCCCAAAAGGCTCTTCGGCTCTCCTGATCCTCCCGTACGAACGGCCCGCTCCTTCAGCTTTGTCCTGGGGCGGGCCTTTCTCATTGGCAGTCGTTTCGTGTTTAAAAGCAAAATGGGCCACCAATCGGTGACCCATTTCAAACGAAAGAATCGATGCTACAGTCAAAAAGCTAGGGCAAGAAAGTTAAGACGAAATTTCCCAATGTTTCGTAAAAAAACGACCCAACGCCGCGCGGATGCCGGGCAAGCTGGAAAGTGCACGGCGAAGGGTCATAAGCAAGCGATGGGGTACATTGCAATCGCGATGCCAACTCGAACGCCACTCAAAAGCCGCGTTTTTCTCGCCACCGACCTTACCGGTAGGACATTTCTGTCATAGACGTGCAACCGATTGTCGTGGTCCGCGCAACCGCGAGCTCGAACGGGCCGATAAACATACATTCCCCTACCACGCAGGTTGAAGTGCGCGCGCTCTCCCGCGTATGATCTCAACAACGGCGCAGGCCGGACCCAATGCCCAAGTGCAATAGCTGCGAAGGAAAGGTGCTGAGAACGGACGCGTTCTGTGGCACGTGTGGCGAGCCGGTTCCTGGCGGGAAGCCGGTGGTTCCAATCTCTCGTGAATTCACCCTGGATGATGCGCGGAGCGAGCCCGAACGCCCACGCGGGACGTTTCCCCCTCAGGCAGGAGTCCCGACGTCCGCCCGGGCGGTCGCGGTCGTCGCACTCTCCGAACCGGAAGCCGCCGACCCAGAGAACCTCACCGTCAGCCGCACGACCATTCGCGAGCGCGAGCCACAGAGCGAGCCAGCCCCGGTCTTGCCGCTTCACCGCAAAAAGAACGGCACCGAGAGCGACCGCCAGGTGGCGACCGCCGCGGGCGAATCGCGAAGCGAGCCGGTACGCGGCTCCACAGCCGAGCGCGAGACGGCAGCAAGCATTCCGAAAGTGCCGATTCCGCCGGGGCCGCCCATTCTCGCCTCGGATCTGCTGCGCGAGCAGATGCGGCCATCGAGCCCGGGCGAGAAAGCGCTGCGCGTGACGGCCGTCGTCCTGAGCGCTCTCGGCGCGCTAGCCGTCCTGCTCACCGGTGGGATACATCCGTTGACCTTCGTCTCCCTGGCGTTGCTGATCATGACTGCGACCTTGGCGCTCACGCCCCTGTCCTATCAGGGGCGCGCCATCGCGATGTTCGTGGCCGGCGCGGTCGCGACAGGGGTCGCTCTTTGGCAGCAAACGCTGCAGGGTATCGCGCCCGACGGCGTGATCTTGGCCAGCGCAACCATCCTCCTCAGCGGAAGTCTGCTTTTTCGGGCGTACTACCGGGGCGCACGCCTGGCGCGACTGGCGGTGACTCTCGGGGTCCTCGCCTTGGGCACCTGGTTTTTTGTCTCAGGGGGCCACGAGACCCTCGTCATGCTGGACGGCCATTGGCAATCCTGGGCACCCGCGATCACGCACTTGGGCTTCGGCCTGTTGGCCCTGCTCTCCCTCATGGCCTTCATGGACAGCAGCACCAGAGGCGGCTCGCACGTCTGGGCGGTGGCCGTGCTCGTGCTCTATTCCATATACATCGCTCTACTCATTGCGAGCGGGCTCTGGCCGGTCGACCACGGGCCGGCGAACATCGAGGGGCCCACGATCGCCGCAATTCTGGCCGGTACCGTCGGCACCATCGTCGCGGGCTTGGCGCTCGCGCAGATTCTGGTCTCCGCGCACAAGGCCGGCTCGAACCGGGTCAAAGAACACGAGTCGATCGCGCCCTGAGCTCAGGGCACTTTGCGCGGCCACGATGCCAGGAGGATGACCGCGCAGGTGCGGCCCTTTTCGTCCTCGGCTTTTCCATAGCCGGCGTCGGTGAAACGCGGGTCCGTCACCGTCATGCGATGACTCGGGCTGTCCTCGATCGCGTGGAGGGCTTCGCGCATGGTTGCCGCCCGTGCCACCGCCTCTCCGACGACGCGCGCTTGGAGGCCCCGCTTGAGCAGGCGAGCTTCGGGGTCGCCATTGGCGTCGAGCTCGTGGCCAAGTCGGCCCGAATCACAGATCATTTGCGCGTGGCTCGTCGCCTCTTGACTGAGCAGTCGGTTCGACCGCAACGAGCGAGCGTCGGCCGAACGCCGTAGCTGCATGAGCCATGCCTCTGGGGACTGAGAGCCGCTTCGCGTAGCCGGGCCCTCTGGAATGTTGCCTACCCAACGCTCCGCAACGGGTCGAGGTCCACTGGGCCCGGTCGCAACCAGTTGGACGAAGAGCGGACGCCCCCACTCGATCGGAACCGAGATCGTCGAGCCGAACTCGCCACCGTCGACCGCGACGCGCCGCGAAGAGCCTGTGGCATCTCGCACGACGAGGTACGGATCTCGGAAATCCTCGATGACCACGGCGTGAAGATAATTTCGTCCTACCTCCGAGAGCACGCCGGCCCGCACCGCCGCGACCAGAACGATGCGCTCCCCCGACCGGGCGCGGCCACAGATCAGCGGAGCGTCGGAGGTTTCGTTCAGATCTTCGAGCCAGACTTTGAAGCTGTCGAACTCACCGGTGACCCCGAACTTGGCATAGACGGGATTTGCGTCGACACCGGCTTCACGCGCAGCCTTGATGAGCTCGGGCGAAGGAGGGATGTGTTGAAGCTTCGCCAGCTGATGGGCGACACCCTCGAGCTTCTCGTCCTTGATGCACAAGCGCTCGGGCTTCGCTTCAGCAGCGGGCTCGGCTTCGGCGGGAGCATCGTTGTTTTTGTCGGCGCCGGCCGTCGCGTGGATCGCGAGCAGCGTGGCACAAAGGAGGGTGATTTTGCGCAGCATCGTTTTGAGTCACGTCCGGTAGTCGGCGTTGATCCGAACGTACTCGTGACCGAGGTCGCAGGTCCAATAATGACCGAGTCCGCGCCCAGGCCCGACTGCAACCGAGATCTGGTATTCCTTGCGCTTCATCGTGGCAGCCGCTTTCGCCTCGGTTTTTGAAGTCATGACGGGCGTCCCGTGCTCGAAAATCGAGACTTGGCCGATCTGCACCGACACGTGATCAGGATTGAAACGTGCGCCTGAGCGCCCCGCGGCAGCAACGATACGGCCCCAGTTCGGGTCGCAGCCGTGGAGTGCGGTCTTGACCAGTTGGGAGCCCGCGATGGTCCGGGCGATCTGCACCGCATCGGCGTCGGTTCGGGCGCCGCGAACCTCGATCCGCACCAGGTGTTCGGCGCCCTCCCCGTCGGCGACGATCTTTTTGGCGAGCGATTCGAGGACCTCGGTGAGTGCGCCGAGGAAGCGCCGGCCTCCCGCGCTCTTCTCTTCGATGGCTCGATGGGTCGCTGCGCCCGATGCAAGCGCATAGATCGAATCGTTCGTGCTGGTGTCGCCATCGACGGTGGCACGGTTGAAGCTGAGCTCGGTCGCTTGCCGTAAGAGCTTCGAGAGCGTCGCCTGACGAACGGGAGCGTCGGTGGTCACAAACGCAAGGGTCGTGGCCATGTTTGGATGAATCATCCCCGCGCCCTTGGCGATGCCGAGAACGCTGCATGTCGTTCGGCCGACGTTGACCTCGGCTTGCGCGACCTTGGGTCCGCGATCGGTGGTCAGAATGGAGCGGGCGAACCGAGATGCGCCAGCCTCCGAAAGATCCTCCACGAGATCGGGAATCGCCGTTTCGATCTTCTCGCGAGGCAGCTGCACGCCGATGACGCCGGTCGAGGCTGGAACCACGAGCGAGCTCGGAACACGAAGCGACCGGGCAGCGGC
>JBARTN010000026.1:0-6632 GCA_049645265.1 Polyangiales bacterium
CCAGCTTCGCGAGCGTGAAGCGGTTGTGTGTCTGCGGGTACCCAGGAATCCACGACGGCCAGAACGTTTGCCGAAGTGGAACCGAGACGTGATAAAGCTCGATGGACGTGATGCGCATGTTCGTTACCCGCGCACTCACGCAGCCGTTTCGGGAATTTCGGGCGTGTCGATTTCGGAGAGTGCCGTGTCGATGTCCTGCTGGCTGAGCTCGTGGCGATGGAGCTTGCCCGAGAAGTAAGCCTCGTACGCCGACATGTCGAAGTGACCGTGGCCGCAGAGATTGAAGAGGATGACGCGCTTTTTGCCCTCTTCCTTCGCTTGCTTTGCCTGGCGAATCGCCGACGCCACACCGTGATTGGCTTCCGGCGCGGGGATGATGCCCTCGGCGCGCGCGAAAAGCACTCCCGCTTCGAAGCTCTCGATCTGATCGACGGCCTCGGCGTCGATCAGCTTGTCATGAAGGAGCTGGCTGACGAGCGCACCAGCCCCGTGGTAGCGCAAGCCGCCCGCGTGGATCTTCGCCGGCACGAAATTGTGACCCAAGGTGTACATGGGGATGAGCGGCGTCATCCCGATGGAGTCGCCGAAGTCGTAACGGAAGACGCCACGCGTGAGCTTCGGGCACGACGTGGGCTCGGTTGCCAAGCAGTGGATGTTCTGACCCTCCGTGAAGTTCATCCGAAGGAACGGAAAGCTGAGCCCTGCGAAGTTCGATCCCCCGCCAAACGGCGCGATGACCACATCGGGTAGCTCGCCCGCCTTCTCCATCTGCTTGACCGCTTCTTGCCCCACGACGGTCTGGTGAGTGAGCACGTGGTTGAGCACGCTGCCGAGCGAGTACTTCGTGTCGGGGTCGGTCGCAGCGCGCTCCATGGCTTCGGAAATCGCAATGCCGAGGCTTCCAGGCGAGTCGGGGTGTTCCGCGAGGATTTTGCGACCCGCCTCGGTCTGAGGGCTTGGCGAGGGAATCACCTCCGCACCCCAAGTATTCATCATCATCTTCCGGTACGGCTTTTGGTCGTAGCTGATGCGCACCATGTAGACCTCGCAGCCGAGTCCGAAGTGCTGGCAGGCGAAGCTCAACGCGCTTCCCCACTGACCGGCGCCTGTCTCGGTCGCGATCCGCTTCACGCCCTCCTGCTTGTTGTAATACGCCTGTGCGACCGCCGTGTTCGGCTTGTGTGAGCCAGCCGGACTGCCGCCCTCGTATTTGTAGTAAATGTGCGCAGGCGTATCGAGCGCCTTCTCGAGCGCGCGGGCACGGAACAAGGGCGACGGCCTCCACTGCGTATAGAGCTGTCTCACCTCTTCGGGAATCGGAATCCAGCGCTCTTGACTGACCTCCTGCTCGATCAAGGCCATCGGGAAGATCGGTGCGAGCGCCTCGGGGCCGATGGGCTCCCGGGTTGCCGGATTGAGCGGCGGCAACGGCTTGTTCGGCATGTCAGCGACAATGTTGTACCAACGCTCTGGGATCTCGTTCTCTTCGAGAGTGATCTTGGTTTGCTTCATGGCGTCGGGGAGCCTACCAGCGCTTTGCGTCGTAGACGACCTCTACTTCGACGAGAAATTCCGTCCGGCCCGATGATCGACTCCCAACCAGCTCAGCTCCGCCGATCCCTTGGTTTTTGGGCGCTCGTCTTCTACGGCGTCGGGGACATCCTGGGCGCCGGAATCTATGCGCTCGTCGGCAAGGTGGCGGGGGTGGCGGGGAGCGCGAGCTGGGCAGCCTTTGGCGTCGCGCTCGTCGTGGCCGGTTTGACCGCCGTCACCTACGCCGAGCTCGGGGGTCGCTTCCCCCGAAGCGCCGGCGAGTCGTTCTTCACCCAGCAGGCGTTCGGGCGCCCCGGCCTGTCGCTGCTGGTCGGGTGGACGGTCCTCTCCTCGGGCATTCTTTCCTTGGCAACGGTGTCGGTCGCATTTGGCGGCTACATGACCGGACTCGTCCCAGGGCTTCCGCCATCCGCAACAGTCGCCGGGATCCTGCTTTTGCTCGCGGCGATCAACTTTCGAGGGATGCGAGAGTCTTCGACGACCAACATCATCGCGACGATGGTCGAGCTCACCGGGCTTTTGATCGTGATCGTCGCTGGCGCGCTCTTCCTCGGGCGCAGTCCGGACGCCGGTATCCTAGAGACTATCGAAGCCGGGCATGCCGTCGGTTGGAGGGAGATCACGAGCGGCGCGGCGTTGGGCTTTTTCGCCTTCATTGGCTTCGAAGACATGGTCAACGTCGCCGAAGAGGTGAAGGACCCGGAACGCAACATGCCCCGCGCGATTCTGATCGCCCTTTGCGTCACCGGGGTCCTCTATTTGCTGGTCGTACTGGTCGCAACAAGCGTCGTCGGACCCGACCAGCTCGCGGCCTCCGAAGCCCCTCTCTTGTCCGTTGTGCAACGCGCCACCGAAGTCGTTCCCGATCGGCTGTTCACACTGATCGCTCTCTTCGCCGTCGCAAACACCGGCTTGCTGAACTTCATCATGGCCTCGCGCCTAATCTACGGCATGTCACGGCAGGGGCTTCTGCCCACAGCACTCGGCACGGTGCACCCGAAGCGTCGCACACCGCATCTTGCAGTCCTCACGGTCCTCGCGGTCGCGCTCGCCTTGGCGCTCTCGGGCACGCTCACCTATCTCGCTGGCACGACCAGCCTGCTCCTGCTTCTCGTCTTTTTCACCGTCAACGTCTCGCTGATCGTGATCAAGCGACGCGAACGCAGCACCTCGCGCACATTTTGCGCGCCGCGATGGGTCCCTCTCGCTGGCGCGCTCAGCTGCCTCGGTCTGATGCCATTCGTGCCCCGAAGCTCGCTCCTCACGGCAGGGATCATCGTCGCCGTGGGCGCAGGCCTCGTCCTGCTGCGCGGCGCGCGTTCGGACGCCTAGTCGTCCTCGGACTTCCGCGGCTTGGGCGGCTTGGGCGGAAGCGAGGGACGAAATTCGGCCTGGCGCAGGTCGATAATCACGATGACCAGGAACAGAGCGAATGATAGCGTGCCAATACCTTGGCCGACCGACATCGCCATCATAATGGGAATCCAACCCTGGTCGAAAAGCGACCAGCTCATGAGCGCCAGGCCGATGAGCCCGAGCACGCACGCGTAGACCATCAACCGCGACCGGGAAGCCGAATCGAGAAATTTCACAAACTTGGCGCGCGGGCTCATGTGCCCTCCGGCGTTGGGGCTTGGAGCGCCGAATGAACCTCGGTGTCCGATGGAGTTTCCTCGTCCGGTTTGCTAAATGGGTGCGCGTAGCCGTGACAGCCGGCGCTCGCACAGCTCGTCTTTCCGGTCCGCAGTTCTTCGAGAAGTCCCCTATGGTCCGCCGCTTCGTTCCAGATTTTCCCGGTCGTGCTGTGACACTGCATGCAGTTGTCGTTCTTGAAGGGGCGCGCGATGTGAATCTTGGGGAGCGCTTCCTCCATGTCGTACCAGGCGTACTCGCTCAGGAACATGTAGACGTGCCCCATGCCGCCGAGCTTGGTCATGGCGTAGCCGAACATTCCATAGTCCTTGTGACAGACGTAGCAGCTCTTGTCCCCGAACTTGATGGTGCGGGAGTGAATGGCCGAGAGGGAATCGCTGTCGGGGTCGTTGGCGTCTGCGATGTGCATGTCCATCGTATGACAGCTGCCACAGAACGACTGGTGCTCGGTGGCCGCGAGGCCCTCCATGTTGCCGATCATGGCGACCATGATCGGCAGCACGCCCACGCCCAACATCATCACCGACTTGCCCGCAGCGTCGAGCGGCGGCCGGCGGATCAAGTAGTAAAGCATGATGCCAGCCGCGACGACGGCACAAGTCAGAGCGATCCAAGACAGCGGCGATACGTGCATGATTCAACGGGCTCGTCCCGTCCACGGCGGTCCGAGCAGGATGACCATGTTCCACGATTGGGTCGCAATGCAAGTAGGAAGATCAGACGTGTGTCGCGCTGCGCGTTCGGGCTTGCCGCAGCCGCTGCGTTGACGTTCCTGGCTCCCTTTTCTCAGGCGGTCGCCCAACCCCACAGCGTGGGCGTCGAGGCCTGGGGGCAGCTCGACCCCAACGTGGGGCTCATCGTCGTGGAGGCCTCGACTCGCAAGTATCCGTACGTCGACGCCGAGGCGCTCATTTGGGGCGGAGCTGGCTCGCCTCAGTACGGCCTGCGCGACAATGAATTCACCTTCGAAGCGCTCGTGGCTACGATCAAAGTGAGGGATCCAAGGGGTATCAGCGACGCCAGGTTGGGCCGGTTCATTCTCGCAACCGGCGCGGTGCGCGCCCAGCACGTCGATGGCGGTCACTTGATCCTGCGCGCGCCTTCCAAGACCCACTTCGAGATCTTCGGCGGGGTGCCGGTGGACGGCAACATCGAAGGGCGCCGGTACGATTGGATCGCGGGAGGCCGGATCTCTCAGGGGCTCGGCAAGATCGGGGTGCTCGGCGGCTCGTATTACAACCGGTACAACGCCGGTCAGCGCTCCGACGAAGAGGTGGGCGTAGATTTCTCTCTTCGAGCCGCGAGCTGGCTCGACATGGCGGCCAAGTTCTCCTGGGAGATCGTCAACCCGGGCCTTGCGGAAGTGCTTGCAACCATTTCCTCCCAAACCAACAACCGCAAGTTTCGCGGTGAGCTTTTTGCGAGCAAGCGCAACCCCACCCGCTTCCTGCAACAGACCTCGTTGTTCACTGTTCTGGGCGACCTGGGAACCTTGAAGACCGGCGCGAATCTCTTCTGGCGTGCCGCGCCGAGGCTCGATTTGACCGTTGAAGGTGCGGGACAGCAGGCCGAAGACCAATGGGGATGGAGCGGGTACCTGCGTGGGGTGCTGCGCACCGACGACGAAGGCAAGGGCAGCGTCCTCGGGGAGCTGCGGCGCATGCAGGTCGCCACGGCTCGTTGGACGGGAATCCGTCTCGCGTCGGTCATCCAGCTCTTCGAGGACGTCCACCAGACGGTGGGCCTGATGCCTGAATTCGAGGTGATCATCCCCGATGACCGCAACTCGGTCACCGGCAGGGCCTGGCCCTGGGGCCGTCTTGCGCTGCGCTACCGGCACGAAAGCGGTTGGTCCTTCGCGGCGGCGGCCGAAGCCAGCGCCAATCAGGTCCAACGACTCGACGTACGCGGGCTGGCGCGCGTCGCTTATCAGCGTACCTGGCACGGGAAACAATGAAGAACATCGTCGCCATCGCAGCCCTGATTCTGCTTGCCGCCTGGGCCGGAGCCTGCGCCAAGATGCTCGGTCTCGAGCAGGAGCGGGAATCGAATGCGTTCGAACACCGCGCGCACGTGGTCGAGGGAATCAACTGCTTGGAGTGCCACGGGGGGATCCAACAGGCGGGGGATACGGGGCCGTTGCATTTCCCGACGACCGCGGACTGCGTGAAATGCCACGAGGAGCCGCACAATCCCGATACCTGTTCGAACTGCCATGGACGCGCGAGAAATCGTCACGCGGCCGAGATGGCTCGCAAGCATCTGCGCTTCTCGCACATCACGCATGACGAAGCAGGCGCCGGGGATTGCGTTCGTTGTCACGTCAACGTGACCACCAGTTCCGACTACGTTCGTGTCAAGCATCCGACTTGCTTCAGCTGTCACACCCACAAAGGCCAATGGGACACGCGGGACTGCGGTGGTTGTCACGTCGATCTGCCCGGCGAGATGACTCCGCCCGAGAGCCACGTCGTCCACGACGGTAACTTCCTGCGCGAGCACGGGGTGCAAGCCAACGCACAGGGCGACCTCTGCACCGCCTGTCACACCCAGCGCCAATGCGCCGCGTGCCACGGTGTTACGGTGCCGACCATCCCCTCACGATTTCGTTTTGATGCGCCGCTGCGCGATTCGATGCACCGCGCGAACTTCATCTCGATTCACGACCAGCAGGCAGTCGCCGACCCGGCGCAGTGCATCGTCTGTCACAGCGAGCTCTTTTGCGTCGATTGCCACACGAGATTGGGAATTTCAGGCCAGAATCCGGTTCGTGGGAATCCGCATCCGCCGGGCTGGTCGGGCCCGCCTGGCTCTTCCAATACCCACGGGCAAGCTGCGCGGCTCGACCCGCTCTCTTGCGCGAGCTGCCACGGCGGCGCTGGGGAGACCCTTTGCGTGAGTTGCCATCAGGTCGGCGGACCGGGGGGCAATCCGCATCCGGCAGGCTTCAATAGCCGTCTGAGCAAAGCTAACGATCTTCCGTGCCGGCTCTGCCACATCGGAGGCCTATGAAGCGAGCTGCGATCCTAGTCGGCATCTTCGCAGCGCTCGGAGTCGTGGCCGGTTTTCTCGTTGCGAGGCTCAGCACCAACGTGATCCCGACGATGAAAGAACAGCGCAATGACGGGCCCACCCGCATGGTGCCGAAGAACTGGCCTCAGGTCCGCCTCTCGCCTGGGCACTCTCAACACATCATCAACGAAGAGGTCGAATGCAACGAGTGTCACGATCCCGCGGAGGAGAGCTTCGCTTCGCCGGACACGGGTGTGTGCACTCAATGCCACGAAGAGCAGGCATCCTTGGCCCACGTCGATCTCGATGGCATGCCCATGGATTGCTACACTTGCCACATCTTCGGCGCGGAGCCCGAGGTGTTTGGGAGATGGCACTGCACGCGTTGCCACGGGCCCTTCCAAAGCGAAGGG
>JBARTN010000027.1:0-33209 GCA_049645265.1 Polyangiales bacterium
TTCGCTCGGGGCGTGCCACTCCATTCCGGACCCGAACGACCCAGGGCGACAGAAGCGCATCGATGATTGCTTGAAGCAATGCGGTGGCGGAGCTTCGGGACGGGAGAACAACGCGTACCCACCGGCGCCAAGTGAGCAGGCGGACTCGAGGACCCCCTGTGAGCGGAGGTGCCACGGGATTCCGTAGGCAGTGACAGTGGGCAGCGACAGTGCCAGTGCCAGTGCCAGTGCCAGCGACGGGGACCGGGATCGGCTTAAACGTGGCGGAGTGGGAACGAGACGTTTTCGTAGTACTCGATTCGGGGTTCGCCGCCGGCCCTGTCGAACACGATGGCCGCGGCGTCGATTCGCGCGTGCACTCGACCGAGCTTCTGTTTGCGCAACCACATCGCCGTTGCGCGCCGCACGCGGGCGAGCTTCTTCCCGCTGATCGTCTCCGCCGGAAATACCGGCCGTGCGCTCGAACGGGATCGCACTTCGCACACCACGATCAGCGCGCCCCGCCGGGCGATGATGTCCAGCTCCAATCGGCCTACACGTACGTTACGGCCGCAGATTTCAAAACCGCGCTCTTCGAGCAACGATGCGACGAGCCCTTCGCCGCGGCGCGCGAGATCGGCTTTACTCGACGTCGAGCAGCGGGTCGCGGACGCAATAGCTTCCTCGGATCCCGTCGCCGCCCGTCTCGAGAACTCGATCGCAGATGAATCCCCCTGGGCAGCCGCAGGTGGGCACACCGCTTCCGTCGGGTGCGCCGCAGCGGCACGAGCAGTAGACCTTGCGCTCGACTTCGCTTTCCGGGACGCAGGTCGCTTCGCCTCGGGGGCAATCGTCTTCTTGAATGTTGTTCGGGTCACCCATCAATCCTCGGACGAGGCAGACGCGCGTTGCGCACTGCACCGAGCTCGTCTCGAGATAGGTCTCCGAGGCCAAGAACCCGCCGATGGGCACCTGCTCTGGCGAGCAAGGATCGCCCACCGCGCTGCTCGAGCAGCCCAACCCCGCCAAACAAAGCAGCGAAATCGCCACAAATCCCGTCAATTCAAGCAATCTTCCTCGCATCACGCCCCCCTAAGAAGCCCCCGGTCATCCACAGCATAACGGCAATAAGAGATCGTACCCAAACTTCCCCCGCCGTCGGGGGTCAGAAAGGAGAAACGGGGCTACAGACCGCCGCCTCTCCCTGAATTTGTCAGCTTCATGAGCAGGTTTCCAGCATCAATTGCAGTCAGCCCACCAAAAGCTCAGTGGTGCTATACCTTGACGAGCCCTTCGGCTGCTTTCTATGATGGTATGCGAGCGTGCCGGAAGGGGTCGGTTTCGTTCGAATTTTGGGGGTCAGGGGGAAACTTGGAAAACCAAGGTCCCGCGCGAAGGAGCGCTTTATGAAGGGGATCCGCTTTTTGGCGGTGCCTGTGGTGGTGTGCGGTCTGGCGTTGCCGATGACCGTCGGAGCACAGGACATGAGCTTTGGGCTCGAGGAAACCGGGCAGAGCCGCGCGCCGGTCAAGTTGGGCAAGCCGACGAAACGGCTCGCCGAAGCGATGAGCGCGTTCGAAACCAAGAAGTACGAAACCGCTGCGATGGGTTTTGAACGGGTGTCGGCGGGCAAGACCAAGGACGACCGAGGCAACCGGCAGCGGGCGCAGTTCCTTTTGGGACAGTCGCTCTACCGGATGGGCTACTACCAGTCGGCGCTCTCCGTGTTCGACGAGATCAGCGCGCAAGGGCCGGCGCACATCGACTTCGGAGATACGCTCGAGTGGCTTGGGCTCTTGGCGTCGAAGCTTCCAGAGTCGTCGGGGATCATCGAGAAGGTCGGCCGCTACGGCATCGGCGCACTCGAACAGTTCAAGGAGAAGAACCCCGGCCTCTACAACCAGCTTCTCTACTTGATGGGCCGTCACCTGTACGCACAAGCGTCGTTCCGGCAGGCGATCGACGTCTTCCAGGAAGTCGATGTGAAGTCTGCGCAATACAGCTACGCGAAATTCTTCGAAGGCATTTCGTTCATCCGCATGCGCAAGTCGCGTCCGGCGATCGCGTCGTTCCGCGCGATTCTAGACGCCATCGATGCTGGCGACATCGAAGGGGTCGACGAAGATCGCATGCGAAACCTCGCGTGGATCTCTCTTGCCCGCGTCTATTACACCGCAGCGAATCAAGCGACGGGCGGCCAAATCGACGGCACCCTGCTCGGCCAGTCGGTGGAGTCCTGGACGAAGATCGACCAGTCGAGCGAATACTGGCTCGATTCGCTTTTCGAGTCGTCCTGGGCGTTCTTCCTGGCCGATGAGTACTCGCGCGCGCTCGGCAACGTGCATACGCTGTATTCGCCTTACTTCGAAGAGGCCTTCTACCCAGAAGCGCTCGTGTTGAAGGCGGTGACCTTCTTCGTGAACTGCCAGGTCGACAATGCCGAAGCGACCGTTGCGAAGTTCCACGACCGGTACGACCCGGTCAAGCAAGAGCTCGACTCGGTGCTGGCGAAGCACCAGGAAAACGCCGACTTCTTCGCGTTCCTGAAGAAGGTGCGGAACGACGAAGCGGATCTTTCGCCTCGGGTCCGCCCGATCGTGTCGACGGCGTTGAGCGACCGCACGGTGCTTCAGCATCTCGAGTACGTTGCCTTGCTCGACAAGGAAGAAGCTCGGCTCGCGAAGTCCGGCGAGAGCTTCGCGGGCTCGCCCATCGGCGAAAAGATTCTCGAAGACGTTTCACTCGCGAAAGCGTTCGCGGTGGATCAGGCCGGCGATCTTGCACGCGGCCGCTACAAGCGGCTGATTCGCGAGCTTCGAGATCTCAGCAATCAGGTCGACACGGTGGAGCTCGAAATCGCGACCTTCCGCCGCGGTCAAATCGACCAGGAGCTGCAGCAACAGATGTCGCTCGCCAAGCAATCGAAAGGTGGCGACGTGAACGTGGACGAAGAACATCAGCTCTGGCCGTTCAACGGGGAATGGTGGCGAGATGAGCTCGGCTTCTATCGACAGCAGGTGACCAACCTATGCACGCGCTAACGAAACCGAAGTACGCGGCGGGCTTCCTTTGCGGGTTGCTCGCGATGATCCTTGGGGGCGAGGCAGCCGCGGAGCAGGCTCCGATGAGCACCGCGCCGATGTGCATTCCGGAGAGCACCGAGCGAGAGATCGCCGCCTGTCCCGCCGGGGCCCAGAAGACGGCTGCGAAAGAGGGCGGAACCGCACCGGTCTCGCGCATGAAGGCGACGGAGCCCAAGAAGAGGGCGAAGCAGGGGGCGACCGGACCGTCGCTCCAGATCGATATGAGCACGCTCCTCGGTCGAGAGCAGACGCGCGCAAGGGCGGAAAACCTGCTCGAGCGCGAGATTGCGATTCTTCAGCGTCTCGTCAAGAACAGCGCCGCGGACGACCCGCGACGGCCCGAAGTTCTCTTGCGTCTCGCCGAGACGCAGTTCGAGATGCAAATCGCCAAGAACGCCAAAGTTCGGTCGTTCGACGACCCGATCTACGAAGCGTGCACTCGCGACGGCGACAAGGCTCGTTGCAAGCAGGCGCGAGACGGCCAAAAGGCCGCCACGGCCGAGCTCAACGCGGTGCGCGAAGACAGCATCCGAACCTACGCAACGCTCGTGCGCGACCATCCGAAGTTCAAGCGAATGGACGAGGTCCTGTTCTCGCTGGCCTTTGCCCTCCAGGAGCTCGACCAATTCGACAAGGCGCGTTCGGTCTATCGACGGCTGATCAAGGACTATCCGAAGAGTCGTTTCGTGCCGAACGCCTATCTGTCGTTCGCAGAGTACTACTTCAACGACAGCGACATGGAGGCCGCGGGGAAGTTCTACCGCAAAGTGCTGGAGTTCCCGCCCAAGCAGAACTCGGTGTACGGGTACGCGCTCTACAAGATTGCCTGGGTCGAATACAATCGGGAGCGCTACCGGCAATCGTTGCAGGGCTTCGTGGATATTCTCGAGTTCGCCCGCACGAGCAAGTACGCAAGTGACGCCAAGAATCTAGCGCGCCAGGCCCGCAAGGACCTGGTGCTTCCCTACTCCCGGTACGGCTCGCCTGGCGCGGCGCTCGAGTTCTTCCGGCGGTACGCAAAGGACGATGCGCAGGCGCACGAGATGCTCGAGCACCTGGGTAACCTCTACTTCGACACCGGCCAATGGCCCCAGGCGATCACGGTCTACCACAAGCTCATGGCCGATGCGCCACGAAGCAACTCGCTTTGCGACTGGCAGACCAAGGTCACCAGCGCCGTGGTTTCGTCGAAGCCCAAGGATCAGCAGATCGTCGAGCTCAAGCGCCTCGTCGACATCTACCGAACGTTCAAGAAGGGTGGAAAGCCTGCGGACAAGGTCGAGCAGTGCAAGGTGGAAACGGCGACGACCATGCTCTGGCTCGGGACTTCCTGGCACCGCGAGGCGATCGGCACCGACACTGCTCCTGGCACCAAGAACAAGAAGACCATGTCGCAGGCCGCGGTGCTCTACCGAACGCTGCTCAAAGAGTTTCCCGACATGGAGGAGATGAAATTCACGAACATCGACAAGCGTGACTGGCCGACGAAGTACAAGATCTCGTACTTCTATGCGGAGCTGCTCTGGAAGATGGAAGAGTGGGGCCAATGTGGGCCGGCCTTCGATCATGTCGTCGAGCTGAACACGCAGGGCGAGTTCACCAGTGACGCCGCGTATGCGGCGGTGCTCTGCTACAACAACCTCTATCAGCAGCAGTACGTGCCGCGCGAGACCGAGACCCGGTTCGTCAGCAAGAGCGACCAGAAGGCGATGAAGAACGCCAAGGCCGCTCCGAAGAACGAGTTCGCCAAAAAGAAGCTCACCCCGCTTCAGGAAGGCATGCTCGAGGCCTTCAATCGATATGTTTGCTACGTCGACAAGGCGGAGGATCTATCCACGATCAAGTATCGACGGGCCCGAATTTACTACGAGGCCAATCGATTCGAAGAGGCCGCTGTGCTTTTCCGCGACATCGCGTTCAACCACAAGGACAGCGAGCTCTCAGAGTATGCTGCGAACCTGTATCTCGACTGCCTCAACGTGCTTGGGACGCAGATTCCGGAGCCGCGGGTCGCCTGCGTCCAGGAGCTGAGCGCGTCGATCGATCCGATGTCGGCATCGTACTGTGGCACCGAGCAGTTGAGTGAAGAGCACCCGGATTTGTGTGGGACGCTCGGAAACCTGCAATGCCAGGTTCGCCGCAAGGAAGCGGAAATCTATCAGAAGACGCAACAGTTCAAGAAAGCGGCTGCGACCTACGTCCGCATCTTCCGCCGCCACGAAGAGTGCGGCGAGATGGACGAGATGCTCTACAACGCCGCGATCAACTTCGAGGCTGCGCACTTGCTCGGCCGCGCCATCCAGGTGCGAACCGTGCTGACCGAGCGCTATCCGGAGAGCCCGCTCGCGAAGAAGGCGGTCTACCTGATCGGCCAGAACTTCCAGGCGCTCGCCTACTACGAGCAAGCTGCGAAGTACTACGAGCAGTTCGCCAAGAAGTTCCCCGGCGAGGACGGTAGGAAGTGCAGTGCCGAGGAGAAAAGGCTCGGGACCTGCCCGAACGCCATCGAGGGCCTCGAACAAGCGACCTTCTTCCGCATCGGGCTAGGAGACGACAAGACCGCCATGGAGGACTCGGACCTGTTTGCGCGCAACTACAAGCGCAAGCTTCCGCGTCAGACCTCGCAGGTCATGTTCTCGATCGGCTCGATCTACGAGCGTCAGAGCCGTTGGTTCGAGGTCATTTCGCACTACAAGGACTATCTCGCCAAGTACGGCAAGGTCGGGATGCCGCACCAGCTCATCCAGGCCAACACGGCCATTGGGCGGGCATTTTGGGAGCTCAACAAGAAGACCGAGGCGCGAAAGTACTTCCAAGCGGCGGTGAAGGGCTGGACCTCGGGCGCGCCGAAACGAATCCGCGCGCTCAAGGACACCTCCAACGAAAACAGGGTCCTGTATCTCCGAGAGGCGCTCGATAGCGCCGCGGAGTCCCAGTTCTACTTGTCGGAGTTCAAGTTCGCTGAGTTCCAAAAAGTCGCGTTCCCGCAGTATCGCGGGGGCAAGAGCTTGGCGAAGGTCAAAAAGTGGTCGGACAGCGAGTTCAAGAAGTGGGTAACCCGGAAGCAGGGCGTGCTTCGGGCGGCCGAGGCCGACTACGCGAAGATCGCGAAGATGACCGTCAACCTGGACGGCGTTCAAATGAAGTCGGCGCCCTGGCAGATCGCGGCAGCGTCACGGACCGGCGAAATGTACCGCAGCTTCGTCGATGAGTTCCGGGACGCGCCGATTCCAAGAGAAATCGAGAAGGACCCCGGGCTGTTCGATATCTATGTCGGTGCGTTGGACGACGTCTCGGAACCCTTGCAGCGCCAAGCGATCGACAAGTTCGAGTTCTGCTTGAAGACCGCGACACAGGTCCGCTGGTTCAACAAGTGGTCACGCTCCTGTGAGCAAGAGCTCAACGGGCTCAACCCGAGGAAGTATCCGGTTGCGGCCGAGCTTCGGGGCGAGCCCAACTACGTCAAGGCCACCGTCGGGGACCCCGGCGCAGTGGATCTCGGCGCGATCAATCAGCAAAGGCTGAACTCGAAGGATGCGGTTGCCAAGAGGGAGGAACCGTGATGCAAAACCACAAAGTAACGTTCATGGCCATCGCGCTGATTGTCGGTTGCGGCGGCGAGAGCACGAGCTCGAAGCAGGCCACCACGACGCCGGCAGCGGACGTCGCCCGAACGGCAGGGGGCGAGGCGATCACCACTGCGGATGGCAATGCTGTGAGCAAGAAGGCGCACAGCAAGTGGGAGTCGGCCCTCGACGAGTTCGGTGCGAACGAGAAGAGCGGTTGGACCTCGGCCAAGTGCAGCTCCTCGGCGAAGTCATTCGAGCGCGCCGCCGATGCACAGGGCGGAAGCTTTGCGGAGGCGAGCTACATGGCTGGGCTGGCTCTGTCGCGCTGCGGTGATTCCGCTGCATACGAGCGCTACGAGGCGGCTCTCAAAGTCGATCCGAAGTTCTGCAAGGCGAGGGTGGCCCTGGGCCTTCGAGATCTCGCAAACGGTCGCTCGGGCCCAGCAAAGTCCGCGTTCGAGCAATCGATCAAGGACGACCCGCAGTGCACCTCCGGGTACACGAACCTCGCGATCGTTCAGCGTTCGCAAGGGCAAAGCGAAGAGGCGCTCAAGAACCTGCGGCGCGCCTTGGCAATCGAGTCCGACTACCTGTCGGCCTTCAACCAGATGGCGCTGCTGCACTACGACCGCGGCAGGAAAGGCAACGCGGCCGAGCTCGACCTCGCTGAGGTCGTGTGCCGTCAGGCGCAGATGCTCGATGCGGACTACGCGCCCATCTACAACACTTGGGGCCTGATCAAGGTGTACAAGGGTGACGTCATTTCGGCGCTTCGATTCTTCCAGAAGGCTATCACGCTCGATCCGGATCTCTTCGAAGCCCAGATGAACTTCGGTGAGGTCACGATCTCGTTCCGAGGCTACGAAGACGGTCGGAAAGCGTTTGCCCGAGCGGTCGAGCTCCAGCCGAACAACTACGAGGCGGTCATCGGACTCGGCACCGCGCTGCGCGGCCTCGAGCGTTTCGCCGAGGCCGAGACTCAATACGACCGGGCCAAGCAACTCGATTCCAAGCGCCCCGAAGCGTACTTCAACCTCGGCGTGCTCTATCAGGACTACATGTCGGGCTCGGTTGGCGATCTCAAAAAGGCGAGGGGCTACTTCGGCGAGTTCCTGAGCCGAGCCGGCAAGCAATCCGAATTCCGGTCCAGCGTGCAAGACGTCAGCAATCGTTGCGCGCCGAAGTCGGGCAAGAGCCGTGGCGCGGCGAAGTGCCGACCGGGGCGCATGCAGAACATCGACATCTCGGTCGAGGCGATGCAGATCGCGGGTTAAGGACGAATCATGAAGAATTTCAAATCGAGTTTTATCTCACAAGTACTCGTTATTACTGCGCTAATGGTAGCAACGTCGTTGTGGGTAAGCGTGGCTCAGGCACAGGACATTCCGAGCTCGGAGACGACGTACGACTTCGACGACGACCTGGTGACGGGTGACTTGGTGCGGCCTGATGGCGAGCAATTGATCGTGCGTCGCAGGGGGCGTCGAGCGTCCCTGATTCAGATTCGAGAGCATTTTATTCCCGAGATGCTGAAATCTGTGGAAGATTTGTAATGGGGGATCCCGGTGAGTGAGTCGAGCCACAATACTTCTGTCGCGTTTACCGTCTACGACGGTGACGAGTTGCTCAGCACCGAGACGCTGAGCCAAGAGATCATCAAGATCGGTCGTCTGCAGACGAGCGATGTCCGCCTCGATGACGACAAAGTCAGCCGCATGCATGCGGTGATCGAGGTTACCGGTCCGGGCGAGGTGTTCATCATCGACCTGGGTTCCGCTTCGGGCACGCTCGTCAATGGCGAGAAGATCAACAAACGGAAGCTGCAGACTGGTGACGAGATCCAGATCGGCAAGAAGCGGCTGCACATCGACATCATCAGCGGAACGGTGGCGGTTGCCTCGAGCCCGCCTGTTGCGATGGCCGCGGGTGGTGGCGGGCGTGCCACCCCTATCGTCGATGAGCGGGCGATGAGTGCGATGCTCGATGAAGAGTCCGAGCCCAGGGCCAAAGCGGCGCCCAAGGCCGGCCCAGACGAAGACGAGTCGGGGCCGAAGTTCAATCCCTTCGAAGTGGGTGCGAAACGCTTTTCGAAGACGCCGTTCGCAAACACCGTCGGTGAAGATGGGCCCGAGTACAGCCTGGTGGCGACGGCGCCCGCACTGCCGACGCACGAGATTGAAACCAACGAGCGCGCGATCGAGGTGTCCATCCTTTGGGGCGACCGCAATGTCTTGAACGTCGACTATCTGACGCCGCCTGCCGATTACTACGTGGGCGAGCCGGACAGCGATGCAGTCGACTACATCCTCGGTCACGATGCCATCGGCGTGGATCGGATGCCTCTGTGCATCGCGGAAGGCGCGGGCGTCACGGCGATCGTTCCCGAGGGAGCGAAGGGCGAAGCCACCATTGGCGATCAGACACGCTCGTTCGATCTGATGCGTGGCCAGGGCGATTTCCGGCCCAGCTCTACCGTAGCGGGGGCCTTGGAGTTCCCCGTGCCCGAAGGTGGCGCGGTTCGCATGAAGCATCGGGACTTCACCTTCATCATCAAAGACGTGAAGGCCGGTAAGAAGGTTGCGGGTCATGCGAAGATGGACATCCGTCCAATGATCTACGTCGCGGGTGCGGCGCTCTTCGCAAGCCTCGTGCTGACGATGTTCTACTTCCAGCCTCCGCGTCCGCGAGGGCTTTCCTCGGATCTGCTCGCCACCGACTCGCGCTTGATCCAGTTCCTCATGGAGCCCGAAGAGCTCGAGGAGCCGGAGCCCGAGTGGCTGAACGGGGACGACTCGCAGGGTGGCGGCACCGGTAAGGCGCACGAGGGCGAGCAAGGTCAGATGGGCGACGAAAAAGCCGAGAAGACCAAGAACAAGTACGGCATTCAGGGGCCGGAGGACAATCCTGACCCGGTGATGGCGCGTGAGCAGGCAGAAGAAAACGCGCGCACCGCGGGCATCATCGGGACGCTCGCGTCGATGCAGGGCTCGTTCAACGCGCCAACCTCACCCTACGGCGCGGACTTCGCGCTCGGTAACGATCCGACAAGCGCGCTCGGCGCAATGACCGGCAACGACATCGGTCAGAACTTCGGATTCGGCGGCCTCGGCCTGCGCGGCACGGGTCGCGGTGGTGGCGGGCTCGGACAGGGCACCATTGGCATGGGCAACTTCGGCACGATCGGCCGTGGTGGCGGCCGGGGTGCGGGTGAGGGCGGCTACGGGAGCGGCGTTGGCGGGTTCCGTGGACGCTCGGCCGGTGTGCCTCAAGTTCGCAGCGGCGGCGCGGAGGTTCGAGGCTCGCTGTCGAAGGAAGTCATCCGGCGCGTGGTGCGACGCCACATCAACGAGGTCAAGTTCTGCTACGAGCAACAGCTCAACGCGCGGCCCGATCTGCAGGGCCGGGTGACCACGAAGTTTGTCATCTCCCCGACCGGTTCGGTGCAATCGGCCATCGTTGGAGACTCGAGCCTACGGAACGAAGCGGTCGAGAGCTGCATCGTCCGCGCGGTTCGAAGGTGGACCTTCCCGGCGCCCGATGGAGGCGGCGTGGTGGTCGTAAACTATCCCTTCCTGCTCGATGCAGCGGGCCAGTGATCGCCCGGCCGGAGACCCAAGAGCGAGATTTCACGCTGATCTCCCCGCTTTCCAGGGCCTGCGATCCCGTTCAGGGCGCAGGACCTCGTCTTAAACTGGCCAGGAAGAGTGAAACAGCTGAAAAAAGAGCTGTGTCTAGAGTTGTTGGCTACGAGACAAATGCTGTAGGATTGAAGTGCTTGTGAATTTCCAAGCGTAGGAGGCAAGCATGCGAGCTCAGATGTTCGGCTTTGTGTTGGTGGGTCTAATCCTGATGGGCGGCAATTGTTCGCGCGCCCGTGTCGAGTCGATGAACGAGATGAATGCCGGGGTCGAGCTCGCGCAGATGAAGCGGTTCGCCGAAGCCGCGCAGAGCCTCGAGAAGGCTGCCGCGCTCGATCCGACGAATCATCAGGCCTATTTCAACCTCGCGATTGTTCAGATCGAGCTGCGCTCGTTCTCGGCGGCGCGTGAGGCGCTGGAGCGGGCGATCGTCGCGAAGCCCGATGCGGCGGGCTATCACGAGAAGCTCGGCTCGGTGCTCATCGAGCTCAAAGACTGGAAAGGCGCCCAGACGGCGCTCAAGAAGTCGCTCGAGCTCGACCCGACGCTCTTCAAGGCACATTTCAAGCTTGGCCGTTGCAGCGAGGAGCTCGAAGATCCGCAGAACGCGCTGTACCAGTACAGCGATGCGATCATGACGGGGCCTCGCTTCTTGCCATCGTACTCGGCGCTCGGACGCCTCTATGCCGACCTGCGCTATCCGGAGCAGGCCGCTCAAGTTTTGAGCGAAGCGCTCAAGGTCGCGATGCCCGGAACCGAAGAAGAAGCCAACATTCACCACCTTCTGGGCACGGTCTACCAGCAGCAACGCAAGTATGACGAGGCGATTGCGGAGTTCCAATCGGCGCTGGGCATCGTCCCCGGGATGAGCGATGCCTTGTTTTCGCTCGGTTGGACCTACGCGCTTCAGGGCAACGACGAGGAGGCGAAACGCTACCTCGACAAATACGTGATGATGGCCGGAGCGGATGCGCCCGAGCACTACGTCAAAGCCGCGCGGGACCGTCTCGCAGAGTTGAGAACCGAATCGCCGTAGGGGGGCTTAGCCAAGATGTCGAAGGAACAATCGGGGGATGAGGTTCGAGAGCTGACGGCGGCCGAAGAGGCCGAGCTCCGAAAGCTCGACGACGCGATCGCGAAGTTCGAGGAACAGAAGCGATGGTCGGACATGATTCGCTCCATCCTTCAGAAGGCCGAGCTGGTTCAGGCGCCAACGGAGAAGGTAGATCTGTTTTGCCAGGCCGGCACCCTGTACCTCGAACGATCGAGCAACCAGGCCGAGGCGATCAAGTGTTTCGAGAATGTTCTCGAGCTCGATCCACAGGACCGCGATGCGATCGCGCGCCTCAAGGAGATGTACGAGAAGCGCCGCGATTGGGAGAAACTGATTCGCACCATGCAGCGAGAGGTCGAGCTTCTCTCCGAGGACGATCGAGTGCTGCGCTACGCCGAAATGGCCGATCTCGCGACGCAGCGGTTGCGCAAGCCCGAGGTGTGCATCGAGCTTTGGCAGAAGGTCCTCGATAGCGACCCCGAGAATCCGAATGCACTGAGCAATTTGGCGCAGCTCTACGAGCGCTCGCGTCAGTGGGAGCCGCTTGCCGAGGTCTTGGAGACGCTCGTCGCCAGCGACACCGACGTGACCTCGATGAAGCAGCAGCTCCAGAAGCTAGGAATGATTTATGCCGACAAGATCGGCGACGACGAAGGGGCCATTGGCGCGTTCAAGAAGCTGCTCGATCTCGATCCTTCCGATCGCCGAGCGCAGGAACAGCTCAAGCGACGCTACGTTTCGCTCGGTGCGTGGGACGAGCTCGAGGCTTTCTACGCGGCCAACGAGAAGTGGGACGAGCTAATCCGCATCGTCGAGCGGCAGGCCGAAGCGGAGGAAACCAGCGCCGAGGAGCGCGTCGCGCTGCTGTTCAGGGCGGCGCGCCTCTGGGAAGACAAAAAGGGGAAAGCCGACCGTGCCGCGCGCGTCTACGAGAAGATTCTCGCCGCGGACCCAGACAACGTTCAGGCCGCAGAGGCTCTGACACCGATTTACGAAGAGGCGCATGATGCACGCAAGCTCGTTTCGGTTCTCGAGGTGCGGTTTGCACATGCCAAGGGCGACGAATCCAAGATCGAGCTCCTGCGCAAAATCGGCCATGTGTTCGAGGAGCGCCTGAGGCAACCCGAGGTGGCGTTTGAGCGCTACCTGGAGGCGTTCTCGCTGGCGCCGACGCACGACGAGGCGCGTGTCGACGCCGAGCGTCTGGCCGAGGAGATGAACGGCTGGGACCGAATGGTGTCCGGCTTCGAGTCGGCCATCGACGGGGTCTCCGATCTGCATCAGGCCGTTCCGATTCGGCTCAGCTACGGTCAGACCTTGGCGCGGCTCGATCGAATCGACGAGGCCATCGAGCAGTACCAGCTCGTCTACGACGCAGAGAGCAACAATCTCGATGCGATCAGTGCGCTGGGGGACCTGTACGTCCGCACGGAGCGATTCGGCGACCTGATCGACATTTACGCCCGCCGAATCGAGCTCGAAGAGGACCCGGATGTTCGGCTCGAAATCGCCTATCGTCGTGCCCGTCTTTTCGCCGATGCGCTAAACGACCGCGACAAGGCGATCGACGCGTTTGAAGGCATCGTCGACGAATACGGCGTCGAGCACAGCGACGCCTGCAGCGAGCTCGAGCAGCTCTACGAGACGGAGGCCCGATGGCAAGACCTGGGTCAGCTTCTCGAGCGCCGCGTCGAGGCCGGGCCGGAGAGCCACGAAGAGCTCGCCGCGCTCAAGTTTCGGTTGGGTCGCGTTTGCGAATCAAAGTTGGACGACAAGCCGCGCTCGGTAGAGCTCTACCGCGAAGTGCTTTCGCTGATCGCCGAGCACGACGGTGCCAAGGCCCGGCTCGAGCAGTTGCTCGATGACCAGGAAGTGGCCGCGGAAGCGTCGCGGGTTCTCGAGCCCATCTACGAGATGAGCGAGGACTGGGGTCCGTACGTCAACGCGCTTCGCGTTCAGCATGGTTTCAGCAGCGTGCCTCGGGAGAGGTTGCAGCTGCTGACCCGTGTCGCCGACACGTACCTCCAACACATCGGCGACCCCGGTCGAGGGTTTTCCTCGCTGAGCGATGCGTTTCGTGAAGTGCCTTCAGACATTGCGACCTTGTCGCGGCTCGAGATGCTTGCAGGCGAGCGCGACCTGTTCGACTCCGTCGCAGAGCTCACCGGCGACCTGGCGGCTACGGTCGAGGACCCTGCGCTGAGCCGGTCGCTCTGGATCAAGACCGCGCAGATTCACGACGCCCAGCTCAAGAGCCCGGACGCCGCGGTTTCCGCATACCGAAAAGTGCTCGAAGCCAACCCTGGTGACTTCGAGGTGCTCGATCTGCTCGATGCCGTCTATCGAGGTGCGCAGCGATGGCCGGAGCTCGTTGGCGTCCTCCGCGCACGAGCCGAAGCGCATGTGGACCCCGATGAAAAGATCGGTGTTCTCACCGAGATGTCGCGGATCCATGCGGACCTACTCGAGGAGAGCGATCAGGCGATCGCGCTGCAGAACGAAATCCTCGAGCTGGATCCGACCAACCGAGAGGCCTTGATGGCTCTGGACGGCTTGCTCGCGCGGCAGGGCCTCTGGGGCGACCTTGCCGACAACGTCGAGCGTCAGCTCTCGCTGACGGATGACCAGAGCGAACAGACGGGCCTCCTCCTTCGTCTCGCGGATATCCGCGAAGCGCGAATGGGGTCGACCGATTCGGCGATCGAGATTTACCGCGACGTCCTGGCCAACGATGCCAGCAATCCATCTGCCCTCGGCGCGCTCGAGCGACTGCTCGAGTCGGCGGAGCACCAGGCGACCGTCGCCGACATCCTCGAACCGATCTACAAGGACGGTGGGGCATCGGGCCGGCTCGTCGAGGTCTACGAGATTCAAGCGAATCATGCGGCCGCACCGGAACGACGCATGGCGCTCTTTCACGAGATCGCGAAGTTGAAGGAGTTCTCGCTGGGCGATCTACATGGGGCCTTCGAGAGCTACGCGCGGGCTTTCCGCGAAGATGCCGGAGACCCGAACGCGAGAGCGGAGCTCGAGCGGCTCGGCGCCGCCGTGGGCGCAGCGGATGCGCTGGCTGGCGTTTATGAGGAAGTCGCAGCGTCTTCGGATGACCCGGACCTCGCGATCGAGCTCCTCCTTCGCGCCGCCGAGATCCGAGAAGACGACCTCGGGCAGATTGAGCGGGCGGTCGAGCACTACGAGAAGGTGCTCGCGCTCGACCCAGAGCATCGGCAATCCGCGGACGCATTGGAGCGCTTGTTCCAGCAGGCCGAGCGCTATGAAGACCTCGCCGGGATCTACCGGCGCAAGGCCAAGATGCTGCCATCGCCGGTCGACCAACGAGAGCAGCTCGTCAAGGCCGCAGCCATCTACGAGGACATTCTCGAGCGGCCTGCGGACGCGATCGCCGTGCACCAGCAGGTGCTCGAAGTCGACCCCGGAGACCTTCAATCACTCGATCGTCTGATCGAGCTGCAGACGCAGCTCGGCAAGTGGTCGGCGCTGCTCGAAACCTACGAGCGCAAAGCCGAGGTCGTCTCGGACCCCGACGCCCGCAAAGAGCTCCTCCTCGCCATGGGCCAGATTCACGAGGGGCAGCTCGAGGACTCGGACAAAGCGATCGACGCGTATCAGCGGGTCGTCGAAATCGACCCGGACGACCTTTCGGCTCTCGCTCACCTCGACAGTTTGTTCGAAACCACCGCCCAGTGGAGAGAGCTGCTTCAGGTTCTCGAGCGCCAATCCGAGCTCGTGGTGGATGACGAGGAACGTACCGAGGTGCGCTTCCGAATCGGAGAGCTCTGGCGGACCCAGCTCGAAGACCCGACGCAGGCGATCGAAATCTACCGCGACGTCTTGGCCGAGTCGCCGGTTCATCAGCCGACGCTCGATGCGCTGACGAAGATGACGAATGACGCGGTGGAGCCCTTGGCGGCGGCCGAGGCGCTCGAGCAAGTCTACCTGCAGGTCGGGGAGTATCGAAAGCTGGCCGAGGTTCGCGAGGCACAGGTCCGGTTCACCGAAGATCCGTCCGAGCGCGTCGAGATGCTTCACCAGCTTGCGGAAATCTACGAGCTTCAGCTCGAAGATCCGCCTTCGGCATTCAACGCCTTCGTCCGGTCGCTACCGCTCGACAACGGCAACGAGCTGACCCTTTCCTCCGTCGAGCGCCTCGCCGAGCAGACGGGCAGCTGGCATGAGGCGGCTTCGCGTTATGACGCCGAAGTCCAGAAGATGAAAGACGAATTCCCGGAGGAGGTCGTCCACCTCGCGAAGCGGTCTGCGGTGATCAACGAGGTGCAATTGGACGACGTCGATGCGGCGATCTCCCGCTACCAGTTCGTGGTCGACGTCGATTCTTCGGACGCGGCGGCCATCGAGGCTCTCGACCGGCTCTATGAACAAACCGAGCGCTGGGACGAGCTCGCGGCAACGCTGAAGAAGGAAGCTGCGGTCGCGACGACGCCGGACGACATCCTGAACCTGCAGTTCCGGACCGGGCAGATTTTCCAGAACCAGCTGGGCAACATGGACTCGGCGATCGAGCAATACCGCGAGATCATCGCAGCAGCGCCCGAGTATTCGCCGGCGGTGACGGCGCTCGAGGACCTCTTCTCGCAGGGCGTGCAGCCGATGGCGATCGGCGAAGTGCTCGAGCCGCTCTACCGCATGCAGGGCAACTGGAGTCAGCTCCTCAACGTGCAGGAGGTTCAAGTCGAGCAGCAACGCGATCCGATCGAGCGGGTCGTCATGATGCACCGCCTCGCGGAGATCGCGGAAGACAAGGCCGATGACCACGGGCGCGCCTTCGAGTGGATGCAGAAGGCGCTGCTCGAGGACCCGAGTCACGACCATTCGATCGGCGAGGCCGAGCGCCTTTCGGCCATCGTCGATGGTTGGACTCAGCTGGCCACCACCTACGCCAACGGCATTCAGCACACCGGGGATCCGCTCAACAAAGCAGAGCTCGGCCGACGTCTCGCCAAGGTGTACGAGGAGCAGCTCGACGACATGGAGCGAGCCGAAGAGACGTATCGATTCGTGCTCGGGGTGGACGATCACGACGCGAACGCGCTCGCTGCGCTCGATCGCATCTACACGGAGCACGGGGCGCATCGGGCACTCGCGCAGGTGCTCCGCAAGCGAATCGAGGGCTCGAACAACAGCTCGGATCTGATCGACCTGCACTTTCGGCTAGGCATCGTGCTCGACCACCGACTCGGCCGCACCGATGAGGCCATTGACGTCTTCAACAAGCTCCTCGACGATCATGACTCGGAGCACGCCGACACGATTCGGGCTCTCGAAGGGATCTACGCCAACCTCGAACGTTGGCCGGAGCTCTTCGCGACCTTCGAAAAGGAGCTGAGCATTGCGCTCGGCGATTCTCAGCAGGCCGAGGTGTTTGCGCGGATGGCCAAGCTGTCGTCCAACCGGCTTTGCGACTCGGAAAAGGCCACTGGCCTCTGGCAGCGGGTTCTAGACCTTCGCGGCGAGGATCCCGAAGCGCTCAACGCGCTCGGCGACATCTACGCCTCGCAGGGCAACTGGCGCGATCTGGTCGACGTCCTCGAACGCGAGGCCGCCATCGCCGAAGACGACGCGTTCCGTGTCCAGGTGTACTCCGACCTCGCCAGGGTCTGGTACGAGAAGCTCGAGCGCGAGCGCAACGCAATCGAGAACTGGGAGCGGGTCCTCGACATCGATCCCGGGAACACCTACGCGCTGTTCAGCATCGCCGAGATCCATCGGGCCGGCGGCCAGTCTCGAGAGCGCGCAGACACCCTGCAGCGGATCATCGACGTCGGCGCGGCAACTCTCGAAGACACCGACCTGGTCACTGTCTACATGCAACTCGGTCACATCTACGGCAACGAGCTTCAGCAACCGGGCGATGCCGTCGACGCGTATCGCAACGTCCTGACGATCGATCCGGGCTTCTTCGAGGCGTTGGACTCGCTCGAGCTCATTCATCGTGAAGAGGGCGATTGGGAAGACGCAATCGACGTCATGGAGCAACGGGCGCAGGCGCTAGTCGACCCGCACGAGAAGGTTCGTCAGCTCATTTCGGTTACCGAGGTCTGGGAGACCGAGGTTGAGAACAAAGACGGCGCAGCGGGCGCCTTCGGCCGCATCCTCGAAATCGACCCGATGCACGAGTACGCGTTCTCCGAGTTGCAGTCGCTCCACAAAGAAGCGGAGCGCTGGGACGAGCTGATCGACCTCTACGTGACCCGCATCGAAGCAACCGAGGACCGCGACGAGCGAATCGAGCTCTTGCGTGCGGCCGCGCGCGTGTATGAGGAGCAGCTCGACAATCCGGAGCAGGCCTACCACACGCTCTACATTGCCTGGACCGAGGATTTCTCGAACACGAACACGGCGGTCGACCTCGAGCGGGTCACCGCTGCAAGCGACCGCTGGAACGAGCTTTTGACCTCGGCGAATGCGGTTCTGCAGGAGGGACAAGAGCCCGCCACGCAAATCGCGATCTGTCTCTGCTGCGCGAAATGGTACGGGCAGGACCTCGGACACCCCGAGTATGCGATTCCGTACTACGAGCAGATTCGAGCCGTCGACCCGAGCAACGCCAAGGCTTGGTGGCAGCTCGGTGATCTCTACGAAACCACCCAGCAGTGGGACAAGCTCGCGCAGGCGCTCGCCAAGCTCGTCGAGCTGACCAGCGACGACGCCGTGAAGGCCAACACCTACGTTCGCATGGGCGACCTGGCCGACGACCGCTTTGCGATGCGGCAAGAGGCGGAGGACTACTACCGCCGGGCGCTGCACCTTCAAGAGCGGCACGTCGGGGCGCTCGAGGCGTTGGAGCGCATCTACCGCGAGGAAGGGCGCTCCAACAAGCTGCTGAACATCCTCGAACGCAAGGCCGAGGCGGTCGAGGACGTCGACAGCATCGTCTCCTCGCTTTTGCAGGTTGCCGAAGCCTACGAGGAGCGCTTCAACGACCCGAAGGCGGCCATCGAGAACTACGAGAAGGCGGCCGCGCTCTCGCCCTCGGACCTCAGCGCGCTTCGAGGTTTGAAGCGCTTGTATGAGCAAGAGGGCCGCTATCAGGAATTGATCGGGATTCTGGAGCGCGAGTACGAAGTCGTCGCGACCGAGCGCGAGCGCATCGAGATTCTCATGCGGCTGGCCGAAATGTGGAAGCAGGAGTTCCGCAAGCCCGAAAACGCAGCGGAGCGACTCGAGCAGGTCTTGGACATCGACCCGCTCCACGACGAGGCGCTTTGTCAGCTCGAGGAGCTCTACCGGGCGACGCAGCGCTGGGACGACCTGCTGCGCACCTTCGACCGTCACGCCGGGGCAACGACGGACACCGAACAACGCGTTCGCATCTTCCGCGACCTCGGGCAGGTGTATGCGTCGCACAAGGACGACATCGAGATGGCGATCGACAGCTATCTCAACGCGCTCAATCTCGACGAGCAGGACCTCATCAGCCTTCAGGCGTTGACGAAGCTCTTCGAGCGCAAGGGTGACTACTCCGCCGCGCTGGACATGATGGGCCAGCTTGCGGCGGTCGTGGAAGAGCCGGCCGACCAGGTTGCGCTCAAGCATCGGATGGGCCGGATTCTCGACCAAGAGCTCGGGGATCGCGTCTCGGCGTTGGAACAGTTCCAGGCGGCGATCGACTTGGACCCCGGGCATCTCGAGTCGCTCGAAGCGATGCGAGGCATTCACGTCGACTCTGGCGACTGGGTCGCGGCCGCCAAGACCCTAGGCCTGGAGGTCGAGCACACCGAGAAGGACCGCATCCGGGCCGCGCGATTGGTCGAGCTCGGCCGTATTCGTGCCGAGAGGCTCGATGACGAGCCGGGGGCGGTGCAGGCCTTCGAGGCCGCGTTTGCGGCTGACCCGGACAACGAGGATGCGATGTTGCCGCTGGTCGACTCCTACGTCGCCCGCGGACGACACGAAGACGCGTTCCCGTTGCTTCAGACGCTGGTGCAGCGCTGCGACAAGTGCGACGACGACGAGAAGCATCGGCTCGCATCGATGCTCGGCGAAACGGCGACCCAAGTTGGCAACGCCGAGGAGGCGGTTCGGGCGCACGAGCGGGCCTACCAGCTCCAGAGCGACGACCCAGGCACGCTCAAGGGATTGGCGGGGGCGTACTTCCGGGCGGAGCGCTGGGACGACGCGTTCAAGTACCACCAGTTGATCCTCGTCCAGCAGCGGGATTCACTCGGCCGAGACGAGATCACCGAGGTCTTCTACCGGCTTGGTGTCGTCAAGCGAGAGCAGGGCGAGGAAAAGAAGGCGCGGAACATGTTCGACAAGGCGCTCGAGGAGGACACGCACTACGTGCCCGCCCTCGAAGCCATGGTCGATCTGCAAGCGTCCGAGGGCGACTGGGATTCGGTGGTTCAATACAAGAAGCGCATCCTCGACGTGGCGGACGAGCCTTCGGTCCGGGCCGCGCTTCTGATCGAGGTGGGCGACCTGTGGCAGGAGAAGCTCGGGGACCCCGACGCGGCCGCAGAGGCGTATACCGAGTCGCTCGACTTGGAGCCCCAGAACCACGTCGTGCTCCACAAGCTTCTGGTGTCCTACCAGGCTGCCGAGCGCTGGTCCGAGGCCATCGACGTGATCGAGCGCGTCTCTGGGCTCGAGGAGCGCGACGAGGCCAAGGCCAAGTACATGTACACGACCGGTGTCATCCTGCGCGACAAGTTGGAGGACGAAGACGCGGCTCTCGAGCGCTTCAACGATGCGCTCGACCTCGACAGCACGCAGCTCAAGCCTTTCGAGGCCGTCAACAAGCTGCTCAACCAGAGGAAAGACTGGAAGGCACTCGAGCGCGCCTACCGCAAGATGCTTCACCGCATCATCAACGAGGGCAACACGGACCTCGAGCACAATCTCTGGCACACGCTCGGCATCATCTACCGCGACCGTCAGCGTAACTTCGACGCGGCGGCGGAGTCGTTCAAGATGGCGGCGGGGCTCAAGCCGGACGACGCGGTCGAGCACCAGATCCTCGCCGAGCTCTACGCCACGATGCCGGACAAGACCGCAGAGGCGATCGCGGAGCACCAGTGGCTCCTCGCGTCTGACCCGAACCGGCTCGACTCCTATAGGGCCCTCTACAAGCTCTACTTCGATGCGCGCGCCTACGACAAGGCCTGGTGCATCGCTCGAACGCTGACGCACTTCAAAAAGGCGGACGAAGAGCAGCAGAAGTTCTACCAGCAGTACAAGCAGGATCGCGAGATCCAGCCGACGGCGCGGCTCAGCAACGAGAACTGGGTCAAGGACCTGATGCACGTCGACCAGGACATCTACATCTCCAAGATCATGGAGGTGATTGCCCCGGTGGTGCGCGCATCGATTGCCGTGCCCGACAAGAAGCTGAATCTGCACAAGCGTAAGCCCGAAGACCTCGCCAACCCGAGCCTCGCGCTCGCGCGGCAGTTCAAGTTGGCGCAGGACCTGCTCAACGTGACGATTCCTGTTCGCCTCTTCATTCAGAAGGAGCTTTCGGGCGCCCTTCGCGACGAGGCGCGGAGCAACCCACCCGCGATCATCACGGGGTACACGCTCCTCTCGGGCTACCGTCCGATCGACCTCGCGTTCGTTTGCGGGCGTCACCTCACGTACTACCGCGGCGAGCACTTCATCCGCACGATGTACCAGTCGCATACCGAGCTCAAGACGCTCCTGCTGGCCGCCATGCGCGTGGTCGGCATGGGGGGTGGCGATGCGGCGGTCGAATCGACGGCGAAGCAACTCGCCAAGCACATGGATCAGCCCCACCGCGACGTGCTCAAGCAGGTGGTTCGGAAGTTCGTCGATGCGGGCGGCCACGCGGACATCAAGCGTTGGATGCAGGCTGCCGAAATCACCGCGCTTCGCGCCGGCTTGCTCCTCTGCGACGACGTCGACACCGCGGTTCACATGACGCAGCAGATCGCGTCGGATTCCACGGCCGACCTCGCGCCGCGGGACAAGGTCAAAGAGATCGTGGTCTACAGCATTTCGGAGAGCTACTTCCGGCTTCGCGAGCAGCTGGGCATTCAAATCAAGGTCTGAGCCAGGCCGAGCTGGGCGAGCGTGCGCCGGGCCCCGTCTTGTGACAGGGCTTGCGCATGCTGGAGCTCGAGCTCGAGACTGAAGCCGATACCCTCGCCCTGGCGCGCTCACTTGCGGCGGCGCTCGAGGGCGGTGACGTGGTCGGGCTCGAAGGCGGGCTCGGCGCGGGGAAGACGACGTTCACGCGCGGCGCCGTCCATGGGCTTGGCGTCTCCGAGGCGACCGCCGTGACCAGCCCGACCTTCGCTCTGTTGCACCAGTACGAGGGACGCCTTCCGATCGCCCATGCGGACTTCTACCGGCTTGCCGACGAGGTCGAGCTGGAGGAGCTCGGCGTCGATGAGTTGCTCGACGAAGGGGCTGTCCTTTTCGTCGAGTGGGGCAGGAAGTTTCCCGGGATGGCGGGGCGCATGGTGCTTTGGGTCGAGCTCGAGATCGTCTCCGATGTCGCGCGGCGCGCTCGATTGCACGCGCAGGGCGCGCGCGGTGATGCCATCCTCGGTGCCGTTCGCACGCGCCTCCGGAGCTGAGGAATTCCCGGTTGCGGGGTGCAGGGGGCTCTGGTAAGCCCGCGCGAACGTCCAGGTTGAACTGACTCCATGCCCCGCCGCGATGATATTGAAAGCATCCTTCTGATTGGGTCGGGGCCGATCGTCATCGGGCAGGCTTGCGAGTTCGATTACTCCGGCACCCAGGGCGCAAAAGCGCTCAAAGAAGAGGGCTACCGGATCATCCTGGTCAACTCCAACCCGGCGACGATCATGACCGACCCGGAGTTCGCGGATCGAACCTACGTCGAGCCGCTGACCCCCGAGGTGCTCGAGTCGATCATCGAACGGGAGAAGCCGGACGCCATCCTTCCCACACTGGGAGGGCAGACCGCGCTCAACCTCGCCTTGGCGCTTGCCGACCGTGGTATTCTCGAGAAACACGGCGTCGAGCTGATCGGCGCGAACGTGGGCGCCATCCGTAAGGCCGAGGAGCGGGAGCTGTTCAAGGCCGCCATGGACAAGATCGGGCTCGAGAGCGCGCGCGCGGAAATCGCTCGCACCACCGAAGAGGCCAATGCGGCCGCAGAGCGGATCGGATTTCCGATTATTTTGCGACCGTCGTTGACGATGGGCGGCTCGGGCGGCGGCGTGGCGTACAACAAGGCCGAGTTCGTCGAGGCGATTCGCTGGGCCTTCCAGTGTAGCCCGATTCACGAGTGCTTGATCGAGGAGAGCCTGATCGGTTGGAAGGAGTACGAGCTCGAGGTCATCCGGGACAACGCCGACAACTTCGGCGTCATTTGCACGATCGAGAACTTGGACCCCATGGGCGTGCACACCGGCGACTCGATCACGATCGCGCCGGCGATGACTCTCACCGACCGCGAGTATCAGCGTCTTCGAGACGCGGCCCGCGCCATCATCACCGAAATCGGTGTCGAAACCGGCGGCTCCAACATCCAGTTCTCCGTCAACCCTGCCGACGGCCGCGTGATCGTCATCGAGATGAACCCCCGCGTCTCCCGTTCGAGCGCGCTGGCCTCGAAAGCGACGGGCTATCCCATCGCCAAGATCGCTGCCAAGCTTGCCGTCGGCTACCGGCTCGATGAGCTTCAAAACGACATCACCGGGACGAGTGCTGCCTTCGAGCCGTCCATCGACTACGTCGTCACGAAGATTCCTCGCTTCGCGTTCGAAAAGTTCGCGGGCGCCGATCCCCGCCTCACGACCCAAATGAAATCCGTCGGCGAAGCCATGGCGATAGGGCGCACCTTCAAGGAGTCGCTTCAAAAGGCGGCGCGCTCACTAGAGACAGGCAGGGATGGCTTGACCTCGCTCGTCGGCAAGGTCGACTATCGCGACCTCGCGGCGCAGGTGCGCCGGCTCATCGAGAGCGGCGAGGCCATCAACACGGCAAAGCCGATGTTGGGCGAATTGCCCGATGCCACCGACGCGGAGCTTCGAGAATCGATTCTCGACCTCGTTCGAACGCCCTTGGCCGACCGGCTCTGGTACCTCGCCGATGGGCTCCGAGTCGGCCTCAGCGTCGACGACCTCCACGGGGCGACCCACATCGACGTCTGGTTCCTCGAACAGATGCGCCAGCTCATCGCCTTCGAGCAGCAGTTGAAAGCCTCTGCGGGTCAGCCAAGCACCGAAGCCTTGCTGCGCCGCGCGAAGGAGCTCGGTTTCAGTGACGCCCAGATCGCCTTCCTTCGAGGCGAGACAGTCAAAAACGTTCGCGCGGAACGAGCGTTGCACGGAGTCGAGCCGATTTACTCCCGCGTCGACACCTGCGCGGCGGAGTTCCCGGCGCTCACGCCGTACATGTACTCGACCTGGGGCCGCGACAGCGAGGTCAGGGCGGACGGCGAAAAGAAGAAGGTGATGATCCTGGGCGGCGGCCCGAACCGAATCGGCCAGGGGATCGAGTTCGACTACTGCTGTGTTCACGCCTCGTTCGCCCTCAAGGAGATGGGCTTCGAGACCATCATGGTGAACTGCAACCCCGAGACGGTATCCACCGACTACGACACTTCGGACAAGCTCTACTTCGAGCCCCTGACCTTCGAGCACGTGATGCATATCATCGAGGTGGAAAAGCCCGATGGCGTCATCGTGCAGTTCGGCGGCCAGACCCCTCTGAAGCTCGCCGTACCGCTCTCTCGCGAGGGCGTGCCAATTCTCGGCACTTCGGCCGATGCCATCGACCGCGCCGAGGACCGGGAGCGTTTCGAAGACCTCCTGACCAAGCTCAACCTCGACCGGCCGCGTGGCGGCATCGCCAATGGCACCAAGGACGCCTTCGCAGTGGCCGAACGAATTGGATTCCCGGTCGTCGTTCGGCCGAGCTACGTGCTTGGTGGGCGCGCGATGGAGATCGTCCACTCCCAAGAAGAGCTGGCGCGTTACATGACCGTCGCGCTCGAAGCCGTGGCCGACGCGGAGACCCAAACGATTCTGGTCGACGAGTTCTTGAAGGACGCGATCGAGGTCGATGTGGACTGCGTCTCGGACGGCAAGGACGTGGTGATCGGCGGCCTGCTCCAGCACATCGAAGAAGCGGGAATCCACTCCGGTGATTCCTCGATGGCGCTTCCAGCGCACGCGCTACCGCCCGATGTTCTTGCCACGCTTCGCTCCTCGACTCGCGCGCTCGCGCTCGAGCTCGGCGTCGTCGGCCTGATGAACGTCCAGTTTGCCGTTCGCGGAAGCGCGGTTTACGTCATCGAGGTCAACCCGCGCGCCTCACGCACCATTCCCTTCATCAGCAAGGCGATCGGCGTCCCGCTGGCCAAGATCGCCGCGAAGGTGATGGCAGGCGCCACCCTTCGCGGGCTCGATTACACGCGTGAAGTCGTGCCGCAGCACATCGCCGTCAAAGAGTCGGTCTTTCCGTTCGCCAAGTTCCCCGGTGTCGATACGATTCTAAGCCCGGAGATGCGCTCGACCGGCGAGGTGATGGGCATTGCCGACAACTTCGCCGACGCCTTCTACAAAGCTCTTCTTTCGGCGTACACCGAGCTTCCCGACGAGGGAAAGGTGTTCATCAGCGTCAAAGAGAACGACAAGCCTGCGGCTACCGAAGTGGCTCGCCGCCTGAAGGAGCTGGGCTTCGACATCGTTGCGACCAAAGGCACCCGAGAGGTGCTAGAGCGCGCCGGGGTCGAAGCGGAGAACGTCCACAAGGTGGGCGAGGGCAGGCCGCACAGCGTCGATCTTCTCCAGAACGGTGATATCGCCCTCATGGTCAACACCACCGAAGGCGCCAAGGCGATTCGCGACAGTCGATCGATGCGCCGCCAAACCGTCTTGAGCAACGTGCCGTATTTCACGACGATCGCGGCCGCCGTCGCCGCCGTGGACGCCATCGAAGCGCGACGCCTCAGGCCGATGTCGGTCCGCTCCCTGCAGGAGTACCACGCTCACAACCGCGAGCTCGCCACGCTCCGGCCGCCCAGGCGCTAGCTTTGGGTTGCCTTATTTCTGGGCACACATTACGACCGTCAGATGGAACGGGTTCCGATGACCCCCGAAGGGCACGCCGCGCTCACTGCTGAGCTCAACGCGCTAAAAGCGGAGCGGCCCAAGATCTCCCAAGAGATCGGGATCGCCCGCGATCACGGGGACCTCAAAGAGAATGCCGAGTATCACGCCGCCAAAGACAAGCAGGGCATGTGCGAGGCGCGCATCGCGGACATCGAAGACAAGCTTTCACGCGCCGAGATCATCGACCCAACGACCCTCGGTGGCGACAAAGTGAAGTTTGGCGCGTTCGTCGAGCTCGAGGACATCGACAACGGCAAGGTCGTCACTTACCGGCTCGTCGGTCCCGACGAGTCAGACCTCAAGCAGGGCAAGATTTCGATCACCTCTCCGGTTGCGCGCGCGATCGTTGGCAAGGAAGTCGGCGACGAGGTGGTGGTCCACACGCCCGGCGGCGTCCGTAACTACGAAGTCAGCGACGTTCGCTGGGAGTGAGGGGGCCTCGGTACGAGGTCACGACCGCGGGTGCCTACACTGCTCGACCATCCTGTCGAAACCTTGCCCGGCATCGGGCCGACGACGGGTGCGCATCTGCGTGAACGTGGGTACGCTTCCATCGGCGACCTCTTGTGGCTCCTTCCGCTAGGGTACGACGACCAGCGAACGCCGATGCCGATTCACCGGCTCCAGGATGGCGATTACGCGGTGGTCGAGGGCGTCGTGCGAAGGGCGCGCTCGTATCCTCGCGGCGGCCGAATGGGGTTCGAGGCGCGGATCGAGCCGGTGGACGGTCCGTCGGAGGGCGGGGGGTACCGCGAGGTGAAGCTGGTTTGGTTTCAGGCGATTCCCGGGCTTGGGAGGCGCTTCGAGGAAGGCGAGACGGTTCGTGTCGCCGGAAAGATTCACGACTATCGGGGCGCTGCGACCATCGCGCACCCCGAATCGCTTCCGGCCGATGCACCAGGCGCGATCGAGCCGCGCTATCCGGAGATTCCAGGCGTCCGTCGCAAAATGCTCCGGCGCGCCGTTCGTGCAGCCGTCGACCGGGCCACGGCCGAAGTTCCCGATCTGATCCCGGCGCCGCTCCGTGCCGAGCTCGGCGTTTCCACCGTCGGGGAGGCGCTTCGCGCGATGCATGTTCCCGACCCGGCAACCTTCGACTTGGAGCTAGATACACCAAGCCCCGCCCAGCGCAGACTTGCGCTCGAAGAGCTCGTGCTCTGGGAGCTCGCGCTGCGGTTACGGCGTGCGTCCGAGCGGGGTGGTGTGGCGCGAGGGTTCGCGATCGAGCCGGCCGTGTCGAAAGCCTCGGCTGCGTTTCCGTTCGAGCTGACCGGAGCGCAGAAGTCGGCCGTCGCGGAGGTCGGCCAGGCGTTGCAGAGCGAGGCGCCCATGCGCCGCTTGCTTCAGGGTGATGTCGGCTGTGGCAAGACCGCCGTGGCGATGGTCGCTTGTGCGCAGGTCCACGCGGGAGGCGCGCAGGCCGCGTTCTTGGCGCCCACCGAGCTCCTGGCCGACCAGCATGCGGAAACCTTGAAGCCGACGGCCGAGAAGTTGGGGCTCCGCCTGGGTGTGTTGACCGGCGCGCTCAGCAAGGACCAACGACGCTCGATGCTCGACCGTTTGGCCACGGGCGCAGTTGATCTCGTCGTCGGCACGCATGCGCTCCTCAGTGGAGACGTGCGGTTTGCAAACCTCGGCCTGGTCATCGTCGATGAGCAGCACCGTTTTGGCGTCGCGCAACGGCTTCGCCTCGGCAACCGGGGCTCGACCGGGCGACCGCATCTGCTGGTGATGACGGCGACCCCGATCCCTCGAAGCCTCGCCTTGGTTCTCTACGCGGGGCTCGAGCTGACCAGCATCGACACCAAACCACCCGGACGCATCCCGGTGACGACCAAGATTCTTTCGCGCTCGAAACGCGACACGGTCTTCCGGCAGGTCGCACGTGCGCTCAAGGCTGGGGGTCGAGCGTTTGTCGTGTGTCCCGCGATCTCCGCATCGGACGAGCTCGTTGGGGTCGACCGAACCACGGTCGAGCTAAAGGCGCAGTTTGGGGAAGAGCGCGTGCGGCAAATCCATGGACGTCTGTCGGGCGAGGAGCGGCGCGAGCTGATGCGCGCGTTTTCGGAAGGCGAGCTTCAGGTTCTGGTTGGAACCACCGTGCTCGAAGTCGGGGTCGACGTGCCAGCGGCCAACCTCATGGTGATCGAGCAAGCGGAGCGTTTTGGGATCGCGCAGCTGCATCAGCTTCGAGGGCGCGTCGGCAGGGCGGGTCAGCGAAGCGCTTGCCTGCTCACCTTCGTCGAACCCTTGTCCGAGGAGGCCGAGGCGAGGCTCCAAGCGCTCTGCGACACCGACGACGGCTTCGTCTTGGCCGAACGCGACCTGGAGCTGAGAGGGCCTGGTCACCTTTTCGGGTACCGCCAATCGGGGGCGAGCGGGCTGCAGTTTGCCAGCTTGGCTCAGGACCAGACCCTGCTCGAGCGCGCCGGAGATCTTGCCGATCGCATCATTGGGGACGATCCGGACTTGTCAGCACCGGAGCATGCCAGCGCGCGCGCGGCCGTCGAGCGCTGGGAACGCAATGCGGCGGTTCGAGAAGACGCTGGCTGAGGGTGGATCATGAATGCTTCGCTTCTGTGCGGGCTTCTTGACGCATCCCTGGGACCCAGGTAGTTCCGAGCTATGCCGCTGGTCCACCACGCGCAGCGCGAGGTCACGCTCAAGGTCGTTTACTACGGGGTTGGGCTCGGGGGGAAAACCACCAACCTCGAAACCATTCACGCGCAGACCCGCCCGGACCGTCGCGGCAAGCTCGTGACGGTGAACACCGAAGCGGAGCGGACGCTCTTCCTCGACTTCCTGCCGCTGAAGCTCGGTACCTTCCGCGGGTACGACGTGCGGCTTCATTTGATCTCGGTCCCGGGGCAGATCGCCCAGGACTCGACTCGCCAGATGGTGCTCCGCAACGTCGACGGCGTGGTGTTGGTCATCGACAGCCAAGTCGAGGCGATCGAAGGCAACAACTACGGGGTCCGCAACCTCGACTACAACCTGCGACAGCAAGGCATCGATCCGGATCGAATCCCCATGGTCGTGCAGTACAACAAGCGTGATCTCCACGGCGTCCTCGATGTCGAAGGGCTCAGCGAGCGGCTCGGCGTTCCCGAAGGCATTCCCGAGCTCGTCGCGAGCGCCCGAGAGGGCTGGGGCGTTTTCGAAACCGTGAAATCGATCGTTCGCATCTGCATGCATCAGCTCGGCGACCCGAGCCTGCACGATGACGGCCGCGTCGAGTGCTTGCTGGACGAACCGCGTGATCGCTTCTACCCGAGCGGCCCGGTCTCGATGATCCACGCCTTGGCGCCCGAGCAAGAGCTCGACCTCGAAGATCTCGAGCTCATAAGCGGCTAGGTCATGAAAGCAACCGGCCCAGAGTCCGTCGCCGATCGCGTTCGGACGGTTGCGCCGACGATTGAAATGCTTCCGGTGCGCACGCCAACCCTGCCGCCGGCGACGCACACCAACACGTTCCTCATCGGCACCGGGGAGGCCGTCCTGATCGAGCCCGCGACGCCCTATCGGGAGGAGCAGGACCTGATGGTCCAGTGGGTTCAATCGGCGCGGCTTCGCGGCGTCGAGCCCGTGGCCATCCTCGCCACCCATCATCATCCGGACCACGTCGGCGGTGCGATGGCGCTCCGGGAACGCCTGCAACTCCCGCTCTGGGCCCATGCCATGACCGCGCAGCGCCTCGACGGCATCGTCGAGATCGACCGCTTGATTCAAGACGGCGAGCGAATCCAGCTCGACGGCCCCACCGCAACCGCGTTGACCGCGCTGCACACCCCCGGGCATGCGCCAGGGCACCTGTGTTTCATCGAGGAGGCCAGCAACATCATGATCGCCGGTGACATGGTCGCTTCGGTTGGCACCATCATCGTCGAGCCCACCGATGGCGACATGCTCTTGTACCTGGAGTCGCTTCGCAAAATGTCGACGCTCGAGCCGGCCGGGCTGCTTCCCGCCCACGGCACCTTGATCGAGCAACCTCAAGCGATTTTGAATTTCTACATCGAGCACCGCTTGATGCGAGAGCGCAAGGTCGTCGACGCGCTGGAAGCGCGCGGCAAGGCATCGAGGCCGAGGCACTTGGTGGCGAGCGCGTATGCCGATACCCCCAAGGCCGTCTGGCCCTTGGCCCTGCAGTCGATCGAAGCGCATTTGATCAAGCTCGAGCGGGAAGGGCGCGTTTGGAAAGAAGGCGACCGCTGGGCGCCGGTTCCCGCGGGGAACTGACTGGACGCTGGCGCTGGCACTGACGCTGGCACTGGCACTGGCACTGACGCTGGCACCGACACTGGCGCTGGCACTGGCCCTGACGCTGGCCCTGACACTGGCCCTGGCACTCAGAATTGGTGGATCAGTAACACGCCGCCCGGACCGAAGCGCAGCGTCGTCGGCGGAGGGCGGCTTTCGATCTCTCTCACTTCCCGCTTTGCGACACGGAGCCCCTGTCCACCGAAGCCCATTCCGCGCAACCGAAAACCTCGGAGCCGCGCCCTACGCCCAGCTTTCGAGGGCTACCTCATCGATTCTGGCGAAGTGCTTCGTGTTCGCGCTGACGAGGGTCGCGTCCCAGGCCATGGCGTGGGACGCTATCGCGATGTCGAAGTCTTCGATGAGCCTCACGCCATCGAATTCAACGACCAATCATACCGATGGTAATCCGCCGGGTAGCCGGCCTTGAACGCGGCCTCCAAGGCCGCCCGCTGCTCACCCTGCGCGTACTTCAGCAGGAAAATCCGCACGCCTTGAATCCGCCCGAAGTCGCTCTGGTAGTACCGGAACGTGATCGGCAGTCGAACCACCCGTAGGGCATCGTCGACCTCGACGTCCGAGGCCACGTAGTTGAGTGTCGCTAGGTCGAGCTGCTCGTCTAGCTTCGAGGCTTCGTAGAACGCGACGGGGGGGCAGCTGGTCGATGCGCAGACCAGGGCCGCGTGAATCCGCGGGTCCACGTGGGAAGGGCAAAGCCCGAGTCTTGGGTCGTCGTCGTCGAACAGCCGGGCGCCAGTGGCGGGGTGCGGCGCGTTGCGACGCAGGACGCCGTTTTCGATTTCGTCGAGGGTGAGCACGAAGTCGCCAACGCGGTAGGCGACCACGCCGAAGAACGACGGGATTTCCATCACGGACTCGCGGATGCCCAATTCGAGGACGCCATGGATGGACAACACGTTGTAGAGGTTGATCCAAAACGCAATGCGCGAATCGTCATCGCTCATGTCCCCGGGGTCGATCGCCTGAAGCAGCCCGCTCGTCGCCTTCATCTCGGCGAAGGTCGGCGAGGTCCGAAGCTTCGTGTAGTCGACGTGGCCGTTTTCATCGAGCGCCTCGGCCTTCAATTGATTCCGAAGCTTGCGGAGGGCTTCTGCGATTTCGCTTGGAGACGCCGCGGAGGCAGCGGCGGGGTCGTCGTTGAGGACTTTCCGCGTGAGCCATCGATTGGGCAGCAGCGCCTTGGCGAGCTCGGCGGGATTGCGAGCACGCTTCAGGATGTCACCCGCGTCGCGGATGTTTCGGATCCAGGACTCGCCCATCTGATTCGAGAGTACGGCCGAACGAGCTTTTCGTCACTCCGCAACGGACTCGGGCAGGCGGATGAAGTTCCCGGTCGAGGTTTCGACCGGCCGCACCACGATGGGCGAATCGCTCGAGTCCTCGCCGGCGACCGGATGCCGCGCCCAGATCCAGACCGAGCCCGCCGGGACACCCCGCAGGACGAACCGGCCGTCGGCGCCGCTGCGGCTCGCGCGCTTCCATAGCGGCGGATCGCCCCAGGCAACTTCGGCACTTGGGACGGGCTCGTTGTAGGCATCCACCACCTCCCCCGCGATCGTCCCGCCCGGTTGCAACCGAACCAGGTCGAGCTCCTGCGGCTGATCGACGTAGCGCGGGGGCTCGAGCACCACCCGTCGCGCCTGCGGTTCGTAGTCCGGATGGGAAAACGAAACTTCATAGGTTCCAGTGGTCGCGCGCCGAATGACGAAGGTGCCGTCGCTTCGGGTCGTGCTCTCGAGCTGGGCAGGACCATCGAGCCCCACGCGCGCTCCCGCGAGCCCTTCGTTGGTCCAGTGGTCCACAACTTCGCCGAGGACGGTGACGCCTGCGGACATGACCACCCGGACATCCTCGATGCTGTCGATGGAGTCGATCTGCGTGGAGCTAAACGCGGGGTGCGTGGCGTCGAGCTGGAAGGGCGGCTCGGGAAGGGCGGGCACCGAAAAGGTCCCATCGGGATCGGACTTCGCGCTCCGCCGAACCGGAGTCTGCGCGCTCTTGGACGAGACGGAGATCAGCGCGCCGCCGACGCCGAAGCCTCGCTCATCGACGACCCGTCCGCGCAGGGTGTAGAGCGTGCTCGACAGTGCCAATTCGACGGTGACCAGAGCATCCTCGCCCATCTCGACGTCTTCGCGCACGGGCGGGAGGTCGTAAGGCAGGGCGGTCACGCTGGCTTCGCCGCGCACGCCGCGAAACGAAAATGAACCATCCGTCGCGGTCACCGACATTCGTGGGAGGCCCTGGGGAGCAACGCGAAGCTCGACCGGGATCCCCTCGAGGCCGTTGCCGCGCTCATCGACGACGCGGCCGGCGAGCTCAGCGCCCGGTTGCATCACGAGCTCAATTTCCGAGCCTGCGGCCCCGGCCTCGAGCTGAAGGCCTTCGGATTCGGCGGGGGCGAAGTCGTCGTGGCTTGCAACGATTCGGTAGGGCCCGGGCCGGAGATTGGTCAGCCGGAAGCGTCCGTCCCGGCCTGTCGCGACCTGGCTAACGAATGCGAGGGCTCCGCTCGTGCCAGCCGAGATCGGTAGCACCGGCCCGGACGTCACGCCGAGTGAGTCGCCCGTACCGAGGGTTGCGCCGAGCAGCTGTCCCTCGCCAAACGCACGGACCACCGCAGCTTCAACAGGCACGCCGCGCTCGTCGACGACACGCCCTTCCACCATCGAGGCGCGCGCGAGTCGGACGGTCATCGAAGGATCCGAGGAGCCCTGCCGCAACGGCCCCGCCGCCACGTAGCCGTCCGCTTCGACGTAGAGGCTCTGCTCGTCTCCAACCACGCCCGCGAGTTCGAACCGCCCGCGTCCGTCGCTTCGCGCGCGCCGCGTGTGCAGGCCAAGCACGCCCGCGATCACCGTGATTTCGGCGTCCACAATCGCGCGGCCCGTCTGCGCATCGATGACCTGACCCGCCACCGTCCAGCCGGGCACGAGTTGCACTCCGAAGGCGCGCCTGGCCCTGGCATCCAGGATCAACCCTTCGACGGCCGGTGCGACCAGTGCCCCCTTGGAGACCTGAAGCTGGTAGATCCCAGCTGGGATCCCGGGCCAGTGAAACCGCCCATCGGCCCCGCTCTGAACCGAGCGCGCCGGCCAAAAGCCACTGCCCGCGAGCGAGATGGTCGCCCCTTCGAGGGGAGCACCGGCCTCATCGTAGATTCGCCCCGACAGCGTGGCCGATCCCGGGTCGAGCTCTTCGGACGAGACGATCCATCGCCCCGTCGCCTCTCGACCCGTTGAGGCGGTCTCTCTTTTTGGCCCGTAGGTACTTGGAATCACAAACGTTCCGAGCACCAAAAGACCCGTGATTGCGCCCGCCACTCGCATTCTGCTTCGTTTTATCTTCGATCGGCGTCCGGTGCGAGGCCGCGTTCTTGCGACCCCCCAGCAGCGATGCTACATCGCGGCTCCCTAAGGACTCGGAAACCGACCATGGCACAGACATGTGATTTCTGCGGTAAGAACCGCCACAAAGCTCACAAGGTGAGCCACTCGAACATCAAGACCCGCAAG
>JBARTN010000028.1:0-13204 GCA_049645265.1 Polyangiales bacterium
TGCGAGGGCAGCATCGGGCGCTCCGAAGCAGGCCGCGACAACGACCCGTCCAATCCCGGGGACCCGGACTTCCCGGTCGACACGTCGCGACCGGCGCTCTCGAGCTGCGACTCGTTCGAGCCGGCAGCGCCGTTCGTTTACGCGGCGAAGATCAAGACTCTGCTGACGGGGCTCGGGCTGACGACCGAAGAGCTCGACGCGCTGACCACGGACCCCGACATTCTGCGATCCCAGATCGACGGCTGGTTCGACATGCCGCAGGCCGATGAAAAGCTACGCCGATTTTTCCAAACGTCGTTTCAACAGGACGGCTACGAGGAACAGGCACTGGTCGATCTCTGGGGATACAGCAACTTCCAAATGGGGCGACTGAGCGACGGAACCGCGGTCGACGATACGTTCATTCGAACGTTCGAGGAGAGCTTTTCACGGAGTGTCCTCGATATCGTGCGCGCGAACCGGCCGTTTACTGACGTGCTGACGACCCGTACCGCGTATCTCACCACCGCGCAGATGGTGGGCCTTGCGCTCAGCGACGACCGCGAGATCGACGACGACGACGACCGTAGTTACAACCGTTCACGCGGGATGATCGAGCAGCTGGTGTACACCACCGACAATATACCGCTCTCGCAGACCTTGAACCCGAGCTCGCCAAACTGGATGCGATTCACCATACCAGCGGAAGGCCTCCCGGCAGGGTGCGGCGGCGAGGCCGTCAAGACCAACGGCGACTTGGTCAGGGCCGCGTTTGCCGCTCTGTTCGGTTACTACACCGACAACGACGGGTGCATGCAGGACAACTATCGCACGACGCCGCTCATCGGTGAGGACGAGTTCTTCGATTGGCGCCCCGTGACGTTCCGGACGCCGGGCCCCGGCGAGCAGCCGACGATGTTCTGGGAAGTCGATGCAATGCGGACGTCGAACGAGCTGGTGCTTCGCGTCCCGCGTGTTGGGTTCATGACCACGCCCGCGTTCTTCGCAACCTGGCCGACCAACGATGCGAACCAGGCTCGGGTCACTACCAATCAGACGCTGATCGTTGCGCTCGGCAAGAGCTTCGATAGTGAGACGACACTCATCCCGGCGTTCGACGACGCGCTCGACGATTCGCACGCCGATCCCACGACGGCGTGTTGGGGTTGCCACGTGAACCTCGACCCCATGCGGCAGTACTTCCGCAACTCCTACACCTTTTTCTATCATGCTCAGCAGGACGCCTCGGTACAGGCACTGCGACCGTCTTTTGCCTTCCAAGGGGTCTCGGTCGAGGGCGCGCCTGGCGATGGGATCAACGAGCTTGCCAGCACGCTTTCCAATCACTCGCGCTTCGCGCCAACCTGGGTGCAGAAGGCCTGTTACTTTGCCACCAGCTCTGCCTGTCCTGAGGAATCCGCGGAGTTCCAGAACACCGTCAACGTGTTCGAGCAGAGTGGGATGAGCTTTCGGTCGATGCTCGTAGAGCTCTTCTCTTCGCCGTTGATCTCAGCGCGAAGCTGTGTCGAGGCGGCAGGCGGCGACATCCCGTCGGTTTCCCGCGCACGGCATTTCTGTAGCACCGTGTCCAACCGACTCGGCATTTCGGACGCCTGCGGCACCGAAACCTACTTTCAGTCCGAGCGACGGGGCGCGCGCGGCGTGACTCGACAGCTAGCCGAAGTCGTCCCGGACGACGGCTACGGCCGGGGCGGCGAGATTCCGGTCGTCATCGCGGACCCGAACCTCTTCATCCGCGCCGCCGGCGAGGCCATGTGCGAGCGCTTCGGTGAGTTGGTCGTCACCAACGACGGGAAGTTCCCACCGAGCGATCCCGACGGTGCCATCCGAGCTTTCGTCGTCGACCTTGCAGGATTGCCCGAGTCCGACCCGCGTCACGCCGACGCGCTCGACATCCTGACGAGACACTACCAACAGGCGGAGGCCGAAACGAACGCCACCAACGCGCTCCGCTCCACATTCATCGTCGCCTGCACCTCTCCGAGCGTGCTTGGCATCGGCCTTTGAGGAAACGAACATGAAGCTCCACCGACGCAAGATGCTCTACACGGCGCTGTTCGGCGCCGGCGGGCTCGGTCTCAAGTCCCTCGCCACCGGGATTCCGATGTCCATTCTCGCAAGGCCGCTGGCGGCCCGAGCGCAGGACGCAACCGCCGGGCGCATCCTAATTCTCTCGACGTCTTCCGCGGGTGACCCGATCAATGCGAACGTCCCAGGCACCTACGCAGACCCAGCCGTCGAGCATTCGAACGACCCTCTGATGGCGCCGATGGCCATGACGATCGGTGGCCAACAGCTGACGGCCGCGAAACCCTGGGCCGAGCTTCCGGCGAGCATCCTCCAAAAGACGGTGTTCTTCCACCACGGCACCTACACCAATTCCCATCCAAACCACCCGAAGGTGATGCGCCTGATGGGGAGCGTCGAGCGCAACGAAATGCTGGTGAGTGTTTATTCCGATGCTCTTACCGCTGCGCTCGAGACCGTGCAGCGTGAGCCGATCAGCGTTGGGGCGCGTGGCGGCAACGAGATCCTCACCTTCCAGGGTCGGTCCCTGGCAAATGTCTCCCCGATTGCTCTCAAGACCGCGCTTGCCCAAGAGGACAACGCGCTCGGGGATCTGCGACCGCTCCGCGATCAAGCGGTCGACGAGATGTACGCGCTATACCAGCAGCACGGCACCGAAAACCAGCGCCGCATGCTCGATCGCTTCGTCGTGACCCGTGACGAAGCGCGCTCGCTTTCGCTCGACCTGGTGGGGCGACTCGCCACCATCGACGGCAACAACGAGGACGATCAGGTCCTTGCGGCGTCGGTCCTCGCGGCGATGAATGTCTCGCCCGTGATTACGCTTCGGATCGACTTCGGCGGCGACAACCACAACGATCGCGAGTTCGTCAAAGAGACGCAAGAGACAGTCGAGGGCGTCGGTCACCTCCAGACCCTGGTCGAAACGGTCGACGGCATGCGCGCAGAAGGCGTGCTCCGAAGCGATGTCATCGTCGGCACGCTCAACGTGTTTGGACGGGATCTCGCGCGAAAGGCCCGTGCAGGACGCGACCACAATGGGCGGCACCATTGCGCGGTGCTGATCGGCGAAGGGCTCCGGGGCGGTGTCGTTGGCGGCATCGAGCCGACGGGCAAGGACTACCAAGCCCAGGCCATCGATTCGGGGACGGGGCGTGCGTCCGCGTCCGGCGACATCCCCCACGAAGAGACCTTCCAGTCGATGGCCAAGACCCTAGGCGTTGCGCTCGGTGTTCCGCGAACGCGACTCGACGAGGCAATCACCGGTGGTCAGGTGATCGAGAGCGCCCTCGCAGGCTGACTCCTAAGCCTTGACGCTACGCGGCTCGGGCACAGGTTCCGGGGTTCGTTTCGGGAAAGGAGCCAAACATGAATGCGCTAGGTCTGGCGGTGCCGAGGATTCCTCGCGAGGAGTGGACCTCCCATCCGCGGTTTCGTACCCAGGCTCTCCTGCTGGGCTCGCATTCGAACTTTCGGAGAGTGAGTCGGTACCTGATCGAAAAAGCATCGATCGAGGAGTTCGTAGGACTTCATTCTCTCTTCGATCGTTGGATTGCGGCGATGCGGAGTCACGAGGCGTACGAGGAGCGCAAACTCTACCCGTACCTCGAGTACCGCTGGGGCGTGTCCTTGGGGGAGGCGCGCGACGGTCACGATGCGCTGCACAGTCGGGCGGACGAAGTCGTGGAAGCGTTCCGCTCGTTGGCCCGGCCGGCGGACTCCCTCGAATCGACCGAGCTCTCCAAGGTCAATCTCGTGCTTGGTGCCCTCGAAGCGCACGACCACACACTCGATGCACACCTCAACCTCGAAGAGGAAGCGGTGATCCCGCTCTTGCTGGCGCTATCGCCCGAGGAGTTCGACCGCTACTACCAGAGCCCGCTCTCGCTGCTGATTCCCGCCAAGCGGCGAACCGCTAAACCTCAAACCAGAAGGTAGCGCCATGACCGAGCTCGCTCTCGACGCTCGATCCGATTGCAGGTCGTGTGCCGGCATGCGTCGTACGCCCGCTGCGCCGAATCGCTGTAGGTGCAAGTGAGATGCTGATCGTCTGTGCCTCTGTCGCGCCCTGTCGGCTCCGTCGCTACACTGTCTGGAGATGTTCGCGGTACGTGGGGGGATGATGCAGTGAACAGATGCGCCCTGGCGGAGTCTGCGCGATGAAGGCGCCGCGGATTCCCGAAAACGAAGCCGAGCGTCTGAAGGCCCTCGAGAGCTACCGGGTCATGGACACGCCACCCGAGAGCTCTTTCGACGATCTCACAACACTCTTGGCTCGAATCTTGGACGTCCCCATCGCGCTGGTTTCCTTGGTCGACGCCGACCGTCAGTGGTTCAAATCCCGGTACGGCCTCGACGCACCGGAAACGCCACGCGACATTTCGTTTTGTGGGCATGTGGTGGCCGAGCAAGAGCTTCTGGTCGTTCCCGATGCGTTCGAAGACAATCGCTTCCACGACAACCCCTTGGTGACCGGTGATCCCAGAGTCCGCTTCTATGCCGGTGTCCCGCTGACGACACCCGATGGTCATGTCTTGGGGACGCTCTGTGCGATCGACCACGTGGCACGAGAGGTCAGCGCTCAACAGCTCGACACTCTGACGATCCTTGGTCGACAGGTTGCAGACCAACTCGAGCTTCGGCGACAACTCCTGCTCACCAAAGAGTACGAACAACGGCTGAGGACCGTTTTCGAAACCGCCGTCGACGCGATCGTCACGATCGACGAAGCCGGTGTGATTGAGCGTGTGAACGCCGTGGTGAAGCGACTCCTCGGCTACGAGCCGTCCGAGCTCGTGGGCCAGCAGGTCGGCGTATTGATGCCGCCCCGGCATCGGGAAAGACTCGAGCAGTATCTGCGACTCTACCCCAACGATCCAAGCGCCAAATTGATCGCAGCGACTCAGGAAGCCGTAGCCGTTCGAAAGGATGGAACGGAGTTTCCCGTCGAGATGTCGGTGAGCGAGATGCGACTCGGTGACCGGCGAATGTTCACTGGAATCGTTCGAGACATCACCGAGCGCAAGCGAATCGATCAACTGAAATCAGAGTTCGTCTCGACGGTTAGCCACGAGCTTCGCACGCCGCTCACGTCGATCCGAGGCGCATTGGGTCTCGTGGCGGGAGGACGTGTTGGCAAGATCTCGAGTGAAGCCCAGGAGATGGTCAACATCGCACTCAACAACAGTGGGCGGCTGGTCCGCCTCATCAACGACATCCTCGATGTCGAAAAGATCCAATCAGGCAAGCTCGATTTCGAGATTCAGCAATTGGATCTATCTGAGGTCGTCAAGGATGCGATTGCCGCGAACGACGGCTTTGCGTTAGCGTACGACTCCAGAATCGTTCTCGCCGGTGAACCTGAACCCGTACAGGTGCACGCCGACTCCGATCGTCTGGCTCAGGTCTTCGCCAATCTCATTTCCAATGCCGCAAAGTTCTCCCCCGAGGGCGAGGCCGTCGATATCAGTATACGAGTGGCGACGGATCGCGTGCGGGTCGACGTGCGAGATCGGGGTCCTGGGATCCCTGAAAAGTTCAGGAAGCGATTATTTGAACGCTTCGCCCAGGCGGACGCCTCAGATAGCCGACGCAACACGGGAACCGGCTTGGGGCTCAGCATCTCCAAGGCGATCGTTGAGCGCATGGGCGGCAAGATTGGGTACGAGCCCGCGGAGGGCGGGGGAAGTCGCTTCTACTTCGAACTCCCAATCGCGAAGGCCGTCGTTCGGGAAGCAGCGCTCGGAGCGAGCCGAGTCCTGGTCTGCGAGGACGAGCCCGACATCGCACTACTTCTCAGGAAGATTCTCGCCATCGAGGGCTACGTCGTCGACGTTGCCCCGGATATCGCCACGGCGACGACGCTGTTAGGCGAACACGACTACGCCGCGGTGACACTCGACTTGAGCCTCGGTGAGGAGAATGGCCTCGATCTACTCGAAGAGATACGCAACAGGGCGGGTAGAATCCCGGTGGTCGCGGTGTCCGCCATCGCCGACGAGGTGAGCCGAGAGCTCAACGGCGGGGCCCTGTCTGTGGTCGACTGGATCACCAAACCCATCGACGAGACGCGTTTGCTCGCATCGATTGAGAGTGCCACCCATGCCGCAGGCAGAACACGACTTCTTCACGTCGAGGACGATACCGACCTGTCCAACATGGTGAGCGCCCTTCTGTCGGACATCGGACCCTTGACCAATGTGCGGACCCTTCGAGAAGCGCGGGAACGCCTCGAGGGGGAGACCTACGACCTCATTCTTCTCGATATGGGGTTGCTGGACGGTGACGGCACCGAGCTCCTCGGCGCGGTCGGGAATTGCCCGGTCATCATCTTTTCGGCGAACGAGCCCCGGCCGTCGATCAGCGATCAAGTCGCCGCGGCGCTCGTCAAGTCACGGTCGACCGAAACCGATCTTCGAAACGCGATCCTCGAAGCATTGGGCAATCCCTGAGCCAACCGAGCCCTACTGCAGCTCCCCAGAAGTCATCGATCGTCGTCGCGCATGGCTCACGTGCCTTCGGATGGCCCTGGCAAACGACTCATTACCGGTTCGGCTCTTGACGAGACTCGCAGACACCTGGCTAGCAAACTCTGGGGGAACTTCATCGGCAGAAAAGACCACGATCGGGGTTGCGGTGGGCTGAGTCGCGTTCAACAGTGGCACCAGATCGAGCCCGTGGCCGTCGGGAAGGGCGAGATCCAAGATCGCGAGGTCGAATTTCTGCTCCTGCAGCACTCGGCGGGCCTGGGCCAGCGTCGCCACCACCGTCGTGCAAACGTCCTCTCGGAGAATCTCGGGAACCAGAGCGGCAAGCTCGCGATCATCCTCCACATACAGAACCCTCGGTTTGTCTCGAGAAACGCTGATGAGCGCATGATCGAGCACCGAGACAAGTCGCTCCGCGTCGATCGGCTTGTTCATCCATTCAAGGATCTCAAACGCCTCACCGTCGATCTCGTTCCTGCGTTGGTCGGCAGTGGCGGAAACCACGACCACCGGCAGGCCACGCGTGGACTCTTGGGCCCGCAGCTCCGCCACCAATGAAAGTCCATCCTGGTCCGGCAGGTTCAAGTCCAAGAAAAGCGTCGCGTAATCCTTCGCGCCCAGAGCCTTTTTCGCTTGCGTCGCGTCATATGCGATGTCGCAGATGCATCCTTCTTGCTCCAAAAGCATTTGAAGCAATCGGGCCACATCCTTGTCGTCTTCACACACGAGCACCCGAATACCATCGATGGCTGTCGAGAGCTGGGCTTGAGGTCTTGTTACCTCGACTTCGGCCATCTTCGGCAGCGTAAACGTGAAGGTCGTTCCCTGGCCTGCTTCGGTGGTGAATCCGATCGTCCCCCCGTGCAACTCTATGATACTGCGCGCAATGCTTAGGCCGAGCCCCGTTCCGCCTTGCTTTCGCGTGGCCGACGTGTCTGCTTGGCTGAACCGATCGAAGATCTTCGACTGAAACTCCTCGGGGATACCAGGCCCCTGATCCTTGACCGAAAAACAGATGTCGTTGCCCTCTTGTTTCACCATCAGCTCGACAGCGGCTCCCGCGGGCGAGAATTTCACCGCATTGGAGACCAAGTTCGTGACAACCTGCATGAGACGATCTCTGTCCGCATACACTTTGGCACCTGGCGCAAGGTCCTTCAGCTCCAGGGTCACCTCATATTGATGGGCCATCCCCTGGTTAGCCTCGACGGCATGCTCCAAGAACGAACCCACATCGATCGTTTCCTCTTTGACCGCGATCTGTCCGGCTTCGATCTTTTCGAGATCGAGAATGTCGTTGATGAGGCGGATCAGACGGTCGGTGCTCCGCACGGCGATCGACAAGAGCTCTTGGGCACTCTCTGGAAGCTCGCCAATGACCGGGCTCGTCAATAGACCCAGCGACCCACGGATCGACGTGAGCGGTGTGCGCAACTCATGACTCACCACCGAAACAAACTCCGACTTCATCTGGTCGACCTTCTTGCGCTCGGTGATATCGCGAATCAGACCCACAAACTTTCGCTCTTCGTTCACCCACATTTCGCTGATCGCCAAATCGGCAGGAAACTCCTCGCCGCTCTTGCGCAAGCCCGTCACTTCGCGGCCGATCCCGATAATGCGCGCCTCATTGGTGTCGAGGTAGCGACGCATGTACCCGTCATGCGCGCTTCGATAGGGCTCGGGCATGAGCATCGATACGTTCTTGCCTATGACTTCTTCCTCCGCATATCCGAAAATGCTTTGCGTCGCGGGGTTGACGGACTCGATGATGCCGCGATCATTGATGGTGATCAGGGCATCCACCACAGTGGAAATCGTGGTGCGTAGCCGTGTTTCGTCGTTTTGGATCTGTGCTTGACGCTCCTTGAGCGCACGCCGCATGGCATTGAAGGACTCGATGAGCTCACCGAGCTCGTCGCCACTCTCCGACGGGATATCTTCCTGAAGGCGGCCAGAAGCGAGGTCGCGGCTCGCCTCTGCGAGGTTCAAGATCGGGCGCGTCAACCGCCGCGCACTTCTGCCCGATAGCAACGCCGCCATGATCAGCATCGCAAGAAGCAAGCCAACGGTAACCCAGGGCGCGAGCCTGCCAATTCGAATCACCGAACGCTCATCGGCTTGCATGTGGCGTTGTTCCCGCTCGACGATACCGCGGAGCAAGTTGTGAATCGCTTCGGCGCGGGGCGCGGCATGTTTGGCAAGCCAATAGTAGGATACATTCCAGTCGGGTCGCTGACGAAGCTTCACGACGCGAGCAGCGTGTCGCTTGTAGGCTCGAGTCTCCCTTTGCAGGCGTCGAAGATCACCTTGTCGGTCAGCGGACATCTTGGCACTTGCCCTATCTAACCGCTGCATCGCTCGATCGACGCGCTCGATGCTCTCGTCGAACTTGTTCAGGTCGGCCTCACGACTGTTAGAGACGAATTCCTGAAGGAACGATTCGGCGTACATCAAGTACCCGAAACCCTCGGCAAGCCATCGAAGCCGATCTGCGGAGGATTCGGCGTCGATCAGGCGCGATGTCTGCTCGAATACGTCTTGCGCAACAGGAAACACCCGATCGTTCATCGCAGCGCGAGCCGGCTCGTTGCCAGGAGTGTGAGCGACGTCGGCGATGTACCAATGCCATTCTTCGAGGTCGGCGAGCTGCGCTTTCAGCTGGGCGAGACCGCGCCTTTGTTCTGCCGAAATTTCCTCTCCGTACAGGGATTGTAGACGAGCCAAGGCCGGATAGATCTCTTCATTCCAGATCCGCGTGTTTTCTCTCCGGAGGCTTTCGTCTCGGATCGCCGTCCACCCGCGCAACGTCGCCAAGGCCGAATGTAGGCTGCTCTGGATCTGCGTAGCGGTATGAGCGAGTGGTCCGCTCGTGGTCGCCAGATGCAAGGCACTCGTTTGGAGATAGGAAGTCACAACCCATGCCGCGAGAAGGATCACCACGCCGACTGCGGCGATCCACAAATGCGATGCGAGAAACCTGCGTCGTAGACTCTTTCTCGGTTTTGCTCGTCGTGGCGTCTTGGTCATTGGCGTACCATCGGACCACTTGGCTCGGAGCCCATGAGCGTCAAAAGCTGTTCGAGCTGAATCTCGAGTAGTCCTACGCGACGAAACACATGCGAGGGAGTCTTGTCACCCGGGTGATAGGCAGGAACGACAGCGGAGATGTCCTCCGCCCGGCCATGAAGGTGTGCAAGCTCGGAAACGACCAGCGAAGCTATATAGTACACATCGCCGGGGACGACCGCGTTCCAATCCACCTTGTCGGTGTTGAGCCCCAGCATTTTCTCGCCCGATCGTGCTGCGATCCGCCCGGTCACATCGAGGCAAGATTGAAGCCGGCGAAACACATCTGCCGGGAGCTTGTTCGGCTCGAACGCGGGTGCCTCCGGGATGCGCTTGGCGTCGGCAAAGTGAGCCAAGAGCCGTGCCGAGTAGTGCACCGCGAGGGTCACTTGCTGAAACACCTCCGCTGGCCGGTACTGTTGGTCGAGCAAGGAATGCAATTGCCGGTCGGCTTGCAGGATGGCGCCAAACACCTCGCTTGGTGTCGTCTCGTCCGGAACGCGAACCTCTTTCGCGACTTTGGTGATCCCGAGATCCTTCTTGACCTCGAGGATGCGCTTGAGCGCCTCGTTGACGACTGTCCACACGTGATACGGCCTGATCTCTGCTGTCGGAACGGCCGGTGGAACTGCGCCTAGCCTCCGAACCTGATCAAAAGAGAGCTCGTTCGCCTTGTGAAAAACGGTAAGCGCCTGAAAGTACACCTCCCGCGGCTGCGCGTGCGCGACCTCGATCTGTAGCGGCGCCACCCGGGGTTTGTTCATGCGCGCGCGGATCAGATCGACCTCGGCCCCCAAGAGGCTTGCCCGCGCAAGCACGTCGGCGGGAAGGACGTCAGCGACGTTGAGCGACCGCCCGCTTACCGGTGAAGGGGTCTGCTGGGCTCTCACGCCATTGGATAAAAGGAGCAGCACGACCCATAGGCCCGTGGATGTGCAAGGCCCCGCCCGCATGCGCTAGTTCCCTTGTTCCAAGATGCGGCGAATCTCGTCCGGAAGGGTCATCGGGTCAAAGGGCTTGTGAACGACGCCCACCGCGCCCGCTTCGAGATAGCGTAAGATTTCTTCTCTTTGCACTTTGGCGGTCATGAAAACGACCGGAGTGCTCTCGAGCTCGGGATCCTCGCGGAGTTGCTTGAGCGCGGTGAGGCCGTCCATCTCAGGCATCATCATATCCATCAAGATCAGGTCCGGACGGTGCGCCTTGGCGGTATCGATAGCCTCAGCACCGGACTCTGCAAGCAACACCTGCCAGCCGCCTATGCTTTGCAAGCTGAGCTCGCCGATTCGGCGAATATCCGCTTCATCGTCGACGATGAGAACCTTCATGCGCTGTGCTGCTTTCCAAAGCCGCCGCTGCAGTCTTCCTCTGCGGTGTGGTTGAACGGGCCTACGACGCGGTTTCGCCCATCACTCTTTGCGCGGTACAGACGCCGGTCCGCGCGGCGAATGAGGGCCTGGGCCGAAAGGCCGTCGCCAGGACGTGCCGCGACGCCTGCCGAGGCGGTCACCGAAAAGGTCGTACGGTCGCTCGCCTCAAAGCGCATTTCCGAGAACTCCTTCAGCACTCGGCCAAGTGCGCGTTCCAGCAAATCCGCTTGCTGTCCTGGCAACACGACGACGAACTCCTCGCCACCCCAGCGACATCGAAGATCCTCGTTTCGGAACCGTTGACGTAGCAACCGGCCCAGCCCTGCGATGACGGTGTCGCCATAGGTGTGGCCGAACCCATCGTTGACCTGCTTGAAGTTATCGATATCGATGATCGCAACCGCAAGCGGGCTCTCGTTCCGATGCGCCTCGGAGAGGCGTTGCTCCAGCGCCTCGAGAAATGGTCGTCTCAACATGAGCCCGGATAGCGGGTCCCGCTCCGCACGTTCTTGCAACAGGCGTGCATGCATCAGCTGCACGTCCACGCGCGCATTGAACTCTTCCTCGAGCACGGGCTTTGAAATGAAGTCATTGGCGCCCGCGCGAAATGCTTCGATCCGAGTGTCATCGTCGATGTGGGCGGTGATCATCAAGATGGGAAGCGTCTGCCATTGGACGGACATCCGAAGCGCCTTGCACACGTCGACCCCGCTGGTGTTCGGGAGGTCGATATCGAGGAGCAGGAGATCAGGCCGAAACTCCTCGAGTGTTGCAGGCAACTCGGTCGGTGTCGCAATCGCACGGGTGTCGATTTCGCTGGCTTGGAGCAAAAGCTCTGCGTGGTTCGCGAAGTCGGGGTCGTCTTCGAGAATCAGCACCCGGCCATGGCGCGCCGACCCTTCGTCGACGACCTGCTGGACCGCCAGCGAAAGCACTTCTTCACGGATTGGCTTTTCAATGAAGAGCGAAGCCCCTACTTGAGTCGCGGCAACGCGCGTCTCGAGGCTCCGGTCTGCAGAAATCAGCACGAGCGGAAGGCTCTCTTTACCTGGCAGATCACGAAGTTCCCGGCACAGGTCGAATCCGCTCGTGTCTTTCACATGGACGTCTACGATCGCGGCGGCGAGCTTGATGGAAGCTGCTTTGTGCAATGCCTCTGGCGCAGAGCTCGCGACGCATACGTCGAGCAACTGCTTTCGTAGCAATAGCGTTGCGGTCCGTCGCACGTCCGCATCGTCGTCCACGAAAAGAATGGTGCCCGCCGACACCGTATCCGCGGACGCCATGCCGGGGCGCGGCGCTGATTCCTGGGGCTGCGACGCCAAGCGAGCGTCCTCGAGGGCACGACTGACCTCGGTCCAAAGATTGCGCCGAACACGCAACGGGGATGACTGGTACTCCGCAAGAAGGTCTTCGATCTGACCGGCCAGGACGCCGACGAGCTTGAAGCCGTATGCGCCGGCTGTTCCCCTCAAACGGTGGGCGCTGCTCGCCGCTTGTTTCGTGGCCTCAGGTCGTCGTCGGGCTTCGTCGATCAGATCCTCCAGCTCGTCGAGCTTCCCAGGGAGCTCGAACGTGTACGCTTCCCGCAGTTGTGCCATGCGCGCTCGAAGGCTGTCCGGAGGATCAGCGGGAGCGCTACCGATCGTCGGCCGGACGCTGTCGGACGCTCTGGGCTGCAGCAGAAGCAACCGACCGATCGTTTCCGCGAACACCAGAGGGTCGATCGGTTTGTACGCCACCAGCGACACACTCAGCTCCTGTGTGAGGCGTTGGAAAGTCTCCAAGTCGCGCCAAAAAGCAGACAGAAACACGATCAAGGTGTCGGCATCGTGTTGCCGAATGCTTTCAATCCACTCCACGCCCGGAACATCGGGAAGCAAGCCGTCGACGATCACGAGATCGGGGCTTTCGTTGAGCAACAGGGCCGTTGCGGCCTCTGCAGACGCCGCTTCAAGCAGCCGAAAACCGCGCGCGCTCAGCACAGCGCCAAGGAGCGCACGGAACTGCGCGTCGTCATCTAGCAACAAGATGCACTTCTGCTTCATTACGGCGCCCCCACCATATCGTGTACAGGGTAGCGATCATTCGAGGGCGTCACCAATACTGCTCACCTGAGTAGCCGCCGAGGGGAGCGCTCTACGGGGGGCAGTCCCGGAAGGTCCATCCGCAAACGCCGTCTTCGTTGCGCAGGCAGGGCCCGGGGCCGCCAATCGAGCCGTCGTCGCAGAGGATGTTGGGCGCCAACGG
>JBARTN010000029.1:0-1777 GCA_049645265.1 Polyangiales bacterium
CAGCAAGCCACCGAGCAGATGCGGCTGGCCGGCGAGTTCGGTACGCACACATTCGGATTCGATCGCTAGCCGGCCTGGGCAGCCGGTCCGTGATGAGCGTGCCTCCTGGCCTACATCCAGGGATCGACGACATCGTCTGCTTGCCGCACTGGCTTTGCGGGCTTCCTCGGCTTGCTCTGAACCGATTTCCGCACGCGGCGAGGCGCCTTGGGCCGAGCCCGAGCCGCCTCTGCTGGCCGCGTGAGCGACGCAGGTGGGGCAACTAGGTCGACGCTTGGTTCGGCGCTTTGCTCTTCGGGGCGGGCCAGCAGGTCCGGCACCCTGCGTTCGGTCTCGACGACGGTGTGCTCGCCGGAAGTGAGCGCCTGGTCGCGACTCTGGGACAACGTGATGCCCGCGAGCACTCCCACTACTGTGACGACGGCGACAACCAGCCCAACTCCCGAGAGCCTACTGGGGAACGGAACGAGATCCCGCCAATGGCTGAGAAGGCCGAGGGCGGGCTCGCCTTCGCCCCGTTGCAGGCGCTCGAGGTCGACTTTCAACTCGTGCATCGACTCATAGCGTTGCTCGGGCTTCTTCGTGAGGCAGCGGCCGATGATTCGCTTCAAGCTGTGCGGAACGTCGGGGACGTAGAGATCGATCGGCGTCGGTCGCTCATAGACGTGCCTGTGGAGTATCGCCATTGCGGTGTCCGCGTCGTGCGGAACACGCGCCGATACCATCTCGTAGAGAAGCACGCCGAGCGCATAGATGTCCGTTCGGTGGTCGACGCCCCGTCCCTCGCATTGCTCTGGCGACATGTAGTGGGGCGTTCCGAGGAAATCGTTGTCTCTTGTAAGCCCGTCTACCGCGTGTGCGACCTTGGCAATCCCGAAATCGAGCACCTTCACGAAGTCTGGATCGCCGTCCCTTTCGATCAGAAATACGTTTTCCGGCTTGAGGTCACGATGCACGATCCCAATGTCGTGTGCAGCGCTGAGCGCGCGGCAGAGTTGGATCCCGATATGGCAGGCTCTATCCACGGGCATGGGGCCCTGCGATTCAATCGCCCTGCTGAGATCGACCCCCTCCAAGCACTCCATCACGATGTATGTCGAGCCATCGGGCAGCGTTCCGAAATCGCTCACGTCCACGATGTGCGCATCGCCAATTGCCGATGCGGATTCCGCCTCGCGCTGGAAACGCGTGAGCGCGTTTTCGTCCCTGGCGCCGGCTTGCAGGATCTTGATCGCCAGCGTCTTGCCCAGTCGGTTGTGCTTCGCGCGATAGACGAGCCCCATTCCGCCTTGGCCGAGAACGGCCTCGACGCGGTAGCGTCCGTCGATCACGGTTCCCAGCATCTCGTCCACTGCGTTGGCATCACCAGCGGCACCGTGGTCCGATGGCCGATCGTCGAACATGGTCGACGCCATTGATTTACATAAATTACGCAATATTACATAAATATTGAAGCATAGGGGTGCGTGACGGGCAAGCGTGAAAGCTCGATTTTTGCTGGATAGCCGTTCAGCACGCGCCGCCTCGATTTTGCTCCGCTCGGGGCCAACCTCTATTCTGAGGATGTGATGTCGCGCTCGGGAACAGCGATGCTGTGGGGCATGATTGTCGGGGCAACCGTCGGGACGCTCGGGCTCGTCGGCCCTGCCCACGCGCAGACACAGCTTGACGAGGTCGCACGCAGAGAGGCCGACGACGCGGCGGCACGCGAGCAATTCGTGCTTGGGCGCGCGGCGTACCGAGGCGCGGATTACGACGCGGCGCTCGTTTATTTCAC
>JBARTN010000030.1:0-11981 GCA_049645265.1 Polyangiales bacterium
TGATCACCAAGGCGTTCACGCCCGATACGGTCAAGGAGCTCGAGCCGACGATCCGGCAGTTCGTCGTCGACCACGTCGAGGCTATGAAGCGGAAGTCCGCTGACGGAGAAGAGGTCGATTTGGTCCAGGCGATTGCTTCTCCACTGCCGACGATGGTGGTTGCAAACATTCTGGGCGTGCCGCCGGAGGACCGCGAGAAGTTCGACCCTTGGTCCGATGGCATCACTTCGGCTTCTGCGGACTTCGCCCTCGATATTCAACAAGCGATCGGCGCGGTCCAGGGGCTGGTCAGCTACTTCGGCGCCATGTGTCAGGCACGCCGCGCCAACCCGACCGACGATATGATCGGCAGGCTCACCCAGGCGGAGATCGATGGCGACACGCTCACCGACTGGGACATCCTTGGCTTCTGCTTCGTGATGATCGCCGGCGGCAACGACACCACGACCAACCTGATCGGCAATTCGATGAAGTTCCTTCACGACTTCCCCGACCAGCACCGGGAGCTCTTGCAGGACCCGTCACTCATTCCCAACGCGATCGAGGAGTTCCTTCGCATCGAGTCCGTCGTGCAGGGGCTCTCGCGCACGACCAAGGAAGACGTCGAGCTTCATGGCACGACAATTCCCGCCCGCAGCAAGGTTCACAACCTCTACGCATCCGGCAACCGCGACCCGCGTCACTGGGGCGACAACGCGGACGAGCTCGACATTCACCGCGAGATCGACCGGCACCTGTCGTTCGCTCAGGGCCCGCACTTCTGTATCGGTGCGCACGTGGCCCGAATGATGATTCGCATCTATTTTGAAGAGATGGGCTCGCGCATCGGAGAGAACTTCGAAATCGACTGGGATCGCGCCGAGCGGCGGCAGTCGGCGTTCACGCGCGGCTTCACGAAAATCCCGATCCAAATCAAAGCATGAGCACGATTCGAGTACGATTCGAGCCTTCGGGTTTCGAGGTCGACGCCGAGCCGGGCGAAGCGATCATGGACATCACCGACGCGAACCCCGCGGCCGACGTTCCTTACTCCTGTCGAGCGGCAACGTGCGGGACCTGTCGGGTCGAAGTCGTAGAGGGCAGCGAGGCCCTTTCGACAGCCGACGAGTTCGAGCTCGAAGTCCTCGACATTTTCGGGGACACGCCGGACAAAGTCCGCTTGTGCTGCCAGACCAAGCTCATCGGCGGAGCCGACATCCAGGTCACGCTGAAAGTCTGCGAGGAATAGGGGACTGTCCCCTTTTCTTAGAAGGCTGCTTTTACGGCTAGGTTGACGCCGAAGTCGTTCACCTTGATCCCTACGGAGTCGAGCTGGCCTGGTTGCTCCGTGGGGTCCGGAAACGTGGCAGGGAAGGCGATGCCGACGATCTCGCCGCTCCCGTGTGCGTACCGAAACGCCACGGCAAACGCGAGGTAGAATCCGTCTTCACCACGTTCCGGAGGTGCTGAGCGGTTGGCGAAGTCGAAGCCGAGAGTCAAGCCGTAGAAGTTGATCTTGCTATCGGCTATCTCATCGGGCGTTTTCTCGGGGCTGAAGTCGGTGAAGAAGCCGGCGCCCAGCTTGAGCCTTTCGGTCAGCCTGAAGATCCCCCCGATGCGAACGTTGGCGGTGGCCCTCCAGTCGATGCCGAGCTCGGGCGTTTGGAGTGGAAACATCACGATGACGTCGCCTTCGATCCAACCCCAGGGGCGCACGTAGGCCGCTCCAAGACGGGTAAGTCCTGGCTCGACGCCCGCCCAAGAGCCGCCGAGCTCGTCGATTTGGGTTCCGTCGAATTGAGGAGGGGCGCCCGGTGGCGACAGACTTTGCGTCGCGGTGGTTTCGTTGTCGATGAACACCAGATAACTCGGCGTAGCGACCATCCAGCCGATCCGCGCCTCTTCGATCGGAGCCCATTGAAGCCCGAGTTTCATCTGCAAGCCGCCGCCGGCGAGAGCCTGGTTCAAGCTCCGATTGAAAGTCCCCCCCGTTCCAGAATCATACGCGCCTGTGATGATCTCGGTGAGGCGCCTGCTCGCGACGACGATGTCCAGCCCGCCGCCGAGGAGAAATTTCTCGCTCTTCTTCCAAGCGACCGCCGAGCTCAGGTGGTAGATCGACTTCGTTTCGTCTGAGGTGACATAGAATTCCGACGGTTCGGTGGAGCCTTCGGCCGTCGCCACCGAATCCTGTATGAAGCGATCGAGCGAGCGCGAAAAAAAGAAACCCATCCCCCAGCGCAGCGCCGGTCGCGGCGAGGCTACGAAGGTGAGCGCGCGAGGGATCGCCTCGAGCGCGGAGTAACTACCTTCGCTTTGCTCGCCGCTCTCGATCGAGAGCGACCCGGGTGCGCTCGAGATGCTGTACGAGAGCACTGCACCTGTCAGATCGACCGATCGGCTGTCGAGTCGCGCGACCCCGGCCGGGTTGAACCACATCGCCCCGCCGGTATGGACATTGGCGACGACCGCACCACCGGTGAGCGCAACGTCGTTCCCGGCGACGACGTCTTCGTTGTTCCCGGCCTTCGCTCCGCCGGAGACGAGCAGAACCGCAATCACCAGGACCCCAGAAGCGCGAAGCATCGCGCGGATACTAACCCCAAAACCGGTTGTGGAAAGCCTGAAGCTCAGCCAGCCGGCTCGAGAATCACCACCGGGATGATCCGGTCGGTCCAGGTCGCGTAGCTCGCAAAGTCGGGGTAGTGGGCCACGAGCTTCGGCCAAAGCGCTGCACGCTCCTCCGGCGTCGCCGTGCGCGCCTTCACCTTCATCTTCCGGCGCCTGATCTGAACTTCACATTCCGGGGTGGCGACGAGGTTCTTGTACCAGAGTGGGTTGCCCGGAAGCCCGCCCTTCGACGCGACGACGATGATCTTGTCGCCTTCTTCGATGAAGAGCAGCGGCATGGTCCTCGGCAGGCCGCTTTTGCGTCCGACGGTCGTCAAGAGAAGCACCGGAATGCCCCAGGGAAAGGCGCTGCCGAGGCGCCACTTCGACCCGAGCAGGCCACCGGTCCATCGGTAGAGCGCGAGATGCACGGTCGACATGGTCTTGATGATCTTGCCCACATAGGGCTTGTCGAGACCGTCGGGCTTGGGCTTGATCTTCACGATGTCGGTGGCCATGGCGGTTATCCCTTGTGCGCGCGTCGCAAGACGGCGAGATAGAGGCGATCGGCGGTTCGTAGCGGAAGCTTCTCGATGGTAGACCGCAGGCGATCCGGCTTGACCGAGTAGACCGGCTTCGGTCGCTTCACCGTGAGCGCGTTTTCGATGACTTGAGCCAGGATGTCAGGGTCGCGCGCCGATTCGATCTCTTTCCCGGCGAGCGCTTTGAGCTTGCGAAGGACGTGAGCGAACTTCGGAGTTTCGGCTTCTGCCGCGGTGAAGGCGTCTTCGATGCCCGCAACCATGTTGGTGCGAAAAGCGCCAGGCTGAATCGTGACGACTTTGATGTCGAGGAGTGCGAGCTCGCGGCGCAGCGCGGTCGAATAAGCCTCGATGGCGTGCTTGCTCATCGCGTAAGGTCCGTTGAACGGCGCCGCGCTCTGCCAACCCGTCTCGGAGCTGAGGTTCACGATGCGGCCCTTGGCGGCCTCGAACAAAGGAAGAAACGTCTTGTTGACTCGATACGTCCCCATCACGTTGATGTCGAGAATCCGGGCGAGCCGCTCTTCAGGGATGTCGGTCAAGGAACCGACGCCCATGACCCCGGCGAAGTTCACGATCCCGTCGAGGCGATCGGTCTGGCTCGCAACCGCGTCGTAGGCGCTCTCGATGCTCTCCTGGTCGGTCACGTCCATCACGACCGGAACCGCATCGGGATCGTGCATCGAAGTCCGGAGCAGATCCTTGTCGATATCCGCTGCAAACACCTTCCAGCCATCGGCGAGGAGGCGTTCCACCGTGGCATGGCCGAGCCCGCCTCCCGCCCCGGTCACGAGCGCTGTCTTCTTGGTCATGTGCCTTTTATAAACCGCGCGTGCGCGGTTTCAATCCGCCTCGCACGACTCCCCTGAGCTCAGTTCGAGATACCGGGCTCCCACCGTGTTTCGCGGATCAAATCTCGCAGCCAAAACACATCGTAGTGATTCTCGTCCTGGCTAAGCGATTGCCGCATACTTCCGGCCTGATGACCATGATGAACAAGCTCGAACCAGTTACTCTCGATTTCTTCGATACGGCGCCGCTTCGTGTGCAGTGCACACTGGTTGCGAAGTGCACTCCCGAGGAGCTCTTCGAAACCCTCCGCGGTGATACGGTCTGGACCGAATGGGCCGGCGTCATTCAAGGTGTGAGCTGGACGTCCGAGAAGCCTTACGCGAAAAACGCTACCCGAGACGTTTCGCTCGTTGGCGGCATGCTCGTCAAAGAGGTCTTCTTCCACTGGGAAGAAAACGAGCGCGTCGCGTTCTACGTCGCCGAATCGACGATCCCGCAACTGACGAAGTTTGCTGAAGACTATGTCGTCGAGCGCCTCAGCCCCAACGAGACGCGTCTAATTTGGACTGTCGCGATCGAGAACGAGGGCTTCATGCGATACCTCAACCCGATTACCCGGCGCGTGATGAAGCTCGTGTTCCAGGGCTGGGCCAAGAAGTACAAGAAGATCCTCGAAACGCGGGCGGGTCAGACCGCATCGCGACCCGTGGCCGCCGCTCAGCCCCGCGTCTAGTCCCTCTCACGGCATGACGGAAAGTCGTCTGGTGGCAGAGAACCCGACGTCGACCAGTCGTTGATCGCGCGCTACTGAGGCCGGCGCTCAACGCTTGAACATCCGCTCGAAGATCCGCTCGCGTAGTGAATCGGGCATGGTGCGTTCCATCACCGGAAGTACCCAAACACCGGGGCCGATGACGTAGTTCACCTTGAGGTTCTTGGCGGTGATCACGTTGCGGTAGACGCGGTCCGCGAATTTCTCTGCGGTCCACAGCGGAAAGGTCGACTCGATCGCGTCGCCCGGGAACTTGAACTGCGCCTTGTACTGGGGGAGCAGGTGGTCGGGAAACGAGGCCCAGAGCTCGGCTTCTTGCTCCTCGCTGATGTCCATCATCGGCGTTTTCACCCCGCCGGGCTCGACGCAAGTGACTTGAATGCCAAACGGTTTGAGCTCGACGCGAAGCGCCTGAGTGAGACGCTTGAGTGCGGCCTTGCTAATCGGATACGAGCAGCCCATCGGGATGGTGAGATACTGCGAGGCCGACCCGACGTTGATGATGCGGCCCTGATCGCTGCGGCGGATGAGGGGAAGGGCGGCTTGGGTGACACGGAGCTGGCCCCAGAAGTTCACCTCGAAGAGGCTCTTGAAGCGATCGATATCGACGTTTTCCACGCCGCCGCCTGCACCCCCGATGGTGGCCGCGTTGTTGACCAGCAGGTCGAGGGAGCCTTTACCAAGCGCCTCGCCGATTTCGTCGAGCGCCAACTTCACACTCGCACCGTCGCTTACGTTGCACTGCACCGCCCGGGTTCGGTCACTACACGCGGTGAGGAGCGCATCCGGTGGCTGACGGTTGTAGCCCGCAAAGCAGCGCCAGCCCTCGCGATCGAGCTTTTCGATGAGCGCCTTGCCAATGCCGGTTGCCGCTCCGGTAACGAAGGCGGTTCGAGCGCTCACGATGGGGACGTCCTTCGTGTTTGTTCTCCACTGCGGGTGTCCTCGGACCCAAAGCGTCGGAGAAGGAACTCTTTGACACTATCGGTGAACGCGTCGTTTCGGTCGCCGGCGACCATGTGGTGGGCGTCCGCGAGGTCGACGTACTCCGCATGCGGCACCATTTCGAGAAACTCCGCGGCGGTTTCCTTCGATACCAAGTCACTCAGGCGCCCGCGGATCAGCAGCGTTGGGATGTCGATGCCGCGAACGTCTTGCAGTCGTTCCTTCAGCTTGCGATCGTTTTCCTCCGTGTACCGGCTCGGCTCCCAGGTCTTCAGCATGTTCGGGTCCCAATGCCAGTAGTAGCGCCCGTCATCCATCCGCCTCAGGTTCTTGGCCAGGCCAGACAGATCCTTGGGTCGTTTCCTGTGCGGTAGATACGCCGCGATTGAATCCGCCACGTCTTCGAGCGAATCGAACCCCGACGTGCCCTCCCGCATGAAACCAATGATGCGATCGACACCATCGGTTTCGAGACGAGGAGTGACATCGACCAGAATCAGGGCTTTCGCAACGGACTCTTCCTGTTCGGTTTCGGCGAGAAGTGAAGCGATGCCGCCCAGGGACGCGCCGACCAAGATCGGCTTCTGACCGAGTTGCGCGATGACCTGCTGCAAGTCTTCGGCGAAGTGATAGACGCGATACTCGCCGAGGCGCGCCCAGCTGCTCTCGCCATGACCACGGTGGTCCATGCAGATCGTGTAGAAGCCATGCTGGGCCAGCAGCTCTGCGCTGTTTCCCCAGGCATGCCGCGTTTGCCCTCCTCCATGAAGGAAGAGCACCGGCTGGTGGCCGGGGTCCCCGTAGGCGTCCGCAGCGATCGACATCCCATTCGGCAACTCGAATCGGAGCGAAGGGGCGGGGAGTGCAAATGCGTCGGTCATGATCTCAGGAAGCCCGATCGACGGCCGGCCAAGCGCAAACCGGATGTGAGTCGCTCATCATGTCGATCACGCGCTGTGCAATGCAGCCCGGCAACTTCGGTGAAAACGATTGAACGCCAGAGGTAAGAAAAAGCAAGACCGCAGGCGTGACCATCCCGAGCAGCATCATCCGAGCGAACACGATGCGCGACTCAGACACGCCCTCGGTGACTTCACGAAGACGCGCCTGCACGATCTGCTGCGACCGCATCAGCGTTTCACCAACGACGTCTTCGGGAATGTTCTGTCGAGGCCCAAACATGATTCCAAGCAGGAACTTTGCGGTGGTCGGCCGCTTGGTCATGTTGGTGAGCACGAACTTCACGAAGCGTTGGCAAACCTCGAATGGGGTTTTCGCCAAGGTCAGGTCCGCTTCGAGCTCGTCGCAATACTCGGCATGACGGTCCGTAATGAGATCGACGAGGAGGTTCTCCTTGCTGCCGAAGAAGTGATAGAGGCTCGGCGCGGAGGTGCTTGCTTCACCCACGATGTCGCGGACGCTCGTCGCAACGAAGCCGCGCTCCGCAAAGAGGCGCTCCGCCGCTTCGAGGATGACCTCCCGCGTGCTCCCGTTGCGCTGCGCTGCTTCGGCTCGCGCCATCAGGAGCCTTGGAACACCGGTTTGCGCTTTTCCACGAAGGCCGTCGGACCTTCGATGGCGTCTTTCGTTTTGAACACGGGCTGCCCAATCTCCAAGGAGCGGGCGAGGGCCTCCTTTGCAGGTACGCCGTCGTTCTCGATGAGCGATCGCTTGACCGCTCGAACTGCAACCGGGCCGTTGGAGGCGACTCGTTCGCCAATCTCTAGGGCCTTGTCGAGCGCTTGCCCTTTGGGCACGACGTGGCCGATGAGCCCGTAGTGGAGGGCTTCCTCCGCGCTCAGCCGCCGGCCCGCGAGCAACATCTCTGCCGCGATGGTGTAAGGGATCTGCCGTCGAAGCCGAACGCTCGACCCACCAAGGGGGAACAAGCCGAGCTGCACTTCGGTCACGCCAAAAACCGCGCCTTCGCCGGCAACCCGAATGTCGGTGCCTTGAAGAATCTCGGTGCCGCCTGCCAGTGCATATCCTTCGACCGCCGCGATCAATGGTTTCTTCGTCAGGTAGTGCCGGAGGAGCGCTTTCCAGTGAATGTCCGGGTCTTCCTTCATCCGATTCAGCCACTGGTCACCGGCGTCCCACTTGCCGGACTTCATCGAGCCGAGGTCACTCCCCGCGCAGAAGACGCCCTCCGAGCCCGTCAGGATGATCGCACGAACATCTTCATCGGCGTCCGCCTCATCCCAGGCGTCCGCCATCCGCACCATCATTTCGATGCTGAGCGAGTTCTTTTTCTCGGGCCGGTTGAAGGTGCAAATCGCGAGATGGCCGCGCTTCTCATATAGGAAATGGGGCTCCGACATTCTGCTTCTCTCCTTGAGGCTTCGACTTGCCAGAGTATAACGAACGTTACATATAGCGTCAAGCCTGTCTCCGAGACCAAGATCGACGGCGAGAAGCGGGTTCTCGCGGCGAACGGCGAGCAGGGCCTATGGACGACTTCGTTGCGCCCCGACGGAATCTACGGACCTGGCAACAACATCATGTTGGACGAGGTGTTCGATCAGGTGATGAAGGGTCGTCTGGTCGCGACCATCGGTTTCCCGGGGGCGCTGCACGATCACATTTACATCGACAACCTCGTCCACGCCGAAATGCTCGCTGCCAAGCACCTGGTTCCCGGTAGCCCGGTCTGCGGCAAGGCCTATTTCGTCACGGACAACCACCCGCTCCCCCTGTTCGAGTTCATGCGTCCGTTGATCGAAGGGATCGGATACCAGATCCCAAACCTCAACATCCCCTATAAGCCGGTGCTCGCATTGCTGCGCCTCTGGCAGTACCTGCATTTCCGGATCGGGTAGCTGCCCCTAAGCCAGGCCCCCGAAATAGGGAACCGACCCCTTTTTCCAGGGATTAAAAAAGGTCCATTCTCTACCGTTAACCCATTGAAAAAGGGGACTGTCCCCTTTTTCCCTGGGGTTCATTGAAAGTCCTTGACCGGTTTGGGGAAGGCCGCTAAAGAAGGCGTCCGTTTGAGGACGAGGACGGGTGCGGGAACCAACAAAGCGAAGTAGTTATCAGGGTTTAGGCCCGAACGAGCTTCGAACACGGTTCACGAAAACGGCTTCTGACTCTCTTTGACAGTTCGCGAGAATACACGGGGCACTAGCTCAGGTGGTTAGAGCGCACCCCTGATAAGGGTGAGGTCGCTAGTTCGAGTCTAGCGTGCCCCACTTAGAGGACGGGGCTGTAGCTCAGCTGGGAGAGCACCGGCTTTGCAAGCCGGGGGTCAGGGGTTCGATCCCCCTCAGCTCCACCAAGTCAAACCCACCCCCGCCCCCGGGCTCCTCCACTAAAGGGACCCTTCGGGTCGGGCCCAGTGAGAGGCACTTGCCAAACATCCCGTGAAGACCCAGTCTTGATTCCTTCGGTCGGCAGCGCAGCACGCGCGCGCAATCGACCCGAGCAATCAAGTTTCAACGCTCGATTTCTCGCATCTTTGACAACTGAATATCTGTAGAAATTTTCTCTTTCTAGCCGTAGCTGTGACCAGGCTCTTCTTTCGAACCCTGGTCTCGAGTTACGAGGGTGCCGAGCCATAAAGACTTTCCGTCATGGCAAGGCACCGCGGTGGTAGTTCCGGATATTCGCATCCGAAAAACACCACCACCCTCGAGTGAAGAGAAATGTGCGAGGCGCGAGCGCCCCCGCAGGGACCGAAGTGAGAGGTACTACTGTACCTCGCAGCGTAGGTTCCGAGGAGGTAAGCCGCGGATCGCGCATTTATCGAGCTCGAGGACGAAATGCGTCTTAGGAAAAGGTCAAGCTAGGAAGGGCACACGGTGAATGCCTTGGCGTCGAGAGGCGATGAAGGACGTGGGCAGCTGCGTAAAGCTTCGGGGAGTGGCTAACACACTTTGATCCGAAGATATCCGAATCGGGAAACCGTCTGGGGTTGTACCCAGAAGTCCAATGCTGAATTCATAGGCGTTGGATAGCCAACCCAGGGAACTGAAACATCTAAGTACCTGGAGGAAAAGACATCAATCGAGACTCCCCTAGTAGCGGCGAGCGAAAGGGGACCAGCCTAAACCATACCAATGTAAGCTTAGGGGCGTTGTTGGTACGGGGTTGTGGGTCCAGTGGGAGAGCGCCCTAATGCTCTCACAGAGTTACAAAACCAAATGCTAGATGAACGATCTGGAAAGGTCGGCGATACGAGGTGACAGCCCTGTAGTCGAAAGCGTTTGGTCTCTGCACTGGTACCCGAGTACCACGGGGCACGTGGAATCCTGTGGGAATCTGGGAGGACCATCTTCCAAGGCTAAGTACTACTCGACGACCGATAGTGAACAAGTACCGTGAGGGAAAGGTGAAAAGCACCCCGGCAAGGGGAGTGAAATAGTACCTGAAACCGTGTGTCTACAAGCAGTCGAAGCACTATGCCCTTCGGGGAATGTGCGACGGCGTACCTTTTGCATAATGGGCCTACGAGTTACGCTTTGTTGCAAGGTTAAGCCGATAGGTGAAGCCGTAGGGAAACCGAGTCCAAATAGGGCGATTGAGTAGCAGGGCGTAGACCCGAAACCGAGCGATCTATCCTTGGGCAGGTTGAAGCGTGGTTAAAACTGCGTGGAGGACCGAACCCACTGAAGTTGAAAATTCAGGGGATGACCTGAGGATCGGAGTGAAAGGCTAATCAAGCTCGGAGATAGCTGGTTCTCCGCGAAATATATTGAGGTATAGCGTCTAGTGAATTGCCCCGGGGGTAGAGCACTGGATGGGCTAGGGGTCCTACCAGATTACCAAACCCAACCAAACTCCGAATACCGGTGACAACTGCTAGGCAGTCAGGCTGCGGGTGATAAGGTCCGTAGCCAAGAGGGAAAGAGCCCAGATCGACAGCTAAGGTCCCTAATCCAGACTAAGTGTGAAAGGATGTGGGGGCGCTCAGACAGCCAGGAGGTTGGCTTAGAAGCAGCCATCTTTTAAAGAAAGCGTAACAGCTCACTGGTCGAGCGAACCCGCGCCGAAAATGTAACGGGGCTAAGTCTGGTACCGAAGCTTCGGGTTCTAATTTATTAGAGCGGTAGCGGAGCATTCTCACGCAGATACAAGGTGTACCGTAAGGAGCACTGTCGGGCGTGAGAAGAGCTTATGTAGGCATGAGTAGCGATAAAGAGGGTGAGAAACCCTCTCGCCGTAAGCCCAAGGTTTCCCAGGGAAGAATAATTCTCCTGTGGGTTAGTCGGCCCCTAAGTGGAGCCCGAAAGGGGTACACGATGGGAAGCAGGTTAATATTCCTGCACCACTGAGAAATCCGTTGATCTAAGCAGGGACGGAGAAGGATAGGCCGATCCGGCGAATGGAAGTGCCGGTTCAAGCAGGTAGGAGGTTTCCGTAGGAGGCGATAGCCACAAACGCGGAAACATTACTCCGAGACGTGATGAGGTGGAGCTCCGGCTCCGTAACTCGGTGATTCCATGCTTCCAAGAAAAGCTGCGTAGTGAGGGTCTTCAGTGACCGTACCGCAAACCGACTCAGGTGGGCGGGGTGAGAATCCCAAGGCGCGTGAGAGAACACTGGCTAAGGAACTCGGCAAATTGACACCGTAACTTCGGGAGAAGGTGTGCCCGTGTCCGTGATGAGACTTGCTCTCTGAGCGGGTGTGGGTTGCAGAGAATAGAGGGTTGCGACTGTTTACCAAAAACACAGGACTCTGCGAACTTGTAAGAGGACGTATAGGGTCTGACGCCTGCCCGGTGCTGGAAGGTTAAGAGGAGTTGTTAGCTTCGGCGAAGCAGTGAATCGAAGCCCCAGTAAACGGCGGCCGTAACTATAACGGTCCTAAGGTAGCGAAATTCCTTGTCGGGTAAGTTCCGACCTGCACGAATGGCGTAACGACATCCCTACTGTCTCGGCCAGTGACTCAGCGAAATTGTATTGAGCGTGAAGATACGCTCTACCCGCGACAAGACGGAAAGACCCCGTGAACCTTTACTGCAGCTTGGCAGTGAAGTTCGGGACAGTCTGCGTAGGATAGGTGGGAGACTTCGAAGCCGGGATTCTGGTTTCGGTGGAGTCAACCTTGAAATACCACCCTGGCTGTTCTGGACTTCTAACCCAACACCGTGATCCGGTGTGGGAACATTGCCTGGTGGGCAGTTTGACTGGGGCGGTCACCTCCTAAAAAGTAACGGAGGTGCGCGATGGTTCCCTCAGGCTGATTGGAAACCAGCCGTAGAGTGCAAAGGCATAAGGGAGCTTAACTGTGAGACCGACAGGTCGAACAGATGCGAAAGCAGGCCTTAGTGATCCGGTAGCTCCGCATGGAAGGGCTATCGCTCAACGGATAAAAGGTACTCCGGGGATAACAGGCTGAT
>JBARTN010000031.1:0-7103 GCA_049645265.1 Polyangiales bacterium
GACTTCTCCACGCTGCCCTACGACCACATCATCTTCACCGGCTCCGCGGACGTGGGTCGCACGGTCATGCGATCCGCTGCCGAAAACCTCACCCCTGTCACCCTCGAGCTCGGCGGCAAATCGCCTACGATCGTCTGTGACGACTTCGACATCGACGAGGCTGCTTCGCGAATCATGTACGCGAAGCTCGTCAACGCAGGGCAGACCTGCTTGGCTCCGGACTACCTCTTCCTTCCGGAGGGCAGCGAGGACCGATTCGTGGCTGCGGCTCAGCGCCTGGTAGCGGAACGCTATCCGGATACGAACGACACCAGTTACACCTCGGTCATCGATGACAAGGCATACCGGCGCTTGCGGATGACGCTCGACGACGCCGAGGCAAAGGGCGCGAAGATCGTACCGTTGGTGCCCAATGCGTCATTCAACGACGTGCTTCGCAAGTTCCCGCCGCACCTGGTGCTCAACGTGACTGAGGACATGATGATCATGAAGGAGGAGATCTTCGGCCCTCTCTTCCCGGTGATGACGTACCAAAACCTAGACTCGGTCATCGAGTACGTTACGGTCCGAGACCGACCGCTCGGATTCTATGTGTTCACCAACGATCGCGCACGGAAGGACAAGCTCCTCTACAGCACGATTTCGGGTGGCGTCACCATCAACAACTGCATCATCCACGTTGCTCAACACGACCTGCCGTTTGGCGGCGTCGGCGCGAGCGGCATCGGCCACTACCACGGCTACGAGGGCTTCGTGGAGTTCAGCAAGATGCGCCCCGTCTTCACCAACCCGTGGTTCTCGCTCCTGCACTGGTTCTACCCCCCCTACACCGGCAAGCAGGAACGCATGATCGACATGGCGATCAAGCTGAAGCCCTGAGGGCCGCTTAGGCCGAGTCCGCCCGGCGCCGGCGACGCATCATCGACAGACCGAGCAGTGTTAACGCGGTCAGCAAGCCGCCCGATACACCTTCCCGCGGGCTCGCGCGCACGATGCAGCCGCATCCGCCACCGTTGTCGCCCATAGCGGATCCACCCGAGCCGCCACCGCCGCCGAATCCGCCGTCGCCGCCCATACCGCCATTGCCGCCCGTTCCGCCCGTGCCAACTGGATTCACGCCCGCCATCCGTGCACCGGAGCCCGGTGGTGCACAGGTGAAGGTCAGGGGTTGACCCGGCACATCGGCCAAGGCGAGCAGCTCGGTTTCCGAGATGACCCCGTCCTGGCTTTCGAACGATCCATCGCTTAGGCGCAGCCAACGCTCCGGCGCGCCATCGACCACGCCGGTCACCACGAGATCACATTCGGTTGCCGTCCCCTCGTTGGGAATGACGAAGGGCGTACCCGCACGCGCGATCAGAAGCTCGGCGCGAGCGCGCGAATCGGACTCGCTCGCATCGCTGAGCGTCACTTGCTGGCCGACGATGGGCGCGAGGTTGGTGTCGAATGCCATGATCAGCGCTTCGAGGTTGCCTCGGTCCGTCGCCGACACGTCGTTGAACACGTTTGCGCTCAAGAAGTCGGTGATGGTGGGGACGCTGCCGTCATGCAGAAAGCCCGAACCTCGCACTTGATCCCCCGTAAGGGAAGTGGCCGCCCCCGTGAAGAACGGCGACGGCGCCATGCCGAACATGCCGACCTTCTGGTACGCGTTGCGCAGGTGCGGAACCTTGAACTCCATGGTTTCGCCCTCGAAGGTGGATCCGCCGCTGGTCCCGAAGAAACCGAGCTCGGGGTTCAGCACGTGGCAACCGTTGCAGTTGGCGACGGTGTCGGTGATGCGGCCGTCGTACAGGTCGAATCCGGCTTGCTCCTGGGGACGGAGCGAGTTGTCGAGCCGCCGAATTGGATTCGGCGGGTAGGTGATTCGAAGCGCGAAATCGGTGAACGCTTGCATGTCTTCGACATCGAGCTCGCCTTCGTCGCGCCCGACGAGGCCTGGAAACGCCGCATTGAAGAGGTTGAAGGCCGCATTCGTATCGAGGGACGCGCCACCTTGGTTGCCCCCCGTCCTGTCACCCCGCTAGTGCATCGGCCCCGCGTTCTCGAGACCGCGAAGGCTTTGCGTCGTCATCGGACCTTTGAGCGGATCGAAGTCCTCCAAATTGCAAACGCCGATAACACCCGGGGGGCACGGGTTGGGATTCGGCGCTGGCAATAGATCCGGATCACCCAGGTCCCAGGCCAAGTCGTCCATGTCGCCAAATACGTGGCAGCTCGCGCAGGAGGCCTCGCCATTGCTGCCCGTGAGCTTTGCGTCGTACAGGAACGGCCGCCCTTCGATGACCGACACCGGCTCCGGATTCGCCATCTCGACGGTTTGCACGAGGCCGCGCGTCACCGTGTCAATGACGACGATCGAGTTCTCGAAACGCGTCATGACGTACAGACGCGCGCGAGCCTCATCGAGCACTAGGCCGCTTGGGCCGCCCCGGGGCAAAGAGATCATGTTGGCGGCGTCCGGTGTGAAGGTGTCGGCTTCGAGCTCGGCCGTGTCGTAGACTCCGATCGCGCTCGAACCGAAGCCGGCGATGTAGAGCGTGCTGCCGTCGCTGCTGATCGCCATTCCGAGCGGTGTCGACAGGCTCCGATCTTCTGTGCCTGGGGGCTGGGGCCGGGCGGCGTAGTCGATGTGCTTGTTCAAGTGTCTAGGCAGCACGTTCAGGGAGCTGTCGATGATCGTGACACGCGCTTCGTGAAGGTGGCCGCGGACCGTGGGCGGATCGCCGGACGGCTTGGGCCCCAGATCGGTTACCCAGTCGGCAAGACCTTCGAAACGGACGCGGTTGATCGCCTCGGTATTCGTGATGTAGATGTGCCCGTTCTGCGGGTTGACGACCATGTTGAAAAGGATCGTCCCGATGCCCGTCGCCGAACCGATCTCGACCGGTGTTGGCGCATTGGCGTCAATTCCGAATACGTCCATGTCTGGCAGCGTAAAGCGGACTCCGTCGCTCCAGTCCCGCCCGAGCTCATCTTCCCAAAGCCCTCTGGCCTCGTTGAAGCCTACGATGAGTCCTGCTTCGCGGCTCTGCGTCCCCGCGAAATTCGCTTTCGGCGCCGGAAGGCCGCCAGGGTATTGAACGCCTTCGACGTTGCAGGGGTCGTCCGTCTGGTTGGTGTCGCAGACCAGTGGCTCGCCCAAGCTCATGGTCTGGTTTCCCGATCGAAACACGGCGGCGAAGACCGTGGACCCGTCGGTCGATGTGGCGAGCGCGCGGGGACGGTCGCCGAAGAGCGTCACGATCGTGAGCGGGTCGCCCCCGAGCGATGTCCCGAGCGCGCTCGCATCGAACACCCAAACGTCGGCGCGTCCTGTGCCTTCGACGTCGTAATCCCCCTGCGGATAGGGGCTGTTCTGTCCTCGGTGGGCAGTCGTGATGAACGCTCGGTTGCCGCCGGGCCCTGCGAAGACGATGTCACGCGGCTCATCGCCTACGAGCAACGTGCGTACGACCCGTGGCGGGTCGGCCGTAACGTCGACCACTGAAACGCTATCCGACAGATGATTGACGACCCAGACTTCATCGTCGTTGCGAGCCGCGACCGCGACCGGCTCCAGGCCGACCGGCACCGACTCGACGAACGACAGCCCCGCCGGACCAAGGTCGTAAATCTCGAGCTCCGCATTCGGCGTGTTGACTGCGAACAGACGCGTCGCGTCGAGCGACATCGCGAGCGGACGAACCTGGCCGGCCTCGAACAACGTGTAGTCGGGAAGCTGCGCACGCGCTTCGCCGACACGGCCAAGCAAGGCAAGCGAAGCGGCGACGACAATGGAAAATGCACGCAAAATCATGGGTAAATCTCCACGAGAAAACAGTACGTGGCGTCGCTGTTTGCGTCCAGGTGATTCAGAGTTGCGCCGTCACCTCAGTCTAGGCTGATCGAGACTTGCTTGGTCTTGTCCGCTTCGACGTCGACGAAGACCCGTTTCGGAGGCCCGTTGCCGGAGCGCTTCAGAATCAGCTTGTGACGTCCGGCAGGGAGCGTCAGTCGGCTCGGGGTGCTCCCCAACGACTTGCCGTCCTTGAATACCTCGGCCCAACCGCCACGCGTGACGAGGTTGACGGTGCCGGGCTTCGTGCTCTTCCGCGGCTTCGGAGTTGCGCGCCGCTGGACCGGCGGCTTGGCCGCTTTGGGTTCGGGTTCGGGCTTCGCGACTTCGGTTGGTGGCGTTTTTGATTCGTCGCTCGGTTCGACACTCGGTTCGATCCCAGGGAGGGCCAGCTCGCCGTCAACCCGTTCGTTCTCGGCTGGACCGGCCGCCTGGACCCGAGCGGCCTCGCCTGCGGCCTCGGCTGCGGCCGCGAGCGGCGATTCGTTTTCCGGTCTTGCTTGGTCTCGAACGAAAAACAGCGCAACGGCGGCGGCGATCGCCAACGCGGCCGCGATCAAGCCAATCTTGACGCCTCGCGATTGCCGTCGTTTCGGAAGAGGCGGTACCAGCCTTGAGCCACTTGCGAACTGCGTGATATCGAACTCACCTGTCACCGGAATCGAGAGGACGGGGGCGTGGGCCATTCGCGCGAGCTCCATGAGCTGAGCCTTGCGCGCTTCTCCCTGCGGAAAAAGCCCCGCCATCCAATCCGAGAGCTCAGGCGAACCGATCAATTCGTCGCGGGAGGCCAAGAACTTTCGCAACGCTTGGCCCATCTCCCGTGCGGATTGCCAGCGCTCGTCTGGATCACGAGCGAGTGCCTTCAACGCGATTTCGTCGAGCTCCCTCGGAACCTGCGACCGATGCTCCGAGGGTGGTGAGATTTCATCATGGAGCAGTGCGTACATCGTGTTGGCGGTCGTGTCGCGCTTGAACAGACGTCTGACTGCGAGGCCCTCCCACAAGGCGGCGCCCAATCCCCAGACATCGACCCTTCGGTCGACTGCACCGCTCTTTATCTGCTCCGGGGCCATGTACGCCATGGTCCCCTTCAGGTCACCGGTCTCGGTTTGGTGCAGGCGCTCACGCGCGCTGGCAAGACCGAAGTCCACCACTTGCACCGCTCCGTCGTACGTGACGAACAGATTTCGCGGGTTGACGTCGCGATGCACGACCCGAAGCAGATCGCCATGTGTCCCCCTCAGCTGGTGGGCTGCATGGAGGCCCTCGCAAGCCTCCGCGATGATGCGCGCCATTCTGAGTGGCAGAAGAGGATCACGCCGGTGGTCTTGGCTTTTCCCGACTTGCAGGTATACACGTGACAGGGGTTCGCCGACGAGATACTCCATCGCGAGGTAGTACTCGCCGTCGGCTTCGCCAAAGTCGAACACGCTGCACACATTGGGATGCGTGATCCTGGACGCGATCTTGGCCTCGTCGAGGAACATCTCGACGCAGTCCTTTTGCTTCCCCAGGTGAGGGTGGATTCGCTTCAGCGCGACCAACTTCTCGAACCCCGCAACCCCTGCAAGCCGAGCAAGGTAGACCGAACCCATGCCTCCCGAGGCGAGCTCAAAGCGAAGCTCGTACCGGCCGATCCGCTCCGGCTTCGCTTGCTCCGGCGGGATGGTGTCCGCCACCGATTCCGGGAGAAGCGACTCCTGCCCCTCCCCGACCTCCGCTTTCTTGGTACTCAAGCTCACGATTCCCCTACCCTTTATAGCGCAGCTCAGCCGTTAGCGCTGAAAATTTTGATTGTCACTTCACTTTTGGCTACCTTAATGAGGACTGGATCATATGTCTACTAAACTAGGAATCATTGGACTTTTGGGCGTTCTTTGCCTTCTTTCAACCGAGGCAAAGGCCCACTACCTCTTGGATGATGGGATCGCCTCCTATGAGGACGCCGACTTCCAGGCGGCACTTCGCACCTTCAACCTCGCCGCCAAGGACGCTGACCTCTCGGTGGAGGAGCTTCTCCTGCTCTTTGAAATGAGAGCCTTGGTCCATCACGCGATGGGCAACGAGACGGCGATGCTCAGGGACTTGGAGCGCGTGGGGGCCCTTCGCCCCAGCCATGAGCTCGGCGGACTCGCGCCCCCTCCGGTGCGCAAGGCGTTCGACGACATGCTCGAGGCAAACGGCGGAACGCTGGGTGTCGAGCTGCTGGTCGAGGAGAGAGTCTTCGATGGGAAGCCGTTCATCGTGGCCCGCGTCGAACGGGTCCCGAAGGGTCTCGTTCACCGTGTCGGTCTGCAGTGCAGGGTCCAACCGGACGGCAGACTCATGGCCCGCACCGCCCAGGGCACCAAGGCAAGGCTTGCGCTTCCCACGTCGGGCGAACACCAAGGCTGCGAGGCCAAGGCTGAGACCAGGCGGGGTACCGTGTTGTTCAGCGCAAGCATCGAGGGCACGCTTCCGAAGCCAGCACCACCGTCAGCGGAACCGCCGGCACCAGCGCCGGCACCGATGCCCACGCCGGTTCCCGCGCAGTCGCCGAGCGTCTTTCAGATGCCGGAGTACAAGGGCCCCGTCGATCAGCCGACCGCGAAGAAAAAGAAGAAGTGGCCGTGGATCGTGGCCGCCGCCGCGGTCGCGGTCGTGGGCGGCGTCACCGCCGGTGTCATCCTTTCCAAGAACTCTAAACAGAGCCAGCCCGCAGCGGGCGGCGTCACGGTGAGCTGGTGAATCTAGTTACTCACAGATCGGGCCTCGTATTCTTGCTGATCGCCATCGTCGGATCGCTAGCGGCAGGCTGCGGCAGTGAACCAGGTTCAGAAGGGCTCAGCGTGGACGTGTCGTTTGCTCCGGGCGTGCCACGGGCGGCCCGCGATGAAGCCGTTCGCGTCGAGGTGTACCTGGTCGGCTCCTGCGATTCGGTCGTGATGGGTGATCGACCCGACGACGCTATCGACAGCATGTTCGTTCTACGCGATGAAAGCGCAGGTCCGGCGATCGCTATTCCCGAACCCGGCCAATATGGGCTCTACGCCGTCGCGCAGGATTCCGACTGTGCCGTCGTTGGCGCAGGCTGCGACGAAGTGACCATCGACGCCGCTCCTCAGGAGACTTACTCTGTCGAGCTCGGCTCATTCTCCGGCGAAGGTTGCTTCGCGAACCAACAATGCTCGATCGAAACCGGCGACTGCACCGGCCCCAGTGGCGACTGCGTAGACCTGGACTCCGATGGCCTGGGTGATGGCACTCGTGACAACGTGGGCTG
>JBARTN010000032.1:0-3087 GCA_049645265.1 Polyangiales bacterium
ACACACGTCGAGACCGAAGTCCGCGTCTACACGACGCCAACCAGCCGCTGCCCGTTCAACGACTGGAGGGCGCATAAAGATGCCAACCGTCCCCTATCGTGACCTCCTCCTCCCCCGTCTCCAGGACCCAATCGAGGCTGCCCACTACCTCACCGCCTGCCTCGAAGAAGGCGACGAAGTCTTCCTCATCGGCCTCCGCGACGTCGTCGACGCCCAAGGCGGCATGGCGCACCTCGCCGAAGCCACCGGCCTCAACCGCGAAACCCTCTACCGGACCCTCTCCGAAAACGGAAACCCCCGCCTCTCGAGCCTCGGCCTGATCATCGAAGCGCTCGGCCTGCGCCTGAGCATCGAATCCCCCGAGAACGACCCGCGAGCAGCCTGAGCCCGGGCTCACGCCGCCGATCGCCTCAAAACATCCTCCGCGATCCGAGTGGCCTCGATCCCAATCTCTCGGAGCATGCCGGTGGGCGACACGTAAAGGCCGCAAAGGTACAGGTCGTCGTCGAGCCGATAACCGCTGCCCTCATGACTGCCGGTCTTCGCGTCGATGTCTTCGACAGAGACGAACTCGGCAAGGGCAGGGCGATACCCTGTCCCCAGTACGACCGCCGCGAAGTCCTCCCGCCTACCGTCCACGAACACGACGCCCTCCTCGTGAAACGATTCGATGCCAGGCCGTACCGAGATCTTCTCCTTGCGAATGAGATCGATCGTCCCGATGTCGAGCAAGGGAATTCTCCCGTGCTCGCGGATCTGGACGTTCGGACCGTACGGCAGCCGCCGCAGGCCAACGTCCTCGATGTTCCCGACCGAGGCGGCGACGATCGGTTTCCCGAGAACGTCGGCCACCTTGGCAGGAAGGAAGCTCATCGCGATCCCTACACCCAGGATCGGGATGCCGAACACATCACGTGGCACCACGTTGACGGGTCCGCGGACGGCGAGGCTTGGCTCCGCGCCCCGCTCGACGAGATCGATCGCGATCTCGCATGCGGAGTTGCCGAAGCCCACCACCAGCACACGGGAGCCCGCGAACCTGGCGCCGCTCGAGTATTCGGAGCTATGCAGCAGCTCGCCTGCGTAGTCGTCCATGCCCGGCCACCGCGGACGCACGGGCTGACGTGTGTATCCGGTGGCGACCACGACGCGGCGGGCGCGGAACACCTCCGTAGTCGTTTCGACGAGCCACAAGTCGCCTTCGCGCCGCACCGACTTCACCGTCTGGCCGTAGCGCGGGTGCAGATCGAAGTGCTCGCGGTACGCCTCGAGGTAGTCGACGACCTGTTGCCGGCTGGGGTAGCGCGGATAGCTCTTAGGCATCGGAAACCCGGGAAGCCCCGACAGACCGCGCGACGTATGAAGGTGCAGTCGCTCGTAGTGGTTACGCCACGCGTGCCCAACGTGCTCGTGCTGCTCGAGCAGGACAGCGTCGATGCCTCGGGTCTTGAGCGACGCGGCGACAGCTAGTCCGGCCGCACTCGCGCCAACGACCACAACATCGTGCACGGAGGAACGTTCCACATCACCGAATGTACTGCGAAGCCGGCGCGCCTGGAAGGGGAGAACATTCTACCGTCAACCTCGGTCGGCATTTCCAGCGTCGTATCTTCACGTTGCTGTTCAGACCCGAGGGCCCCATCGGAACGAGGCATGGCCCCTCACGAGCCGCGCGGCGCGCAAATGACCAGCTTAATCTCGCGGTCTCCCGCAAGCTCCTGATAGCGCTCGTACCCGGAGTAGAGGCCGCTCGCTTTGGGCCAGAGGGTAGCCCGCTCTTCAGCGTTGGCGACACGCGCGCGGTAAGGACCTCCACGCTTGCCGACCCACAGCTCCACGTTCGGATTGGCGCGGACATTGTGCAGCCAAGCGGGATGGCTCGGTAAGCCTCCATTCCCAGCGACGAGAATCACGTTCTGGCCCTCAGTGAAGTAGAGCAGCGGCGTTTGCCGCGCCTTGCCCGTCTTCGCGCCGATGTGATGTAGGACTACGACCGCGTTGGTGCCGGTCATGTTCACGCGGCCACCGGTGAGCCGCATCAAGATCGGGTCGACCTTGCTTGCGACCTTCAAGATGAACCAACTGACGGGCCGCTTCTGCGCGAACCACTGCCCAAAGCGTTCGTTTGCGGACTTCTCGCGCAGTGGGTCGAGCCCCGGGACCAGCGCACCTTCGTTCGTCATAGTCACGCCGATTGTATCACCGGACGCGCGACCACACGAGGGCACGTCGTGCGCACACGCGGCTACACGTCTTTCGAGGCTAACCCACCCGCTGCGCATCTTCCGGATGCGGAAACAGCAGCCCGCGCACCGACAGGTCCTCGTCGAGCTGGGGCCAATGAATGCCAATCCCGTCACCGATGAGCCGCAGGTCTTCCCGCTGCTCCGGCGTAGCTTCTCGCAGCCGCGGAAACCACGCCAGCGGCACCTCCAGCTTCCGCCCATCTTGAAGCGCAACCCGCATCACACCACCGGCGAACACAACCGATTTCGCGAGAGGTTGTTCAGGTGCCAAAGTAATCATCCCAGCGCTCCAGAAGGTACCCCTGATGCTCTTCAACGAGCCTCATCGAACCTCGCAGCTCCATGAATGTCAGGTTTCGGTAGTATGCCATCGTCACGGGTTTCCGCGACTCGGCCCCACCCACGTTGCGAACCGTATGACACGCCCTCGCAGCAATGAGCAGCTCCTCTCCCACCTTGGGCGGGTGCGTCAGGCCGTCCATCGCGAATTCAACCTCGCAAGCGACGACCGGAAGCCGCAAGCCCAGCTACGGGCACGGCCCGATCGGCGGAGGCGGAGGGGGCGTGCTGTTCGCGGAGGCCGAGGCTGTGCAGCTGCCTCCGCCCCCACCGAGGTACGTGTACTCAGATGTTTTGGTGAAGTTCTGGGCGTCGGAGAAGATTTACGTACCGGTCTCGGTGTAGTCGGGCGCCGAGGCCTGCCAATCGAACACCGACCCGCAAAGTGTGCCGCTGCCGGGTACTTCTCATTCACGGCCGGCCGCCCTCAGCTGATCTCCACCAACACAGGACGGTGGTCACTTGGGCGGCCCTGACGGGTGCCGTTGCTCAGGTCTACGTG
>JBARTN010000033.1:0-28293 GCA_049645265.1 Polyangiales bacterium
AGTAGAAACGCCGGTTCACGATGTCTAGGAAGACCGCCGGATGCCCTCCGATTTTGACGAAGGGCAACAAAACGTAGATCGCGATCAGCACGCTGAAGATCGTGTAACGGAGCCGCGTGAAACGGCCTTTCACATCGGCTGGATGCACGTAGTTTCGGCTGCCATCCGATCGAAGAGAGCTAGCGGGTTCTTCTACGACTGGCAGTTTCGTTGTCATCGTGCGCTGTCTTTAGGGTCGGGAGCCCATTCGGCAAGTTTGCCTTAGGGTTCCCAGACCTGCGCGTTCTCTTCGACCGGTTTTCCGCCCTCGACCTTCGTGTTCCGCAAGGTCAGCACATAGGCGACCACTTGGTTCACTCCTTGTTCGCCGAGGATAGGCGCCCAGGGAGGCATTCCCTTGGCTGGTACACCGTTGGTGACGATGGCGTGGATGTCGGTCGGCGCCCCTCCGTGAACCCAATACTCGTCGGTCAGGTTGGAGCCGAGGGCGACGCGTCCCTGCGCTTGCGTATCGTGGCACGCTACGCACTGCACCATGAAGGTCGCCTTACCGGCGGCCACCGCGGTTCCGTCCATGGAGAGTGCGTCGAGGGACTCGTCGGTGACGATGCTGCGCTCCGCTTCTGCGACGGCCACCGCCTCGGCATAGACCTCGGGTTGCAGCTTCCCAATGCCGTACTCGTGATAGTGGAACCAGTAGACCAGCCCGAAGGCGACGGCTCCATAGAACGTGAGCAGCCACCAGGTCGGCAGGTTGTTGTCGGCTTCCTCGATGTCGTCATAGACGTGCAGGATCTCGCCTTGGATTTCGTCGGTTCGTTTTTCATCACTCATGGGGTACCTCCGACTCCTCTTCGAGCGGAATGCGTGCGTATTCGTCCACCTCGGATGTCTTCATACGCATCACGCGAACGATGACGACGAGAAACACGGTGAAGAACAAACCCAGTGCAAGCAGCGGATAGAGCAGCACGGGGCTTTGTTCGAAGAACTCGGAAGCAAATCGGCTCATTTCGCCACCTCTTTCGATTCGACGGCAGCGACGGCTTCGCTTTGCGGCACGCGGCCCAAACGCTGCAGGTACGAGATGAGCGCGACCAATCGGCTGTTGACCACGAGCTCGCAGCCTTCGGCCGGCACGTCGCAGACGGCGACCCCGGCGTCCTTGGCCAGGCCTGCCGCGATCGCGGATGCTGCAGATTGCGCGCTCTGTTCTGCCGTTTGAATCTGATCTGCTCGGTATGGGACACCGATGTTCCGCATGGCTCGCAGCTTCACCTCCGTACTCGCGAAGTCGATCGTTTCCTTCGAGAGATGCGGGTAGGGCGGCATGTTCGAGCCGGGCGAAATCTCACGCGGGTTGATCATGTGTTTGTAGTGCCAGAGGTCTGGATACTTGCCACCGACGCGCGCCAGGTCCGGACCGATCCGGCGGGAGCCCCACTGGAACGGGTGGTCGAAGATCGAATCATCCATCGTGGAGACCTCGCCGTAGCGAGCGGTCTCCCAGGTGAAGGGCCGAATCATCTGCGAGTGGCAGGTGTAGCAACCTTCCCGAATGAAGACATCGCGGCCTTCGAGCTCGAGCGGCGTGTAAGGAACGTTCTTCGTGGTGCGGATCGTCTCGGGCACGGAGATGACCATCGGGATGATCTCGGCAACGCCGCCCACCAAGACGCCGATGACGACCAGGACCGTGAAGATTCCGGCGCGTCCTTCGATGGCGTGGTGCCAGGAAATCTTCTCGTCACTGCGATTGCGCATCGACACGGCAATCGCTGCGACGCCCCACATGACCGCGGCGATCGCAAGGACCGTGCTCATGAAGCCGTCGAAAAGGGCCATCCCAAAGAGCAATGCCATGATGATGATCGACGCCATGACCGGCTGACCGAAGACGAGCTTCGGCCACGGGATCTCGCGGTCCCGAGGCTCGGTGATCACGGCGACTTCGACCTCGCCGTCCACCGGGGCTCCGCTCCTGGCGGTCGCGATGAGGTTCCAGGCCATCAGGAGAATGCCGGAGAAGTAGAGGAGACCAGAGATGAGGCGCGCCCAGTACATCGGCCGAATCGCGAGGTAGGTTTCCACGAAGTTTGGGTAGAGAAGCCCGCCGGTCTCGCTGACTGCGCGCCACATCAGGCCCTGCGTAATGCCGGCGACCCACATCGAAATGGTGTAGATGAGAATGCCAACGGTCGCGATCCAGAAATGGAAGTTCGCGGCCGAAACGGAGCGAAGCTTCGTGCCGTAGAGCCTGGGAACCAGCCAGTAGAACATGCCAGCTGCCATCAGGCCGTTCCAGCCTAGGGCGCCGCTGTGCACGTGACCGATGATCCAGTCGGTGTAGTGGGCGAGGCCGTTGACGCTCTTGATGCTGAGGAGCGGGCCTTCGAAGGTACTCATGCCGTAGAAGGTCACGCCGGCGGCGAGGAACTTGAGGACGGGGTCGGTGCGGAGCTTGTCCCAGGCGCCCCGGAGCGTGAGTAGGCCGTTCAACATGCCGCCCCAACTCGGTGCCCAAAGCATCAAGCTGAAGACCATGCCGAGGCTCTGCGCCCAGTCGGGCAAAGCCGTGTAGAGCAAGTGGTGAGGACCGGCCCAAATGTAGAGGAAGACGAGGCCCCAGAAGTGGACGATCGAGAGTCGGTACGAGAAGACCGGCCGTTCGGCAGCCTTCGGGAGGAAGTAGTACATGATGCCGAGAATCGGCGTCGTGAGGAAGAAGGCCACCGCGTTGTGGCCGTACCACCACTGCACGAGCGCATCCTGAACGCCGGCGAAAACCGAGTAGCTCTTGAACATGCTAACGGGGATCTCGAAGCTGTTCACGATGTGCAGAACCGCAACGGTGATGATCGTGGCGATGTAGAACCAAATCGCGACGTACAAGTGCTTTTCGCGTCGCTTGGCGAGCGTCCAGAAGAAGTTAACCGCGAAAACGACCCATACGATGGCGATCGCGATGTCGATCGGCCATTCGAGCTCGGCGTATTCCTTGGCTGCCGTGATGCCGAGTGGGAGGGTGATGGCGGCCGCGACGATGATCAGCTGCCAGCCCCAGAAATGGACCGACGACAAGATGTCGGACGCGAGCCGCGCTTTCGCCAATCGCTGCGTCGAGTAGTAGATGCCCGCGAAGAGCATGTTGCCGACGAACGCGAAGATCACCGCGTTGGTGTGCAAAGGCCTCAGACGGCCGAACGACAAATACGGCGGCAGGTTGGCCGGCCAGTAGGCCAACTGCAGTGCGATGATGATCCCCACCAGCATGCCGACGATGCCGAACAGCACCGACGCCCACAGGAACTGGCGGACGACCTTGTCGTTATAAACGATCCGCTGGGTTTCCATACTCGTCCTCTTCCCTCTCCGTCGTTGGGGTCACGGGCTTTTCATCGTCAAGCGGGAGCAGGGCAAGGCGATCGGCTTGATCAAAAGTTCCTTGCCGCACGGTCCACGCGAAGAACGCCACTGCGACGCCAACCAGTACTACGCAAATGAAAATGAGTAAGATCAAGATCTCCATCGGAGCCTTCTTCGCGACAGCATCATCACCGTGTACGCAAGTGTGATGAGCGAGCTGAGCGGCATTAGCACAGCTGCGACCCACGGCCGCATCAAACCCGCCAATGCAAGGGAAACGGCGACTAAGTTGTAAGCAATCGCGAACGCAAGGATGCGGCGCACGACATGCGCGAGCGTTTCGGACGCGCGCAGAACTTGCGCCACAGGGTGCAAGCCCGGAGACACGAAATAAAAATCACATCGTGAGGCCATGAACGGTCGATTCACCGCAGGTGTGCCCGAGCAGGCCGCCGCTCGCATGGCGATCTGGTCGTTCAAACCGTCGCCTATGAGCAAAGTCCGTGCCGGTTCGTGCGCTCGCACGTACGCCGCCTTTTGTTCTGGATTCTGACCCCCGATGCAAAGCTCCTCTGCCATTCCCAAGCTCGCGCCGAGGCTGAAGACACGCGACGGCGAATCGCCGCTGAGAATGGCGAGCTCGTAGCCCTCCGCCTCGAGCCGTTCGATCTCAGCTCGTGCCCCCGGGCGTAACTGCTCGTCGGTGTGTAGCGCGACGCGAACGTCGCCGTCGATCGAGAAGACGACATCCCCCCCGTCTCCAGAGACGTTGGCAGCCCAGCGGGGCGCCCCCAGTCTCAGTTCCTGGCCGTCGTGCTCGGCGCTCGTGCCGTAACCGGTCTGTTCTTTGGCCTCGAGCTCGACGAAACGCGCGGCATGGTGCCCTTCTAGCGCTCGGCGAACGGCAACGCTTTTTGGATGCGCGCTCCGGGCGGCGATGCTGTAGAGCAACGTGATGTCTCGCTCCGATAGCGACGCGAGAGCGGCTGGGTTGGCGACTTCGAGCATGCCGGTCGTGAGCGTGCCGGTCTTGTCGAACACGATTCGTGTCATCGAGCGAACCCGATCGAGGAAGTCACCGACGCGCACGAACACGCCCGCGCGGCGCAACTGCGTGAGCACGAGCTCATACGCAAGCGGTGCGGCGATACCAAAAGCGCAAGGGCAGGTGACGACCAAGACCGCCGTGCCCACCTCGATGGCGAAAAGCGGCTCTCCGGTTCGCCACCACCAGTAGCTGATTCCCGCAGCGGCAAGTCCGACGACGCCGATCACGTAGAAGCGGGACAGCCGTGACCACCAGCGCGTCGTCAAGGGCCCATCGCCCTTGGTGGCGGGGTCGCGTCCGAGCAATCCAACCAAGGACGACGCGGCGAAGTCGGTCGTGGCAACGCCCGAAAAAGCCCGCTCACCCACGTTGAAGGCGCCTGCTGGCACGACTTGTCCCTCGTCGAACCGTCGGGGCCGGCTTTCACCGTCGATCCAGTCGAGGGAGCAACTCGCTGCAGGGTCGAGAACGCGGAGATCGAGGGGAACCAGATCTCCGGGAGCGATCAACAACTGGTCTCCCTCGTGGATGCCGATGCAATGCACGATGCGAACGACGCCGTCTTTGATCTCGCGCGTCAGCAAGCTTTGGGTTCCGTCGTCGGCGAGGAGTTGGGCGCGATTGCGCTCCAGCATGCGCTGTTGAAGCCAGCGGCCAACGAGCATGAGCGCGACGAAGACGGTGAGCGTGTCGATGTACGCCGCGTGCCCGGAGGCAAAGAAGAACGAATACGTCGAGCCCGCAAAGGCGAGCACGATGCCGAGGGCGATCGGAACGTCGAGGTGCAGCACGCGCCTGCGAACCGCGCGGAATGCAGAACCGATGAACACCGAGCCCCCCACGAGAAGGGCAAGGACGCCGGCGGCATAGCTCAACTGGTTGAGCAGCTCGTAGATGGGACCTTCGCGGAGGCCCAGATACATGGCGGCGCCGAAGAGCATGACATTGGCGGCGAGTGCGGCGCAGATGCCGACCCGCATCAGCAAGTCGTCTGACGCCCGCGCACCGCTTGATCGCGCAGGGCCCAGCAGGTATCCGAGGCTCTCGACCGAATCGACCCAATCACCAAGCGGGAACTCGGGCGAGACGCGCAGCTCGACGCGGCCGAGCGCCGGGTTGATCGACATCAGGCCGGTCTTTGTACCGCCGTGGCGGCGGAAGAGCTCTTCGATCAGCCACACACAGGCCGCGCAATGGATTCCCTGGATGTCGAGCTCGACGCGCGTGACCCCGCGCTCCGCTGCGCGTGCCCCCTCGAGGAGCTCCAGCCACTTGTGGTCGATTCGACGGGATTCGAGGTCTGCTGGAGGAAGACCCGGTCCACGGCGCAGGTCGTAGTATCGGGTGAGCCCCGCCTTGGTGAGGATTCCGTGCACGGTACGGCAGCCGCGACAGCAGTACGGAGCGAATGAGTCGTTCACCATCGGCTGCGCGCAGTGAACGCAGCGCGGCACCGACGGCATCGACGGCCCGGCGGGAATCTCGCAAACGACTGGCTCCGGGGCAATCACGGTGCGTGAGAATGCGGATGATGTGCGTCGTGGCCGGCTTCGTCTGCTCCGGGCGCATGACAGGAGGAGGTATCGCCGGTGCGCAAGGCATGCACGGGACGAATCACGAACAGAATCGAGCCGAGCGCGAGGACCACGGCAAGGATGCGCGATGTCGTTGGCCGGGGGCGTCGAGCGAATCGCTCGAAAACCCAGGTGGCGCCCACCAGGCCGACGCCGCTCACCACGGCGAACGCGAGCATGCTCAGCGAGCCGAGAGCGGTGGAACCGGTCGATGCGGCGATCAGGACTGCCGCGGCCAACGCCCCGCAAGGAAGGAGCGCGGTGCCGAGACCGACGAAGAATGGATGGCGTCCGAGGCCTCCAAGCGCTCGAGAGACCAGGGTAGGCGCCTGCTGGTCTTGCTTGGTGCGCAGGGTGACCAAGGGTTGGTTTGGCCGGCGCCAAAGGCGAAGCGCCGCCAAGCCTAGCCCCAGCGCCAGGGACCAGCTCAAGAGCGCGCTGCCCCATGCGTGAGGAAGGCTCACCGCGGTTGCCCCCCCGATGGTGCCGGCAACAGCGCCAAGCAGTGAGTAGCTCATGAAGCGGCCGAGCTGGTAGCGGGTTTGCCCGGATACTCCTGGCTTCCCACTGCACGCGTATGCAGCCAAGGGCCCGCACATCGCAGTGCAATGCGGAACCGATGCGAGGCCTGCAGCGGCCCCGGCAATTACCGCCGTCCACATACGGTCGCTCTAGGGTTGATCCTCGAAGGGGTCACGCTACAACTCGCCTGCCGCCATCTCGCGGAGTCACTTATAGCCGAATACGCAGATATTGCGCACCGCTTGTTCCGGCATTGAGAAAATGCCATGGATCGTGGGTCGGCGGGTGCTATCCCCATCACCGATGAGCACCGCGCAGCGCAAGATGGTCCCGAGAGAGCACGGCGCCTACGCGGAGCTTCTGTTTCCGATTCTGTCCGTTCTTCTGGGTGGCGCACCCACGACCTCGACCTGGCTCCTAGCCATCGGTGCAATCGGCGCGTTCCTCGCAAACGAGCCTCTCCTGGTCTTGTTCGGGCAGAGGGGGACCCGCATGCAGCGCGAAGAGAGCGATCGCGCCAAACGCGCCCTACTGATTTTCTCCTTGGTTGCGCTCGGCGCGGGCCTTGGGGGGCTGCTGATTGCGTCTGCGCCGGTTCAATACGCCGTCGTCGTGCCGCTCCTGCTCGGCGTCACACTCGTGATGCTCGCCATCCAGGGGCTCGAGCGCAGCATGTTTGGAGAAGGCTTGGCGGCCGTCACTCTGTCCTCGATCGCGATACCCCTCGGCCTTTCCGCGGGCTTGGGCCTCAGAGTCACGCTCTCGATTGCGCTGCTTTGGCTGACGACCTCCCTTTTGGGGACCGCCGTGGTGCGACTGACCGTCGCCCGCACCAAAGCGAAGACCGACGAAGAGCTCCGGCGCGTGGGTTTCAAGCGCGGGATGCTGATTCTGGTCTGCTCCTTGGTCATCATCGTCGGGGTTGTGGGGCTCACCGGGTCCCGGGAGGGGCTCTTGACTCTTGCGGCGGCGATGCCCGTCGCGCTCGTGGTGCTTGCCGTGGCTGCCCTTCAGCCGACCGCTCGCCGACTCCGTCTCATGGGCTGGAGCCTGGTCGCTGCAAATCTTTGTTCGCTAATAGCGGTGGTCACCGCGCTAAAGATCATTCAGGATTTCAATGCGGTCGAACCGACCCTACCGTTCCCCATGTTCTAGCTTGGTCGCGGACGACCCCGAGAGGAGAAGCTTGTGCTCGTAAAAGAGATCATGACCGAAAACCCTGCGACGGCGACCGAGCTCATGTCGGTGGCCGAAGCGCTGGGGCTGCTCTACGAGCTCGATGTCCGCCACCTTCCGGTGGTCCGTGGCCGTGAGCTCGTCGGCATCATCAGCGATCGCGACCTTCGAGTCTTCTCCGGGGCCGAGGAAGACGATGCGATGGACGCCATCGAGGGCGCGCGTTCGTCGACCGTCGGCCACCTCATGAACACCAGCACGGTCAAGGTCGACCCCGAGACCAATGTTCGGGAGGTGTTGGAGTTGATGCTCTTGCATCGCGTGGGCGCGATTCCGGTGGCCGACCTCGACACCGGTGACTTGCTCGGAATCGTGAGCTACGTCGATCTGCTGCGCGTGCTTCAGGCGACCTTGGACCCCGGGGCGTGAAGCTCGGATGCCCCAATGAAGAGTCGCCCTGCTAGCTAGAAGGACGGGGAGAACGCTTCCATCAGGGTCATGTCGTAGCGGACGCCGCAGGCGCCCTGCAAGACCAAGGTGCCTTCGAACTGGTCGGCCGTGCCTGTGTCAGGGTTGGCCGGAACGAATGTCAGAGCGTTGCCCTCCGCTTGGATGCCGAACTCGTCACCATCATCGTCTTCGTAGTTGCAGGCGCCGTCCTCATCCCGGACCGAGAGCCACCAGCCGCCCTCGAGATAGAGCTCGTCGCCGCAAAGCCGGCCGTTGACCCGATACTCATCGACGATGATGTCGAGGTCGTTTCCGTTCTGCGTGATGGCCCAGTTCTCGGCGCACGAATCGAGCACGGCGTCGGGCTCCACGCCCGCGCATCCGGCTGTGAGGACGGTCACGGTCCCTTGGTTGAACCAGACTGTGCCATTCAAATTAGTGGCGGGAGCCTCGTTACAGTCCGGCAATGTTCCCGTTCCCGGGATGAAAAACTCTTCCTTGCAGCTCCCCAGAGCAACGAGAACGCACAGGCAAACGAACCATCGCATGATGAATCCGTACCATGTTTTCGCAGCGCGCGCAGCTGCCGAAGAGGCGCATGTTTTGCGCCTCGATTCGCACTTCCCGTAGCGGGAGTTTGGGCTAGACTCCGCCCACTCGAATGCACGTTCGCATCCGCAGAGGGCTGAACATCCCCATTTCAGGGGCACCCGAGCAACGAATCGAAGAGGCGAACGCGGTCGGCTGGGTTGCGTTGGTCGCCATGGACTTCGTCGGCTTACAGCCGAGGCTGAAGGTGGATGTCGGTGACCGCGTGCGCCTCGGGCAACCTTTGCTCATCGACAAGAACAACCCGGAAGTGATGTTCACCTCGCCTGGCTGCGGGGAAATCGTGGCGATCCACCGCGGGGCTCGGAGGTCACTGCAATCGGTGGTCGTTCGCTTGGACGGCGACGAAGAAGAGGTCTTTCCTTCGCATGAGCGGTCCGCGCTCACCCAGATCGATCGCAACGCAGTGCGAGCGGTCCTGCAATCTTCCGGCCTCTGGACTGCGTTGCGCGCGCGGCCGTTTGGAAAGGTTCCCAACGCCCATGCGTCACCGCATTCGATCTTCGTCACGGCGGTCGACACGAACCCGCTCGCCGGCGACCCCCGCCTGGTCATCGCGGAGCGCGCTCAGGAGTTTCACGATGGAGTGGCCGTGCTCAGCCGGCTCACCGACGGCAAGGTCCACGTTTGTCAGGCCCCGGGGCCGGCCTTCGAGCTTCCGAATCTCGAATCGGTGAGCTCGGCGACGTTCGAGGGCCCGCATCCTGCCGGCCTGCCCGGAACCCACATCCATTTCCTCGACCCCGTGAGTGAAAACAAGAGCGTTTGGTACCTCGGCTACCAAGACGTGATCGCCATTGGCTCCTTATTTACGACCGGCCGAATGTACACCGAGCGGGTGATTGCCTTGGGAGGTCCGTTGGTGAAGAAGCCACGTCTGCTTCGCACGCGCATCGGCGCAAGCACAGAGGATCTCTTGAACGGAGAGATCGAGGCAGGTGACTGCCGCGTGATCTCCGGCTCGATTCTCGGCGGACGACGAGCAGCAGGGCACGCACGGTATCTCGGCCCGTATGATGTACAGCTGAGCGTGCTCGCGGAGGACCGAAGCCGTCACTTCCTACGATGGATCGCTCCCGGCTCCGATCGGTACTCGGCGATCCGCGCCTTCGTTGCGTCTCTGCGCCCTCGGCGCTACCGCTTTCCACTCAGCACCAGTCAGAACGGCAGCCCCCGCGCGATGATCCCGATCGGTAACTTCGAAAAAGTGATGCCGCTCGACATTCTGCCCGCGCCGTTATTGAAGGCGCTCATCGTCGAAGACACCGAAACCGCCAAAGCCCTCGGCTGCCTCGAGCTCGAAGAAGAAGACCTCGCACTCTGCTCGTTCGTCTGCTGCAGCAAGTACGAGTACGGCGAGTTTCTGAGAACCAACCTAGACCTGATCGAGAAGAACGGCTGATGCGTCCCCTGCGAAAACTCCTGGACAAAGTCGAGCCTCATTTCGAAAAAGGCGGGCGCCTCGAGAGCTATCAGGCGATCTACGAGATGCTCGACACGCTCTTCTACTCGCCTCCCGACGTGTCGCGCCATGCGCCGCACGTGCGCGACGCGATCGATCTCAAGCGGGTCATGGGCCTGGTCGTCCTCGGCGTTCTGCCCTGTGCGATTTTCGGCATGTGGAACACGGGCTACCAGGCCAACCTCGCGATCGAGCAACTCAGCTTGCCCGCGCCGAGCGACTGGCGAGGCGTCTTGATGGCCGCGATCGGAATCGGCCACGACCCCCACAGCGTCGGCGCCGCGACCTTCTATGGCCTCCTCTACTTCCTGCCGATCTACGTCGTGACCTTGGCGGCAGGCGGTGTATGGGAAGTCCTCTTCGCTGGCATTCGCAACCATGAGGTCAACGAGGGGTTTTTCGTCACCTCAATTCTCTACGCCCTGACCCTGCCTGCGACGACTCCGCTCTGGCAGGTCGCGCTTGGCATTTCCTTCGGTGTGGTCATGGGGAAGGAAGTCTTCGGCGGGACGGGCAAGAACTTCATGAACCCTGCGCTTGCCGGCCGGGCGTTCCTCTACTTCGCCTATCCCGTCGAGATGTCCGGCGAGTCGGTCTGGACGCCCCCGATCGACGTGATCACCGGCGCGACGCCGCTAGCGATTGGCGCCGAAAGCGGGACCGCCGGCATCGTCGAGCAGGGCGTCACATGGATGGACGCGTTTGTCGGAACCATTCAGGGCTCGCTTGGCGAGACCTCTGCCCTTGCATGCCTCCTCGGCGGCGTCTTCATCGTCTACACCGGGGTAGCATCCTGGCGGATCATCGCGGGCGTGATGTTCGGCATGTTCGCCACCGCCATGCTCTTCAACGCGGTCGGCTCCGACTCGAACCCGATGTTTGCCATGCCCTGGTACTGGCATCTCGTGCTCGGTGGCTTTGCGTTCGGGATGGTGTTCATGGCGACCGACCCGGTGAGCGCTTGCGTCACCAATCCCGGCCGTTGGGTCTTCGGGATTCTGGTCGGCGCAATTACCGTCGTCATCCGCGTGGTCAACATCGCGTTCCCGGAGGGAATCATGCTTGCGATCCTCTTCGCCAACATCTTTGCGCCCACCATCGACCACTTCGTCATGCGGGCCAACGTCAGCAGGAGGTTGCGCCGAAGTGCCTAGATCTTCCCAAGCATCCGGCGCCAAGACGGACACCGTCGCTCGGACCCTGGTCGTCGCGCTTTTGGTCAGCCTGGTGTGCTCGTCCTTCGTCGCCTCGGCCGCCATCGTGCTCAAACCGCGACAGGTCGAGAACGCCATTGTCGAGATGCGCCGGAACATCCTCCAGGTCGCAGGGCTCTGGGCTCCGGAGGCTAAGGTCGACGAGCTTTTCGAGAGCGTCGAGCCACGCGTCGTCGAGCTCGAAACCGGCGCCTACGCCGACGACATCGATCCGGAAGCCTATAATCCGATAGAAGCCTCCAAGGATCGCACCCAGAGTGTCGAGATTCCCGGCGAGATCGACGTCGCCAAGGCGGGGCGCCGCGCCAAGCATGCGCTGGTGTATCTCGTTCGCCGCGACGGCGAGATCAGCAAAATCATCCTTCCGATTTCCGGCTATGGGCTCTGGTCGACCCTTTATGGCTTTCTCGCGCTCGAAGCCGATGGCAACACCGTATCGGACATCACCTTCTACGCGCACGGGGAAACCCCCGGTCTAGGGGACTTCATCGTGAAGCCAGCGTGGCGTGAGCTCTGGCGGGGGAAGCGGGCGTACGATGATTCGGGCGCGCTCGAGCTCCGAGTCGTCAAGGGCCGCGTCTCCGCCGACGACCCACTCGCCGACTACCACGTCGACGGGGTCTCCGGCGCGACGCTCACCGGGAACGGCGTCTCGAACATCATGGAGTACTGGCTCGGCGATCACGGCTATCGGCCATTCCTCGAGAAGGTCCAAGCAGGAGGAGGCTCATGAGCTCCGCAACCAAGCGCGCTCTTCTCAAACCCATCGTCGATGACAATCCTGTCACCTTGCACGTGCTCGGCATCTGCTCGGCTCTCGCCGTCACCACGTCGCTCCTGCCGTCGCTCTACATGTGCGTTGCCCTCACGGTCGTTGCCGCGCTGTCGAACGCGGCGGTCAGTGCGATTCGCCACATTCTCCCGAGCAGCATCCGCATCATCGTTCAGATGACGATCATCGCCTCGCTGGTGATCGTCGTCGACGAGTCCTTGAAGGCGTTTGCGTTCGAGACGAGTCGCGAGCTTTCGGTCTTCGTGGGCTTGATCATCACGAACTGCATCGTCCTCGGCCGGACCGAGAGCTTCGCTTCGAAAAATCCGGTGGGCTTGAGCTTTCTCGATGGCATCGGAAACGGCCTCGGCTACAGCACGATTCTGATTCTCGTGGCGACGAGTCGCGAGCTCCTCGGCGCGGGGACGCTTCTCGGCTACACGATCTTCCCGAACGCGGCCGACGGCGGCTGGTACAAACCCAACGGGATGATGCTCCTCCCGCCGAGCGCGTTCTTCGTGATCGGCCTGATCATCTGGGCTGTGCGGACTTGGAAGGCGGAGCAGGTCGAGAAGCCCGAGTTCCGGATTCATGAAGTGCATCGAACGGAGGCCTTGTGATGGGCAGCTACGTCGAGCTCTTCATCAAGGCCGTGTTCGTCGAGAACCTGGCGCTTTCGTTCTTCCTAGGGATGTGCACGTTTCTCGCGGTCTCCAAGCGGATTGAAACCGCCGTTGGCCTCGGGGCAGCGGTGGTCGCCGTTCAGCTCATCACCGTTCCGGCGAACACGTTCCTCTACAACTTTGTCCTCAAAGAGGGCGCGCTCGCATGGGCGGGGCTCCCGGACATCGATCTGAGCTTCCTCGGCCTGATCACCTATATCGGCGTCATCGCGGCGATGGTGCAAATCCTCGAAATGGTGCTCGACAAGTATTTTCCGCCGCTTTTCCATGCGCTCGGCATCTACTTGCCCTTGATCACGGTCAACTGCGCAATCCTCGGCGGCACCCTGTTCTCGGTGAGTCGCGACTACACGATGGGTGAAAGCATCGTGTACGGCGTCGGTAGCGGATTTGGCTGGGCGCTGGCGCTCGTCGCGCTCGCAGGCATTCGGGAGAAGCTCAAGTACAGCGATGTGCCCGCTGGCCTTCAAGGTCTTGGGATCACCTTCATCATCGTCGGCCTGATGTCCTTGGGCTTCATGGCCTTTGCGGGGATTCAACTCTAGGAGGACACGAGGGTGGCACTTCAAATCGTCCTGGCAGTCGCCGTGTTCACCGGCATCGTCGTCTCTCTGTCGGCCTTGATTTTGGTCGCGCGCTCGAAGCTCGTCGAAACCGGAAGCGTTCACATGCTCGTCAACGGCGACAAGGATTTCGATGTGTCCGCGGGCGCCAAGCTCTTGGTTGCCCTGGCAAACACGGGCCTGTACCTGCCTGCTGGCTGCGGCGGCAAGGGGACCTGTGGTCAGTGCAGGGTGAAGGTGCTCCACGGGGGAGGCCCGCTGCTTCCTACCGAAGAGTCGATGGTTTCACGCAATGAGGCCTCGCAGCACGTTCGGCTCGCCTGCCAGGTCTCGGTTCGAGAAGACATCCGTGTGGAGATTCCCGAGGAGGTCTTCGGTGTTCGGAAATGGGAGTGCGAAGTGCGATCGACCCATGGGCTCAGCACCTTCATCAAAGAGATTTGTCTCGAGCTCCCGGCCGGCGAAGACGTGCCGTTCCGGGCGGGCGGCTACATCCAGGTCGAGTGCCCGCCCTACCAGGCCAAGTTCTCCGATTTCGACATCGAGGCGGAGTACCGCGACACCTGGGAGGAGAACCACCTTTGGCGGTTCGAAGCGGGCAGCAAGACCGAGACGACCCGGGCCTACTCGATGGCCAACTACCCAGAGGAAACCGGCATCATCCTCCTCAACATTGGCATCGCAATGCCGCCGCCGGGCTCGGGGCCGAACGTGCCGCCCGGCATCGTTTCGTCTTATTTATTTAGCCGAAAGCCTGGAGACAAAGTCACGATCGCCGGGCCCTATGGAGAGTTCTTCGCGAGGGAGACCGACAACGAGATGCTGTTCATTGGTGGGGGCACCGGCATGGCACCACTTCGGTCGCACATCTTCGATCAGCTCAAGCGCCTCAACACCAAGCGCAAGATTTCGTTCTGGTTCGGCGTTCGAAGCAAGCGCGACCTTTTCTATCACGAAGAGTTCCAACGACTGGCCGACGAGCACCCGAACTTCACCTACGTGGTGGCTCTTTCAGAGCCCAGAGTCGACGACGGCTGGGACGGCCCGACGGGCTTCATTCACCAAGTGGCATACGACACGTACCTCCGGGATCACAAAGCGCCGGAAGACTGCGAATACTACATGTGCGGTCCACCCTTGATGATATCTGCGGTTCAAGGGATGCTCAGGGATCTCGGTGTTCCCGAGGAGAGCGTCATGTTCGACGATTTTGGGAGTTAAGGTGATGATCTATGTGCTCAGCTTCTTCGTGTTCGCGCTTGCCCTGAGCGGCTTGAGCATTGGGCTGCTTTCGGGGCGAGGTGGCATTCGCGGCACATGCGGCGGGCTCAACAACCCGGACGGAACGGGATGTGGGGCCTGCGGCCGAGCTTCCCGCGGTGAATGTCCGAGGAAACGAGCGGCATGAACCCGGTCAAGGAAATGCGAGTCCGCGACATCATGGTCACCAAGCCGGTGGTCTTCACGAGCGACACCGATCTGCTCGACGCGGTTTCCATATTGGTCGACCGGCGTATTACGGGAGCGCCCGTGGTCGACGCGCGCGGAAACCTCATCGGCCTTCTCACCGAGCGTGACTTCTTGAGGGCCGCCCTGGTCGCGGGGTATCACGGGGAGCGTGGAGGATGCGTCGGGGACTACATGAGCCGCGACGTCGAAGCCGTAAACGCGGACGACAGCTTGCTCGACGTGGCAACGCGCTTCGTCGAAACAAAACGTAGGCGGTATCCGGTCATCAAAGACAACCGGGTCGTTGGCGTGGTCGTGAGGAGAGACGTGCTGCGTGCAGTGATCCGTGCATTTGACCTGCGTGGTTCGGGGTGAACAAATACGTATTGAAGGCGGGGAAAGGCTCTGCCACAGTGCCACCGGCCAATGGACCCGGTGACACCAAATGCGATCGATCTGATCGAAGTCGCCTACGACTTCGAGAAATCGGATTCTGATTGGCTTTCCGGCGTGATGGACGCCGCGGCGCCTATGATCGATCGGGGCCTCGGCATGTTCGGCTTTGCCTTTGTTCGGCCGCAAGGCGGCGGGGGTCGAGATGCGGTCATTCAGGACATGCAACTCCGGTCGCTTTCGCCGGATTTCGCGGAGCGATTCGTAGCTGCCACCCAAGCGCTTTCCCCCAAGTTCGTACGGGCGGTCACTCCTCCGGGCAATGCCGGCACCTGGAGTGAGATCGCACGAGACCACCCTGAGGAGCTCCATGCTCTTCTCGAGAAGCTCGGCTACGTGGACCTGTTTGGCATTACCGCGATCGACCCGGACGGTGTGGGAGTCGACATCAGCGCCCCACTCGCAGAGACGATGAAGCTCAGTTTCAAGTCGCGGGAGCGCTGGCAGATGCTCGGCGCCCACATTGCCTCGGCCTATCGTCTTCGTCGTGCGCTGATTCGTAGTGAAGACGATTCAAACGAACTTCCGTACGGCGCCGAGGCTGTGCTCGACGCGAACGACCTCCGGATCGTCGACGCCGTCGGGCCCGCCAAGGACCGCAAGGCTGCGGAGATTTTGCGCAGAGCCGCGCGGCGGGTCGACCAAGCGCGCGGAAAGCTACGCAAAGACGACCCCCGCAAAGCCCTCGAAACCTGGAAGGCGCTCGTCCGCGGACGTTGGAGCGTCGTGGACTGGTTTGACAGCGATGGCCGGCGGTTCGTGCTGGCCAAGCCCAATCCGCCGAAGGTGTTTGACCCTCGCGGGCTGAACGCGCAGGAATGCCAGGTCGTCACGTACGTTCTTCTCGGCGATACCAACAAGCTGATCGCCTATCGTCTCGGTCTTTCGCAGGGGCGCGTCTCGGTCTTGCTGAAGTCCGCGATGCACAAGCTCGGCGCAAAGAGCAAGGCGCAGCTGGTTCAGAAGCTCGGCCCTCTCGGCGTTCCGACGTTCACGAGTAGCGAATGGGCGGCCTAGCCAACCGTGGCCGTCGGGCCGAGCTGCCGCCAAATCACGCTAAACGGATAGTCACCTGAGCTAGGTAAACAATCACGCTTGCGGTTCTCGAGGGAGCTGGGCAAGCTCTTTTTAGCCCCTTGGATAACGTCACCTCACGTGCGATCGATCTCATCGAATCGGCGTACGATCTTCGAGGATCGGATGCGGATTGGCTTGCCCGGCTCATCAAGGCAGCAGAACCGATCTTGGATCGCGGCCTCGGAGTCTTCGGTTTTGCCTTTATCCGTCCGGCCCCCGGGGGCGGCGGCGCGGATGCCGTGGTTCGCTACATGCACACGAGGTCGCTTCCAGCAGATTTTCCGGAGCGCTTTGACGCCGCCAGGAGCCTCATCTCGCCCGAGCTGATCGAGGCGGCTGTGCCCCCAGGCTATGCGGGCACCTGGACCCAGCTCCTCGACGGCTATCCCGAGGTGGCGCGGGCGTTCCTCGAGAAGCTCGGCTACTCGGACCTGCTCGGAGTCCTCGCGGTCGACCCCAACGGTGTCGGCGTTCACATGAGCGCCCCGCTGCCAAGGGCGACGAGGCTCACTAAACGCTCTCAAGAACGCTGGCAGATGCTTGGTGCGCACATCGCTTCTGCCTACCGTCTTCGTCTCGCGTTGAACGAGCCGGGCACGCGCTCCCAAGTCGATTCAGCAGGGCTTCCCCACGATGCCGAAGCCGTTTTCGACACCAATGGCTTTCATGTGGTCGATGCCGTCGGCCCGGCCACAGAGCCGACGGTCGCGAGTCTCCTCCGCGAAGCATCACGCGCCGTCGATCGAGCGCGCGGCGAGCTCCGCGAATCCGATCCACATGAAGCCCTCGAAACCTGGAAGGCACTGGTCAGCGGTCGCTGGAGCCTGGTCGACTGGTTCGACACGGACGGACGCCGATTCTTCCTCGCGATACCGAACCCTCCAGACCTTCGCGACCCGCGGGGCTTGACCGAACAGGAGCGCCAGGTCGTCACATACGTCCTGCTCGGCGAGACGAACAAGCTCATCGCCTATCGCGTCGGTCTTTCGCCGGGACGCGTCTCGGCCTTGCTGAAGTCGGCGATGCACAAGCTTGGAGTCAATAGCAGGACGCAGCTCGTCCGAAAGCTCGGGCCGCTCGGAGTTCCAGGGCACGCAGATGACACGGAGTCCGTCTCTTAGTCGTCGAGCGCTTGACGCCCGCGCCGCTCGGCGCCGTCCATGCCGCGGGAAAGTAGGCCCGGAAACAAGCCGATGAAGCGTATCAACGTGCCGCGCGCGTTTGGCACCAAGATTTCGCTGCGTGGCTCTCGAATTGCATCGACGATGGCGCCCGCGACTTTCTCTGGGGGCATGGGCTTCTCGGTGAACACGACGACGCCGGCGCGGCGCTTGCGCATGCCCTCTAGCATCGGCGTTTCGACGGCATTCGGGCACACCACCGTCCAATGAATCGGAGCATGTCGGTGATCGAGCGCGCAACTATGAGTGTAGGCGCGCACGGCATGTTTGGTTGCACAATAGGTTGCGAGCTCGGGGGCCGGCGCGAACGCTGCCATGCTGGCCACGTTGATCACGTGACCGCGTTGGCGGGCCAGGAATCGCGGCAGGAGAGCTCGCACGCCATTCATCACACCGATGAGGTTTACTTCGACGGTCAGACGATCATCCTCGACGGACACCTGGTCGCACGCGCCTGGCCGACAGACCCCGGCATTGTTGATCAAGACGTCGATCGGACCTCCCTGCTTTTCGGCGTCGTCGACGACTTTCGTCCAGGCTGCGAGATCGCGAACGTCGAGCACGGCGGTTTCGATGCCTGGCAGCCCTTCGCGCAGTCGGGACAGAGCCTCCAGATCGATGTCGACCGCGACGACGCTGTGGCCCGCCTCGACGCAAAGTCGCGCAATGGCCGCGCCGATGCCGTTGGCTGCGCCGGTGACGAGCGTTCGCTTTGGCGCATCGTTCTCTGCTGCTGGGCTCATGCCCATGGGCCCCATTTGTACATCTTCAGCAAGATTCTGTCGGCCATTTGATCGGGTAGGGCGCCGAACATTCGCGCCGCGGTGCGCGCGGACTTGGGGACGAAGTAACGCGTTTTGGGGGACGGTGCCCTGGCGGCTTCGACCACCGCTTTGCCAACGTCCTCGGGAGAAACAGCGCTCTTGAGCTGATCGGCGGCAAACGCATCCAAATCCTCCATCAGCTGCCGGTAGGGGTTGCCCGGATCCTTGCGCAGGTGTTGCCCCGCTGCCCGAGACTTGTCGAAGGTCGGGGTATCGACGAAACCCGGCACGATCACGCTCAGCTTGATGTTCCAGGGCGAGAGCTCGAGCCGCATGCAGGCCGTCATGGCTTCCATGCCACCTTTGGTAGCGGCGTATGCCGCCACCATCGGTGCGCCTACGTATCGGGAAAGCGAGCTGATGTTGATGATGCGTCCGCCGCCCTGTTCGCGCATCGTCGGTGTGAGCTCCGCGATCAGTTGCATTCCCGAGAGCAGGTTCACATCGAACACATGTCGCATCGCGTCGCGATCCATCTGCTCGAGCGCATAGGGAGGGCCGTATCCTGCATTGTTGACCAGGACGTCGACCCGGCCGAACGCATCCAGCGTCGTTTGCACTAGCGCCGAGGTCTGCTCGGCGTCGCTGAGGTCGGTGGGGACGCTCAGCGCCTTGCCACCTTGCGCTTGAATGTCTGCAACCAGACTATCGAGAAGGTCTGCACGGCGCGCGGCGACGACGACGGCGTACCCAGCTTTGGCGAGACAATGCGCAGTTGCTTCTCCAATGCCTGACGATGCGCCGGTGACGATCGCCACTCGCTCGACTTTCTCTTTCTCGCTCATACGCTCTCCAGGTTTTGCCGGCTATGGGGGGGCGTGCTACTCGACGCAATGCGACGCCATGCCTGCAGCGCCTCCCCACCGAACCCGCATGATGCGCGTCCTCAACCGCATGGGACCCCTCTTGGCGCCCCGGTGGCCTTCGCTCGACCCCGATGAGATTGTTCGCTCCGCTGCACGCGCTGCGGAATCAGACCAATTCGGCGATCCACGTTTCCTCGAGGCACTCCCCGTATTTTTCGACGCCATCGCGCGCGAAGCCGACTTGAGTTGGCTCGGCCGAGTGATGTGTCGCCAGTCGCTGCTGGGCTTTCTCCAGAATCGATTCAGCGTCTACCGGCATCGCGCCGCACATCCCGAGCTGACCGGGGTTCCGATCGAGCGCCCTCTCTTCATCGTGGGGTTCCCGCGCACGGGGACGACGATTCTCCACAACCTCCTCGCTCAGGACCCTGCAAACCGCGCGCCTATCGCTTGGGAGGTGCAGTTTCCAGATCCGCCGCCCGAAAGCGCCACCTTCGACACGGACCCGCGCATCGACAAGGCGCGAACACATTTCGGGCACATGGATACCATGGCCCCCTCTCTCGCTTCGATTCACGAAATCGGCGCAGACCTCGCTCAGGAGTGCGTTCCGATCCTCGCGCAAACCATGCTTGGCCCCCAGCTCAACATGATCTTCAACGTGCCGAGCTACCAAGCATGGGTGGACAGGCAGAACCACGCTCCCGCCTACAGGTACCACCGGCATTTCCTCGAGCACCTGCAGAGCAGGCACATGAAGGACCGCTGGGTGCTCAAGAGCCCCGTGCACTTGCGCTCGCTGGACGCTCTGCTCACCGAGTACCCCGACGCCCGGATCATTTTCACGCACCGTGACCCGGCGAAAACCGTTCCGTCACTCGCAAGTCTCTTCTACGTCATTCGTGGGATGGCCAGCGATTCGGTCGATCCGATCGCACTCGGGCAACAGCAGATGCACTGGTGGGCGGATTCGCTCGACCTGGCGACCGCAGTGCGCAGGAAGCACAGCGACAAGTCCGATCAGTTCGTGGACATTCAGTTCGAGGAGGTGGTCGCCGACCCGGTCGCCGCCCTCGGCCGCGCGTACGAGCGTTTCCAGATTCCTTGGTCCAGCGGCGTCGAGAAGCGGATGCGCGCGTTTCTGGCGAATCATCCGCGTGGAAAGCACGGTTCGCACCAGTACGAAATCGAAGACTTCGGCATGACCCTCGGCCAGATTCGCGAGCGTTTCGAGGGCTACTCCAACACCTACGACATCCCGCTCGTCGTCTAGCGAAGGGTTTACTCGAGCGCCTGAAAGTCGCCCATCTGCTTCACCAGCTGGGAGCGGGTGCGAAAACCCATTTTGCGCATGGAGCTCCGGAGGAGCGTCGAAACACGAGAGGTCGAGAGGCCCAGGCGATAGGCGATCATCTTGTTGCTGTGGCCGAGCACCGCAGAGGTTACGACCTGGCTTTCGCGTTCGCTGAGCCCCCGCGGGTCGGTCACGTTCGGGGAGTTCGGAATCGCCAAGACGAATCGCCTTCCGTCGGTATCGAACCAATCGACGATCGACCAGCGCCCTCGAACCAAGGCCTTCCAGATTTTGAGCGCATTGTACGGATCGGTATTTCGCATCTTTCCGCGCGCGCGATCCACCGTGATCGCCGCGTCGCGGAGCCTTTTTGCGGTCGTGCGATCCTTTGCGCGCCCGACCGCCTCGGTGACCCGCAAACTGTTGGCATCGAAGATCGCCTCGGCGTCGTGTGGCAAGGCGTCGTTGCTTTCTCGATCGGCGTCTCCGCCGGCAATCCCCTGCCTCAATCGGTGTCCGGCTTCGACGTGCGCCGCGAGCATCTGCCAACGCTGCGCATCTTGCTGCGACAGCGTCGTGACTTCCGGGAGAGGTGCGACAACCGCCACGCCGACGCCTCTCGAATCGACCGCCGTCAGAAACAGCACGTCCTTGCAGTAGTCGACGTGCGAGATGTAATGGGCGAGCTCCTCAGGGTTATCCTTGGCGTACTCGGACCCAGTCGTTGCGGATCCGGGGCGCAGTTGTCTCCGGAGCACTTTCGGATCGGTGGTCGACAGAGCACGCAAGTGCCGCTCAGCGAAGTCCTTGGGTCCCGACGCGACATGCACGTCGAGGAGCTGCACCGCTTCTGAGTTAGGAGGACGGCCATACTCGTAGCCCGCGACGCCGAGGCCGTGCTCGAGGACCGGTAGGCCGCGTTTCAGCAGCGTCGGAAGCCATTCCCGGTCACTGAGCTCGAGGTCGTACGCGGCCTCGGTAAAGTCGATGATGGCCGAGCCTACGTGGTCCATGCTTCAGTCCATGGCTCCTTGGCGCTTGTCGGAGAGCGCGCACATTGCCTTACGAGCATCTTCCGAAGGATCACGGAGTTTGGGGGCCCGGTCCATAAGTAATTGTTTACGGCTCGTCTAGTTGCAGCAGCGGAAGTTTGCGGTCCAGCTGCTCGATGGCTGTCGGTTGTACCTAACGGGAAATCCCTCGTTTCGGTACCGAAAAGCGCATCGCCTCACGGTCCAGATGACTGAAGTCGCTGTCGCCGAGCTCGGGCCGGCAAAGGAGCCCGGGCTATTCTTGCAGGAAGGGATTCAGGAGCTCGTTGTCGTCGAGGCTCCAGGCTTCGGAGTCCGAAGGCTCGTAGAAGGTCGTGATCTCGATCTCACCGAGCCGGGGAAGGGTGTTCTCCCAGGGGTCGACGAGCGGGTCGCTTCCCAGCAGCGAGACCCAAGCCATCATTGCAAGCGCTTTCACAGCGGCGTTCCTCCTATCCCTTTCAGGGTAGCGATTCGACCGCTGAACACTTGTGCGAAACCTCGCAGTTCTTGCAGAAAGGCCTCGCCGATTGCGGAGCGGGCGACGGGATTCGAACCCGCGACAACCTGCTTGGGAAGCAGGAACTCTACCACTGAGTTACACCCGCAAAGACGCCGAAGAAGTAGCCCTGCTTGCGTGGGCCGTCAAGCGAGGGCTCCGTGGGGACGGAGCCCTCACCGGGGCTCTGGGGCTATGGGGTGTGAACCAGTGGCAGTCCGTTGGAACCCACGGGAATGTAGACCGTGGTGTGGTTGGGCGCGCTGGCCATGCTGCGCTGGGCTTGGATCGCTTCGTGCTGCAGGTAGTTCGGAGTCAGTGTCGCGTTGATGATCTTCTGCGCTGCGGCGATACCCTTGGCTTCTTCGACTCGGATTTCCGCGTCGCGCTGCGCGATCTCCCGCTGCGTTTGCTTTTCTTCGAGCAGCTGCTTCGCCGCGAGCTTATTTTCGACCGCTTGCGAGACCACTGCCGGGTAGTCGATGTTACCAACCGCGAGTCGAACCACTTCGAACGGCGCGTTCTCCAGATATGCGCTCAGGGCGGCTACAATGGAGGATGCGATATCGTCGCGCTCCGACTTGAGCTCGCGGCTCGAGTACTCCTGGACGGATTGACGTACGATGGTTCGAAACGGCTCTTTGACGAATCGCTCATACCAGTGTGGTCCGCCGAATGCTTCCACGACCGACCGAACCTGGCCCTGTTGGACCTTCATCACCGCGTGGACGTCGAACGCCACGTTGAGGTCGTCCTTGACGAGGATGCTGAACTGCTCGGTGTAGGTGGCGGGCCGCGTGTCGATGTTGATGGCCCGGTTTCGGAACGCGCTGATGCCGTAGTTTCCTGGGCCCTGAACGACGCCACGGAACCCGCCTTCACCGACGATGCGTGGTTCTTCGAAGACGTAGCCTTCGTGGCCCGCGGGCGCATGCGGGTTCGTACAGGCGACGAGTCCGAGAGTGGCGGCCATCAGGAACATGAGGCCGGTAGTGAGGGTGGTGATGCGGCGCATGATTGCCTCCTTGATTGCTGTATTCTTGGATATTTATATTCTAAGGCATATAAGAATATAAGCCAGCATATCATTGAGCTTTCGTATATTTTGGTGTACAAGGGAACAAATCCGGAGGAAGGCATGACCGACGAGTTTCGACGCATCAGCTTGATGATCCGGGAGGACCAGCACGTTCGGCTTCTCGAGCTTGGGGTGAACATGAGTGGGCTCATTCGCAGCCTGATCGACGACCACTTGAGCGAGTCCAAGATCACACTCGCCGTCTCCGAAGAAACTTCACACCTGTACCGGCAGATCGTCTCAGATTCGGGCAGCACCGACGCCGACATCGAGCCCTACCTGCGCGTCGCGCTCAAGCGAATGCTCAAAGATAGAATCGCCCAAATGGAAAAGCTCCACCGTTCAATAAAATAGGGACACGCTCCCGCCCCGTAAACGACCTTTTCCGGTAACTTAGCTGGCACACGTGTCCCCATGAGATTTTGGCTTTGCTTCACTTTGGGAATTGCGGCGTTTGGTGCAGTGGCACTGGCCCAGGACTTGGTGGCGCCGAAGGTGAAGTCGCTCCCTGGGATCGAGGTGCCGGCTGGCATGGAGACGCCCGAGTCGGGTCTGGTCAGAGTCATCGTGCGTATCGATCCGGACGGGAAGGGAACCGTGGAGAAGTGCGACGCTGGTCGCGCGCTTTGCGATCTCACAATTGAAGCGATTGGGCAGGCGGAGTTCGAGCCCGCAACCCGCGACGGAAACCCGGTGCCGTCGGAGATCAGCGTCGAGCTTCGCGTAAGGCAACCGGTCGCCGAGGAAGTTCCGGAAGGGGCTTCTGCAGTAACCCTGCTCGAACCCGAGAAGGCCGAAGTCGAAAAAGAGCTGTTCTTCTCTGAAACCGCTGAGGTGGACGCGCGCGTGCAAGTGCCGATCAGGCTCGAGCTCGACGGAATCCGAAGCATCCCTGGTACCTTTGGTGAGCCATTTCGAATTCTCGAGATGATGCCGGGCACCGTGCCGGTCGCCAACGGTCAACCCTACGTCTACGTTCGTGGTGCCCCGCCGTCGGGGACGGTCTACCTCTACGACGACATTCCTGTTCCGTTGCTGTTTCACTCCGCCCTTGGCCCCGCGACGTTGCACTCGGGCCTAATCGGCGAAATCAACCTGTACTCCGGCGCCCCGCCGGCTCGCTACGGACGGAACACCGGGGGTGTGGTGGCTGCGACGGCCCGCGAAATTCCAAGCGATAGAGTCCACGGCGAAGCCGAGCTCCGCGCGATCGACGTTTCTGCCCTGCTCAACGTTCCGATGCCCAAAGAGGGATCGATGACATTTTCGGGCCGCTACGGGTTTCCCAATCTCTTGCTCGGCGCGATCGATGTCGATGCCGACGTGAACTACTGGGACTACCAGTACCGCACCGGCGTGGCGATGAGCTCCCGATCTCGCTTCGAGATGGTCGCATTTGGCGGCAGAGACAATTCGGTCTTCGACGCGAGCGATCTTGAAGAACGGCTCGGCTTCGACCTTCAGTTCCACCGGGCTGAAGCCCGCTTCATTGGAAAGCTCGAGAACTGGGACCTCGTCGGAACGATGCTGTACGGATACGACTTCTCCGATGTCGAAGACGCATCGCTCAGCGCGGTCTCCAATGCAGGCGCGAACATTCATCGGTTCGGACCGAGGTTCTGGGCGACCTACGGCGCCCCCAAAGTGCAGTTACGGGTCGGAGGGGACCTCGAGGGCCTCTTCGGTCCGGCCGATTGCACCGAAGCCGGAGGAACGATTCCGAACGTATCGACGCCATGTGACCGTGAATTTGCGCAGCAAGACCGAAGAGTCATCGCCGGCACGTTCGTCGATGCAAATCTGTCGTTGGTCCCATGGTTGGATCTTTCGCTCGGCGTCCGTGCGGACATGTGGAGCACCGGTGGCCTCCGGAACGCCGCGGTCAATCCACGCGCCCGAGCGACCTTTCACGCGTATGAAATCGCGGACGTCTTCATTGGATGGGGGCTCGGCGCCAGGCCCGCAACCTTTGCGATTCCGCTCCCTGGGCTCGGTGACGTGCCTCTGGAGCCCGGCCTGCAGTACGCCAACCAGACCGAGGGCGGAGTTCGCTTTCACCTGCCACACGACCTCACGTTTGAAACCCGTGGTTACCTCAACGTATATCGGGACCTTCGCTTCGTGGACATCTTCACCAATCCTCAGATCACGGCGGGCACCCCTCAGAATCCCATCCCGGCGGGCGCGATCGACGATTCGGCTGACGGAAAGAGCTACGGCTTGGAAGTCCTGCTTCAACGTCCATTCGAGGTCGGATTTTCCACCCTGGTGAGTTACACACTTGGCTTCAGCGATCTCACCGCCACGGGAACGTTGCTCGGCGGAAGCACGCAGTCCTTCGACTACACCCCGTCTTACGACGTCCGGCATGTCATGAACGGCGTGCTTGCCTGGAGAGCCAAGTTTGGTCTCTTGATCAGCGCGCGCCTGTTTGCGAGGTCGGGCCGAGCGGAAGGTTGGCTCTGGCTGGATCCAGCGGGCGCCGTTCAGCAATACGTGCAGCGCATTCCCTGGTTCGTGCGGCTCGACGCAAAGGTTGCCTACGACTGGGCCAAGCCGGGCCGACGTATGCGCGTAGCGCTCGAGTGGATCAACATTACCCAGGCGCGGGACGCCCAAGAGATCGACTCGAGGGACACAACGGCGCCTCCGCAGTGTCAGTGGCGTGTCGGAGTTCCGGCCGAGCCCTGCCCGATCCGGTTCACGACCGCCATTTGGTTTCCGAACCTCTCGTTTCGCGCGGTGTTCTGAGACAGCTCAGCGCTCTGCAGCACCGATGCCGGACCAATGCGCGGTGTTGAGAGCGCCGGCGGCCGGTTTCACCTCGACCAAGAACCCGGTGAGGTTGGCCATGCCGGAGACCCGCTCGAGCTTATCGGGGCCGTCGGCAGCGAGGAGGTTGACGTTGACGCCGGTCGTCTTGCTCGCCACGCCCATCTTGCTGTCCTGATGGCCCCAGCCGTGCGGCAGAGCGACCGAACCCGGCATCAGCTCCGAGAGAAGCTTAACCGGGATGCGAACGGCGCCCGTTTCGGTCGACACGTCCGCGAGGTCGCCCTCGGCGAGCCCCGCGCGAGCCGCGTCCTCGGGGTGCATGTACAAATGATTCGTCCCGCGTTCTCTCGAAACGAACTCGTCGATGTTGTGGGTCCACGAGTTGTGCGTGGTGATGGCGCGCTTGGTGATGAGCTTGAGCTTGTCTTTGGTGTCGAGCTCGAGCCGAAAGTCGGCTTCGAGCTTCTGCGCCTGCGTCACGAACACTTCGGGCGCGAGGTGCACCTTGCGATCGTCGTGAATGACACGCTTGCCGAGGAAACTACCCGGGTCGTGCTGGGGCCGTAGGCGTCCGTGCTTTTCCTTCAGGAGCTTCTTGAAGCTGCCTTGTTTCGTAGCTCGGAGCAGGCCCGAGAGGAGGAGCTCTTGTGGGATCGAAGGCTGCTTTCCCCGTTGGCCGAGCGAGCTCAGCGCTTTGGCGGCCTCGAAGGTTCGCTGCGCGGCAGCAGAGCCCCACAAATTGACCCCACTTGCTTTGGCGATGTCCACGTAGATACTCGCCTCGTCGCGCTGCTCCCCCTGAGGAGGAACCACGGCGCGCGTAGCCTGCAGATAAGGCTTCATTTGGAGCCCGAGCATCAAGGGGAAGACGAAGGGAAGGTCCGGCCTCTGGAATGGTGAGGTGCAGGGAAGGACGTGGGTCGCGACCGATGCCGTTTCGCTCGGCTGAATGTCGAGAACGACGAGCAGCTCCAGCTCTTTGAAGGCATCGCGAAGGCGCTCGGAATTCGCCATCGTGATCAAGGGATTGCCGCCGGTGACGAAGAGAGCTTTGATCTGCCGGTCACCAGGGGTGAGGATTTCGTCGGCGAGAATTCCGCCGGGCATCGAATCGTTGACCGACTGGAACTTGCCGATGCGGCTCTTTTTCTCGCTCAAGAGCAAGCCGGTCTTCTTGCCAAAGGCGGCGAAATCGATGACGCCGGTGCTCACGAGGGTGCCACCCTTGCGGTCGAGGTTGCCCGAGATCGCATTGATGCATTCCTGCAACCAAAAGGCGAGCGAGCCGTTGGTGCCCATGTTGACGCCGGTCGAGCAGTAGAGCGCTGCACCGTCGGCTTCGCGGTAGGCGCGCACCATCTCGCGCAGCGTGTCGGCGGGAATGCGTGTGACTTCGGCGGTGCGCTCGGGCGGCCAGGCTTCTGCGACGCGCCGGAGCTCGTCGAAGCCGGCCATGTATTCGTCGATTCGCGCTCGATCAATTTTGGCGGTCGCGAGGAACTCGTGCAGGAACGACAGATAGAAGAAGACGTCGGTGTTCGGGCGGATGAACACATGCTCTCCGGCGACTTTCGCCGTCTCGGTGCGGCGCGGATCGACGACGAAGATCTTCGCGCCACGGGCCTCGATCTCTTTGAGACGGCGAATCGGGTTGGACACCTGCAGGAAGCTCCACTTCGAGATGGCCGGATTGGCGCCGACGATGATCAGGCAGTCGAGGTTCTCGAGGTCTGGGAACGGTTGTGTGAATGGGAATCCGTAGACTTCGCGTGCAACCGAAAACTTGTTTGCGCAATCTTGTGTCGCCGACGAAAACATGCTGGCCGAGCCAACGCCCTGCATGAAGCCCTGCGCGAAGACTGGATGCAGCACGCCGAAGCCCGCGGCCGTGCCGACATACATTGCAATGCTGTCACTGCCGTGATTGTCGATCAGCTCGCGAACCTTGGAGCCAATGCTGCCGAGCGCGTCGTCCCAGCTCACGCGCTGAAGCTCACCGTCGATTCGCTGCATGGGGTAGAGCAGACGGTCGGGCGTGTCGTACATCCGATGCTGCTTGAGCCCCTTGAGGCATGCGTATCCTCGTGTTGCGACGTGGTCGTCGTCGGGCTTGATGTCGATGACCCGGTCGCCCTCTACCGTGACTTCGAGCCCGCAAAGGGCTTCGCAAATCCGGCAAAACGTCTGCACTGTCTCGGCCATAATCAACCGAGTCTATAGGGCTTAGTCTTGGTGGATCAACTCGTCGAAGGCCCGATTCACATCGTCCATCGATTCAAGGAGAAAATCGTCGTCCGAGCTCTCGCGTGGGCCGCCAAGACGCTGCAAACGCTGACCGACCTCTCGGTATCGCGGCTCCTTTTGGAAAGTGAACTGGTAATGCAAAC
>JBARTN010000034.1:0-18276 GCA_049645265.1 Polyangiales bacterium
CCCAGCCCGCAGTACCCGGACGGGTTCTTCGCGAGGTACTGCTGGTGGTAGTCCTCCGCATAGTAGAAGGGCGGCGCGTCGACGATCTCCGTGGTGATGCGCCCATGTCCGGCTTCGTCGAGTGCGCGCTGGTAGCGCTGCATCGATTCCGTCGCCGTTTGGCGCTGCACGTCGTCAAAGCAATAGACACCGGAACGGTATTGCGTTCCGCGGTCGGCGCCCTGTCGCATGCCCTGCGTTGGGTCGTGGCTCTCCCAGAAGAGCTTGAGAAGATCTTCGTAGCTTACTTCCGCCGGCCGATAGACGACCAGGACGACCTCATTGTGACCAGTGAGGCCCGAACACACCTCTTCGTAGGTCGGGTTGGGAGTCTGGCCTGCGGCGTAACCTACCGCGGTCGTGAAGACCCCACTGGTTTCCCAGAACTTTCGCTCGGCTCCCCAGAAGCATCCAAGGCCGAACATCGCCTGCTGCGTGTCGTCGGGGAAGGGGCCTTCGAGCGGAGCGTCGAGGACGAAATGACGGGCTGCGACCGGCATGTTCGTGTCCCGTCCCGGCAGGGCCTGCTCGGCTGTGGGCATTCGGAGCTTCTTCTCGGAATTGAAGAACATAGAGGATTACATAGAGAACTTGGGCCACAGCGCCAGTGCCTAGGCCCTCCGCTTGGCGATCAAGCGATAATACGATAACCAAGCTCGATGGACGAGCGGCAGATCTCCGAGATCGCCAAGCGGCTTCGAGGCAGCCGGAGCGTCCTGTTCATCACGGGAGCAGGCGTTTCGGCCGACTCGGGTTTGCCGACCTATCGCGGGATCGGAGGGCTCTACGAGCAGGAGGAAACCGACGACGGCATTCCCATCGAGGCAGCGCTCTCGGGGGCGATGTTCCAGCGCGACCCGGCGCTCACTTGGAAGTACATCCATCAAATCGAACGCTCGTGCCGCGATGCAGGCCCAAATCGGGCGCATCACGTCATCGCCGAGCTCGAGCAGCGATTCGATCGGGTCTGGACGCTGACCCAAAACGTCGATGGCTTGCATCGTGCGGCGGGCAGTGCTCAGGTGATCGACATTCACGGCGACGTGCATCGCTTATTGTGCACCCGCTGCGGTCACCGTTGGCGAGTAGGTAGCTACGCAGGTCTCGACATCCCGCCGTCCTGCCCCGAGTGCGCCTCGTTGGTCAGGCCCGAGGTGGTCTTGTTCGGCGAAATGCTTCCGATGGATCGCACACGCATGCTGCAGGAGCAGTTGACGCACGGTTTCGATGCCGTGTTTAGCATCGGGACCACCAGCGTGTTTCCATACATTGCAGAGCCGGTGATCGATGCACGGCGCCGCGGCGCGCTGACCGTCGAAATTAACCCCGGCACGAGCGAAGTTTCACACATCGTAAACTACCGACTTCGCACCGGAGCCGCTGCGGCGATGGATGCGGTTGTCCGCGCGCTCGATCGTGCCTAGGCTTCCCCCTGCCATGGGGGGTCCAGGCCAGGGCTATCGGTACGACCGCTCGTACGAAGAAACCGTTCATCTCACCGATGAGCAGCGGGTCCACCTGCGTCTCATACGCCCGTCGGACAAAGAGATGCTTCGCGAAGGCTTCGAGCACTTGTCTCCCGATTCTCGGTACGCGCGTTTCATGTCGCCGAAATCCAGGCTGACCGAGACGGAGCTCCTGTACCTCACCAACGTAGACGGCGTGGACCATTTTGCGATGGGCGCCATTCGACGTCGCTTCGTGTCCGTGGACGAAGGCGTCGGCAGCGCGAGGTTCGTGCGCTTGATGGACCAGCCCGACACGGCCGAGCCCGCGGTGACGGTTCTGGACGAGTTCCACGGCAAGGGTCTCGGCTCGATCCTCTTGCAACGCCTGATCGAAGCCGCCTGGGAGCGCGACATCCGCTGGTTCGTCACCGAGCTTCTGGCGGAAAACACCGCATCGAAGCGCATGATCGAATCCCTGAGCCCCGACGTGAAGTTTCGCTATTCAGGAGACGGTGCCTTGATCGCGACGCTGCCGGTTCCCGAACCCGACCGAACGCCAACGGCCCCTGGCTTCTTTGCGGGGACGTCCGTCCACAAGCTTCTTTCCTACGTGGCTCGATCCAAGGTCTCGGTTCGGCCCCGGGTGACGAAGCCACCCGAACCACCTGGCTAGGACACCTGGACCGGAAACATCATCGGCGCGCGCACCTCGACCATGCGTTGTGCGTTGGTGAGCGTGCCCACGATGCGCAGGGCAAACGGGAACACCGTACCTGGGCCCTGGGTGGTGATCAGTTTCCGATCCACGACGACCGGATGCTCGCTGTAGTCGCCCCAGGCTTCGAGCTGGCTCTTGACGCTCGGATGGCTGGTGAGCTGATGATTCTGGAAGACACCGTGTGCCTGAAGCGCGATCGGCGCGGCGCAAATCGCAGCGACCCAACGTCCGCTTTGTTCTTGCCGACGAAGAAGCTCTCCGACCTTTGAGGAGGCCGCCAACCGTTGGGCGCCTTCCACCCCGCCTGGAAGAACCAGCACGTCGAAATCGCCGTCGACGCTTTCGAGCGCGACGTCCGGCGTGATCATCACGCCACGGCTGCAGCGAATCGGCCCGGCGCCTTCGACCCCCGCGACCGTGACCTCGATTCCGCCACGGCGCAGCACATCGATGCTGATGACGGCCTCCATTTCCTCGCTGCCCTGTGTGAGCAGCACCAGTGCCGTCGGCGGGTCGGTCATCGCAGATCCTCGCAGTTTCGCGACTTGTCGGCTTTGCAGATCTCCGCGATTCGCTCCCGGAGCGCCGTCTCGAGCGTGGTCAGGCCAAGGCTCTTGGCAAAGTCGATGGCTGCCGCAGCACTGACGCGGTCGACCACGAAGGCCTTCAACCCGAGCAACGCGCTCGCCCGTTGCCCCGATTTGCAATGCACGACGGCGGGTAGTGCGTCCTGCTCCCCGAGCGCTTTGGCGAGAGCGCGCGCGTTTTCTTCGGTGAGCCCGGCCGGGCCCGGGACTGGGATGGACGCGAATTTCATACCTAGGCGCTCGACCGTAGCCCGCTCGCCCTCATCGCCCGGCTCGCTCTCCGCACGCAACGTGATGACGGTGCGGTACCCGGCCTCTTGGATCGCCTTCAGCTGATCGGGGGAGGGTTGCCCTCCCACGAGCAGGCCGTTCTTCGTCACGCGGGCATTGGGGATCGGAACCAGCGGCGGCGTCTGGTCGATGTTCATCGGAGCGCTCGGCTTTTCAGGCTCCCGGTCCGCCGATGCCTCCGGCAGAACGCCGAGGAGACCGGCCAGCGCGATCAAAGAAAGGATTGGAATTGCACGATTCAGCATTGGACCCTCATCCGATGGTATGGCGTTTGAGCGCGCGCCCGATGTACCGGACCTTCTGACGCAAGGGGAAACGGCCGAGGTTCACTTTGACCACCCCCTGGGTGAATACGCTCTTTCGCGAGTAATCGATGTTCACGTCGACGATCACGGGTCGCCCTGTTGCAGCGGTCGCGAGCGCCTCGTCGAGGGCTCGATCGACCGCCATGTCGTTCTCCATCTTCGCATATGCCGCACCGGTAGCAATTGCTACGCCCTCGATCTGCAAATCACCCGTGATGGTACAGGTCTTGTCCTTCAACGGAATCGCCTGGAACTGAGAAATCTGGGCGAGCTCGCCGTCGTGGAAGACGAAGAAGATGGCTCCGAGCTCGTTCATCGTGGCGGTCAAGATCTCCAGCGCGGTCATCATGAAGGCACCGTCGCCAACGATGGCGCAGACCTGCTTGTCCGGGTGTGAGAGCTTCACGCCGATGGTCCCGGGCACGCAGTAGCCCATGCAGTTGAAATCGGTCGGCGAAATCAGGTGCTTCGACTCGTAGACCGGGAACTGCTCCGCAGTCAGGAAGGTGTGATTTCCGTCGTCGACCACGATGTATGCATCACGATCGAGTTTTTTTCGTAGCTGCCGAAAGAAGATTCCCGGACTGACCCTTTCTTCGTTGATCTTGCTGGTCCAACTTCCGAAGAAGGATTCTTTCTCTTGCTTGATGCGCCGCGTGAGCTCGCTCCGATCCGGTGGGCGGACCTGCTCCTTTTTGAGCGCCTGCAACAGGGCCATCATGAACAGCTCTCCGTCGGACTCGATCGCGACGGTGGCCGGGTAGTTCTTGCTGAAGACTTCGGGATCGATGTCGGCGTGGATCAGCTTTTCCGGAATCGGCATGCCATAGCTGCCCGTGGCGAGCTCTGCGAAACGAACACCAACCGCGAGGAGGCAATCGACGCCTTCGAAGGCCTTGCGCGCCGCTGGAACAGCCGACGGACCAAAGCCAAAGCCCGCGTGCAACGGGTGGTCGTGAGGAAAGACGCTGATCCCTTGCAGGGTCGTCGAAACCGGAGAGCCTAGGACCTCGGCCAACTCGATGCTCCACTTCGTCGCTTCGCGCGCACCCCAACCGAGATAGAGACCTGGCTGCTTTGCCGCACGCAGCAGCTCGACCGCGCGCTTGATCAATGCTGGGTCTGGTGCAGGAGGTCGGTATGTGGGCACGAACTTCGGGACTTCGCCGACCTCTGCGGTGAACATCTGGACGTCGCCGGCGATTTCGACGAACACGGGGCCAGGGAGGCCTGACGTCGCGATTTCGTACGCTTGGTAGATCGTCGACACGACGTCTTCGTGCTTGTCGACCAGGAAGGCCGCCTTGGTGATGCCGTCGAGAACGCGTTGCTGGTCGAGCTGATGAAGCTGGTAGTGGCGACCCGAGTCGCGCCGAATGCCGCCGGAGATGACGAGCAGCGGAACGCCGTCGAGGTAGGCCTCGCCGATGCCGCTCATCGCGTGGGTCATGCCTGCCGCGGGAACGACGAGCAGGCAACCGATGCTGTCACTCACACGACTGAACGCTTCGCCCATGAAGCTCGCGCCCTGCTCGTGGGTCACCAAAACGGGGGTGATCAGTTCGCTGCGATTCAGCTGGTCGTAGATTTCCGTGTTGTGAACCCCGGGGATGCCGAACGTGTACCTCACACCAATGTTCTCGAGGGCCCGCGCCGTCAACCATGCACCGCTTTGCTTCATGGGTTACCTCACACCTTTGCCGCTGTTGATCGCGCGCGCCGCGACCCGCCCCGAATACACACAGCCCCCGAGGAACGATCCCTCGAGCGCGCGTTTTCCGTGCATGCCACCACCGCCGAAGCCGCAGGCCTCGCCGACCGCGAAGAGATTGGGGATGGCATTACCCTGCGTGTCGAGAACCTTCGCGTCGAGATCGACTTGAATTCCGCCCAGGCTCTTGCGCGTGAGGATCTGCGTGCGAATCGCGATCAAGGGCATGGAGTCGGGGTCGAGGATCGGCGCCATGTTGCAGGTTCGAAGCCGGTCACCGAGGTATTGGCGGACGTGCGCGATCCGGCGAAGCTGGTCGTCGTTCTGAAACTTGGAGCCGCGCGCGATGTTGGCGTCGTAGTCCGAGATTTCCCGCTCGAGCAGTTGGGCGTCGACGTCTTTGCTGCCGGCCAAGGCGTTCATTTTGTTGGCCAGCTCCGGCACGCTTCCCGACGTGATGAAGTCTGGGCAGTGGTCGATGAACTCCTGGACCTGTTCGCCGTTGCCTTGCAAGAGCCGCAGGACGAAGGCCATCATTTTCTTTTCACGAACGGCCTGGTTGAACTCGGCACCGGAAATTGCGAACTCTTTGTTGGCGATCTTGCGGTTCATCACCTGCCAGGAGTACTTCTTCTTTTCGCGGCAGATGCGGTCGACCAGCAAAAGGGTGTCGTAGGAACCGACGAGCGGCGGATCGACAAAACGGCGGCCCTCGTAGTTGAGCCAGAGCGCCGACTTCCCTGGAACCATGCACAGGCCCTGGTTCGGGAAGAGCGGTTCCCAGTGCCGGACGCCCGCGGCGTAGTTCCACATCTTTTCGAGGTGCGTGACGTTGCCTCCGAGCTCCGCGACGCGCTCGAGGAGCTTGCCATCCGCTTCGGGAATCGAGCCGTTGAGCATCGCCTCGGGCGGCTCGCCCCATTGATCTCTCGGCCAAACCTCGCGGACCTTGTCGTGGTTGCCGGCGATGCCGCCCGCCGCGATGACGATGGCGTCGCCCAGTGCCTCGAACGAGCCTGCGCCGTGCGTACCGTGGCAGCCCACCACTTGGCCGCGCTCCCGAGTCAGGCCGTCCACCTTGTGATCGAAGTGCAGCTCGAGCCTCCCGGCGTTTTCGTGCGCTTCGAGCCTTGGAATCAGCGGCAGCACGATCCCTTCGCCCGTGCCCCAGACGATGTGAAACCGCGGCACCGAATTCCCCGGCACGAAGTAGCCACGCTCGGTCCAGTTCACCGCGCGGAAGAAGCTCACATCACGTTCGGCGAGCCAGTCACGCACCTCTTCGGTGCAACGATTGACGTAGGCTTCCGCCCAGCGATAAGGCCAGATGTCACTTGGGTCCAGCTCGCCGTAGCGAACCCAATCCCGCATTGCCAGATCGACCGAATCCTTGATGCCGCTCTTTCGCTGTTCGGGCGAATCGACGAAGAAGATGCCGCCGAAGGACCAAACCGCGAGCCCGCCGATGCGATCACGCGACGCCGCGTCCAACATGACGACGCGCTTGCCCGCATCGAGCAGCTCCAGTGCCGTCACCATCCCTGCGAGACCCGCGCCAATGACGACGACCTCAGCGCTATATTTGCTTCTTCCAGGCATTGAAGACGGGCGAGCATAACAGATAGGAGGTTGGGAAAAAGGGGACCTTCTCCGGGCGTTTTTTCCGCTGTGTGAGTTTGAGATGACGGGGGTTGCATGCGGGACATGGGCTTGTACGGTCCGGCTCGGAGGGCAGATGCGCGAGCTCGATGGGAAAGTTGCGGTGGTTACGGGGGCTGGGCACGGCATTGGGCGTGAAACGGCGCTCGCCCTGGCGGCCAAAAGGTGCCGGCTTGCGATTTGCGATGTGAATGAGGCCGCGCTCGAAGAGGTGCGTCACGAGCTCGAGGTCGGCGGCGCAACCGTAACCGCTCACCGGGTCGACGTCTCCGACAAGGCACAGATGGAGGCCTTCGCGTCCGAGGTCGTCCGTGCGCACGGCGCAGCCAACATCCTCATCAACAACGCCGGGGTCACTGTCTACGCTTCCTTCGAAGAGCACAGCGTCGAAGACCTCGAATGGATCCTCGGCGTGAACCTCTGGGGCGTGATCTACGGCTGCAAGTTCTTCCTGCCGCACCTGAAGGCGGGCGGCGAGGGTCACATCGTCAACCTGTCGAGTGTGTTCGGCATCATCGCGCCGCCGCTGCAGACGAGCTACGTGGCAAGCAAGTTTGCGGTCCGGGGTTTCAGCGAGTCCTTGAGGGCGGAGCTGGCCGACGACCACGTGGGCGTCACCTCCGTCCATCCCGGCGCGATCAAGACCAACATCATCCAGAACGCGCGCTTGGTCACCGACACGCACCAAGAGCTTCGGAACACGACCCAAGAGCTCTTCGATCGCCTTGGAACGACGCCTGATGTCGTCGGCGCGCGGATCGTCAAAGCGATCGAGCACAACTCGCCGCGGGTGTTGATCACCAAGGAAGCACGTGTCGCCGACGCGCTCAAGAGACTCATGCCGGCCACCACCGACGGGATCGTTGCCCGCGTGTTCAAGAGGATCTCCCCGTAGCAGCCGTGGCGACCGTTCGACGCGAGCGTTTCGGAGACTTCAGTGTGCTCCGCCGCGAAGCGAGCGGCGCAGACGCCGTCACTGTCCACTTCGCGCACGCGACGGGCTTCAATGCGGAGACATACAGTGGTCTGCTGGCGGAGGTCGACCCGGCGATCGGCCTGTGTCTGATGGATGCGCGAGGACACGGCCGGTCCGAAGCGAGCGCGGACCCGAGAAAGCTTCGATCCTGGCGGCCATATCGGAAAGACCTCGAAGCGTTTGCGAGCATCCTCCCGCAGCCTCTCATTCTCGCCGGGCATTCGATGGGTGCGACCGTCAGCATGGAGCTTGCGGCGACCCGACCCGACCTGGTCGCTGGCTTGGTGCTCATCGACCCGGTGATCGTTCCCCCAGGTCAGATCCCGATGCTGGCCGTGGCTCGCGCGTTCGGGCTGGCCGAACGCATCGTGCCGATCGCGCAGATGACCGCGCGCCGGCGCATGGAGTTCCCGTCGAAAGCGGCTGCCGTCGAGAACTACGTCGGCAAAGGGCCGTTTCGAACCTGGCAGCGTGAGTGGATTGAGAGCTACGTCGAAGGGGGGACCGTGAGGACGGATGAGGGAACGGTTCGCCTGAGTTGCGACCGCGTCTGGGAGAGCAAGACCTTTGCGACAGCGACGGTCAATCCGTATCGCGCGCTCCGGAAAGTGCGCTGCCCGATCACTTTGTTCGCGCGCGAGCACAGCGGCCCGCCGTTCACCCGAGAGTCGCGCGAGGCTTTCATGCGATGCCGACCGGACACACGGCTCTTGGTCCTCGAAGACGTCACTCACTTCATGGCGATGGAGCGCCCGGACATCGTGGTCGAGGAAATCGAGCGCATGGCCGACCGGGTTCGATCAGAGCTCGGATAGCTCGCGCTCGAAGCCACCCGACAAGATTGGGAAGCGGCACCAAGTCTTGGGGTCGAGGTTCTTGTCGTCGACGTGAAACGACGGCGCGTAGCGCTCGCGTTTCCACTGGTTGCGCGACCAGAGCTGGAAGAAGCGCTTCACCCAGCCACGGAGGGTGTCCTCGTCGTACTCCGAGAATTCGCTTTGCAGAATTTCCAGGCAGTCGGCCGGTGGCAGCTTGTCTCCGATCGCGAGCCGTTCGATGACGTCGAGCACCGGGTAGGGCATCAGGTCGCCTTCATCGGTCTGGTCGCTGCCCTTGGGGCGGAGCTCGGCAGTCGGCGTTTGCACATTGACCGCATGCAGCGCCGGAATCGGTTGCATGCCCTCGGGGCCTTGGCGTTCGAGCCAGAGAAGCCACCGACGAAGGAAAGCCTTGTCAATCCCGGCGATCGGACTGAGGCCTCCACAGGTGTCGCCGTCCATCGTCGCGTAACCGACCGCGGCTTCGGAGCGATTGCTCGTCGACAGGAGCAATGCGCCCCGCATGTTCGCCAGCATCCAGACGCTTGGACCACGCGCGCGGGCCTGGATGTTCTGGAGCGTGATGTCGTCCTCTTCCCAGGTCAGGGGACGCTCGACGGCATCGGAGATCAGGCTCTCGTAGGCGTCGACGATGTGCTGCACGTCAAGGATGTAGAACGTAGCGCCGATCGCCTCGGCCACGGCGGTGGCGGCGTTGCGCGTGACCTCTCCGCTGTTTTCGGTCGGTTGGTAGGCGCAGCAGAGGAGCTTCCGGACCCAGTCGCGGGCGCTGGCCTCGGCGCTCATGCCGATCTTTTCCGCGAATCGTTCGGCGCCGAGCTCCGCGATCGCCCGGTCGACCATGAGCGAGACGAGGCAAGCCGTCGCAGCGGAGTCGGCACCTCCGCTGATGCTCAGCACGAAGCCGCGCGAGTGGCTCTTTCGAAGATAGTCGAAAAGGGCGAGCGTGAGCGCGCGCGTGAACTCCTCTTCTTTGTGGTCTACGCTGGCTTCCCATTTGGGTGAGCTCGGCGCGCTGCGCTCCATCTTCGCGCGCGGAAACTCGAAGTCCACGCTGATTCTCTTTACGCCCGGGTCGCTGCGATCCGCCTGAAAGCTCGTGGTCCGGACCTGTTCGGTTCGAGACGCTTCGACGTCGATGACCGCGGTCGTCAAGACCGAATCGTCGAAGGTGAGCCGCTGCGATCGGGCGAACATCTTGCCGTTTTGTGCGATGTAGCAACCGCCGTCGTAGATCACACGGCCGGCCTCGTTCCCAAGCAGGTTGGCGTAGAGATAGCTCACCGCCATCGAGCGTGAGCCTTCGAGCACCAGGCGTTCGCGCACCTCGTGCCTGCCAAAGGCGAAGTGACTCGCGCTCGGGTTCACGATGATGTCCATCGCATGGCCGTCGAGCGCCCCTCGGCGTTGCGCAACCCAGGCGTCTTCGCAAATCTCGAAGCCGACGCGCACGCCCGAGAAATCGAAGAAGACGTCGCCAAACGAGTAGCTCTTGCCGTCGCGCTCGAGCTCTACCACTTGATCGTTGGGCCAGGGCTTGAACCAGCGCGGCTCGTAGTGAAGGCCTTCGCCTGCGAGATGCTCCTTGGCCGCAAAGCCTGCGATGCGGCCGTCCGCCACGACGCATGCCGTGTTGTAGAGACCGCCTCTGCGACGCACCGGCATCCCGAGGCTCACGACCATGCCCTTGGTTTGGGGCAGCAGCTCCATCAGCATCGACCAAGCGCGAGTCGCAATATCCGGACCAAGAAACGCATCTTCGCAGCCGTAGCCCGTCGTGCAGAGCTCGGGCAGCACGAGCAGCGCTGCGCCTTCGACCTGCGCTTGCCGTAAGACCGCCTCGATGCGCCGCTGGTTGCCGCCCCAGTCGAGTGGCGTCTGATTCAACGACGCGGTCGCGACCTTGATCGGGATCATGCCCCATCTCTAGCACCGCTCCGCGCTTGCGAGCCTGTTTGAGGATTGACTGGGCAGGAGAGGCGGCGTATGATGATTTCGACAATCGTCATTTTCTGCTAAGTTGAGTAATGTATGGCCTTTCAACAAGCTCCCCCAAGCCTTGGAAATCAATACGATTCTGACTCACTTCTCAGCGAGTACCTGGAGCGAACCCTTCCGGCAGAGCTTCTCGAACGCTTCGAGCCGGAGTACCGCGAGCTCGGCGAGCTCAACGGCGGCGAGCTCTATCGGCTCTCCTTGGCCGATCTTGAAAACGAGCCCGTGCACACGGTTTGGGATCCCTGGGGCAATCGGATCGACGAGGTCGAGGTCACTGAGGTGTGGAAGCGCGCGCAGGTCATCTGCGCCAAGCACGGGCTGGTCGCGGCAGGCTACGACGCGGAGCTCGGACCCTACGCCCGGGTCCACCAGCACATCTTGAACTACGTCGCGCAGGCCTCGCTCGACACCTACAGCTGCCCGTTGGCGATGACCGACGGCGCGGCTCGCACGCTGCTCGATTCGGGCAACCAAGAGCTCATCGATCACGCGCTTCCGCGGCTCCTGTCACGTGACCCGGCCACGATGTGGACCTCCGGTCAATGGATGACCGAGCGCATCGGGGGCTCCGATGTCGGGCAGACCGAAACGATTGCGCGGCGCGACGGCGACACTTGGCGTCTCTACGGCCACAAGTGGTTTACTTCGGCGACTACTGCCGACATGGCGCTCACCCTGGCAAGGCCCGAAGGCAATCCGCCGGGCGGCCGCGGCTTGGCGATGTTCTACCTCGAGCTTCGCGACAAAGACGGAAAGCTCCAGAACATTCACATCGACCGGCTCAAAGACAAGTTCGGGACGCGTAAGCTGCCGACCGCCGAGCTGACCTTGGACGGAGTGGAAGCCATTCCCGTGGCCGGCCTGGAAAACGGAGTCCGCAACATCACGCCGATGTTGAACGTCACACGCACATGGAACGCCGTCGCCGCGGTTCTTGGCATGCAGCGCGCCGTTGCGCTGACCCGCGACTACGCGAACAAGCGTGAGGCATTTGGCGCAACCTTGATCGACAAGCCACTTCACGTCGACACCATGGCGGACATGATCGCCGAGACGCAGGGTGCATTCCTGCTCGCGTTTCGTGTCGTCGAGCTCCTCGGCCGGATCGAGTCCGGCAAGGCGAGCGAAGCCGAGCAACTCCTGAGCCGGCTGCTCACGCCCATCGGAAAGCTCACGACCGGAAAACAAGCGGTTGCCGTGGCTTCCGAGGCCCTCGAATCCTTTGGCGGCGCTGGCTACGTGAACGATACCGGCCTCCCAAAGCTCCTCGCCGACGCGCAGGTGCTTCCCATTTGGGAAGGGACGACCAACGTCCTGTCGCTCGATGCGCTTCGCGCGCTGAACCAAGAAGGTGTTTGGGACGCTTACGTCGGCGAAGTTCACGCCCGACTGGAAGCGACGACCGATCCGCGTTTGCAAGCCGCTGTGGAATGCAGCCAAACCGCCGTTCAACATTCAGGCCGCTGGCTCGAGGCAACCCTCTCGGAACGCGACCTGCTCGAAGCCGGCGCCCGACGCTTCGCGATGACGCTGGGTCGCGCGACCGAGCTCGCACTGCTCTGCAACCACGCGCAGTGGTGTCTCGACCAAGGGAAGGGCGAGCGCGCGTTGGCTGCTGCCCGTCGCTTCGCCCGAAGCCGCATCGACCTCATCGAGGACGATGACTTCATGGGCGAGAGCCGGTTGCTGGTCGATTGAACGAGCGGCTAGCGCAAGCGGATCTCCCAATTCTCGCATTTCTGCCAAGCGTTTGAAATCCATGGCTTTAGTCGCGGTATGGGCTCGACTCATCCAGGTACACCGCGAGGTATCCCTTCAGCAGGGTCTTCATCTCGACGATGATTTGATTCCTCAATTCCGGGTCGCCCTCGGAGAGCGCCCAGTCCTGCAAAGAATTCGCCGCTTGGATGGCCGCCCGCGTGACGAGCTGAATCCGATCCGCCGGGATCAACTTCTGTAGCGCAGGGTGAAACGCGAGCATGGCAGCCACGCGTTCGTTCGATTCGTCGGTGATCGCCCTGAACTCCGGCGTCGGACGAATGCTGAGCAGCAACTGGAGATAGCCAGGCTGCGCTGCGAACCCCTCGATCGTCGCGTCGATTGCCCGATCGATCGCCTGATCCCAAGGAAGAACGCCGAAATCCTCTGCGATCAGGCTCGCGGTCTTCAAGTCGACTTCCTCCATCACGCGCCGCGCAAGCTCGGCAAGCACGGCGAGCTTGTTCGGAAAGTACTGATACACCGACCCGATCGGCACGCCGGCCTTCTCCGCAATGGCTGCGGTCGTGATCTTGTCCACGGGCGTAACGCCAAGAAGCGAAGAGGTCGCATCCAGGATGCGCTCGACACGGTCGCGCGAGCGTTCCTGACTGGGCCTCCGGCGGGGCGTGAGCTGATCGGTCATTTTGTTCGCCATCGGTGCAGAGCCCCTGGGGCCGGAATTACCGGATAAACCAAGGAGTGACCAGACCCTGCTCATTTTCGCACCTAGATCGTAGCGACGATCGCGAGCTACACTGGGAATTCAACGATTCCCTCCCATGAGCTCTCCCTCCACGACCAACGGACATCCGGCGACCGACGCTTCGACCAAAGAATCGAAGCCGTCCTCCACCGACTTCGATCTCGATGCGCCGGAGCAGTACCTCAACCGAGAGCTGACCTGGCTCGCATTCGTCAAGCGAGTCCTTCACGAAGCCGACGACAGCCGGACCCCGTTACTCGAGCGGGTGAAGTTCATCGCGATCACCGGTTCGATTCTCGATGAGTTCTTCATGAAGCGCATCGGCGGCCTCAAGCAGCAGGTGGCAGCCGGTGTTCACAAGCTCACGGTCGACGGCCGCACCCCGACTCAACAGATCAAGGAGTCGCACGAGGTCATCCGCGCCATGACCATCGAGCAACAGGGTCTCTGGGTCCAGCTTCAGAAGAAGCTCGTTGAGATCGGCGTGCAGGTCGCGTCCTATGAGCCCCTCTCTGAGGCCGATCGGAGCTGGCTTCGAGACGACTATCTCGAGAACATCTTTCCGCTGGTCACGCCGCAAGCGATGGACCCGGCGCATCCATTCCCGTTCGTGTCGAATCTTTCACTGAACTTGTTGGTGTCGCTTCACTACCCGAACGACCCTACGCCCTTGATGGCCCGTGTGAAGGTGCCGCTCGGCTCTGGGGTTCCGCGCTTCATTCAAGTGCGCGACTCGATGACCTTCGTACCGCTCGAAGAGATCATGGCAAACAACCTCGATCTTCTGTTTCCCGGAATGGTCATCGAGCGCACCGAGCTTTTTCGGGTCACCCGCAACGCCGACGTCGAAAGCGACGAGGACAAAGCGGACGACCTGCTCGCGCTGATCGAATCGGAGCTTCAAGAGCGGAAGTTCGCCCCCATCGTTCGGATCCAAATCGCCCGTGGCATGGACTCGACGCACCGCGGCCGCTTGGCGGCGGAGCTCGGGCTCGACGAGCAGGCTGACGTCTTCGAGGTAGACGGCTTCCTCGGGCTCGGTGATTTGTTCCAGCTCGCGGTCCTCGACATCCCCGAGCAGCGGGATCCCGACCACCGGCCGGTCGATCCGGCTAGCCTCGTTGGGCGGAGCAACATTTTTCACGCCATCCGCGAGCAAGGCGCTCTCCTACTACACCATCCCTACGAGGCGTTTGGCACGTCGGTAGAGCGGTTCCTGCGCGAAGCGAGCGAAGATCCCAAGGTGCGCGCGATCAAAATGACGCTCTATCGCACTTCCTCGAAGTCGCGCGTCATTCAGCATCTCATCAACGCGGCGCTCAACGGCAAGCAGGTGGCCGTAGCCGTAGAGCTCAAGGCCCGCTTCGACGAAGAGGCCAACATCAACTGGGCGAGCAAGCTCGAACAGGCGGGCATTCACGTGACGTACGGGGTTGTCGGGCTGAAGACGCACTGCAAAATCATCTTGGTGGTCCGACGTGATCACAACGGCTTGCGCCGCTACGTGCACCTCGGGACCGGGAACTATCACGAGGAGACGGCGAAGCTCTACTCCGACCTCGGGCTTCTCACCTGCGACCCCGACATTGGCCGCGACGCGACCGAGCTCTTCAACTATCTGACCACTGGTTACAAACCGAATCGCAGCTACAAGAAGCTGTTGCCGGCGCCAAAGCTTCTGAAGCCTGCGCTCCTCAAAAAGATTCGGCGCGAGATGCGCCGGGTCAGCGAGGGGCAAAAGGGCGTCATTCAGATCAAGACCAACGCGCTCGAAGACGTCGACATCACCCGCGCCCTCTACGAAGCGTCGCAGGCCGGGGTCCGCGTCGACTTGATCGTGCGCGATTCCTGTCGCTTGCGCCCGGGTGTTCCGGGGCTTTCCGACAACATTCGCGTCGTCAGCGTCGTCGGCCGATTCCTCGAGCACTCGCGGATCTACTACTTTCGCAATGGCGGGGACGAGGAGTACTACATCGGCTCGGCGGATTGCATGACACGAAACCTGGTGAGCCGTGTCGAGCTGCTGACCCCGGTGGAGCCCGAAGCGCTGCAGGCCGAGCTTCGGACGGTTCTCAACGTTCTCGTCGATGACCAGCGAAGCGCCTGGGACATGCGGTCCGACGGAACCTACGTTCAACGAAATGGCCACAAGGACATCGAAGGCACCCATCAGCAGATGATCAAGTGGGTCGAAGGCCGTTTCGCGGAGGCCAACCGCTTGCGACGCCGAAGCGCACGAGGCCCGCGCGGCCATGCACCGTCCGATGAATAGCGAGTTGCTGCCGGGCCTGGCTCGTCATGGATTCTAAGCCGCCACGGATCGTGCTGACCCTCACGGTTGCCCTGCTGGTGACCGCGACCGGCTCGTCGCAGCGGGTCCTGACGGCATCCCCCACTTGCGAGGAGCTCACGATCATGGACTTCCTCGCGCGGCTCGACGAAGAACCAAGCCGCTACAAGCGGGGCCTCGAAGTACAGGACCGGCGCGACCTGTCGCAGCTTCGGCGGGAGGTCTGCGCACCGTATGTTGGCTATCGCGTGACGCGCCAACCCACCACGACCTGGTCCAACGGGCGCATCATCGTGCGCGGCTTTCTCGAGCTCAACCATCCAAACGGACGTCGCGCCAAGAGCCGTAGTGGCGAGTGGTTCTACCCGAGCGGCGGGAAGGCCAAGAGCGCGCTGGGACAGTGGGAGTACCCAAATGGCTTGCTCGCGCGGACCAACAAGGGCCTCTGGTACACGCGCGAGGGGAAGTACGTCGAAGACCCGGACAAGGCGCGCCTCGAAGCATGCGAATACTTAGGCCGGGAGCTGTGCCCGCTTGGCAAGGCGGACGAGGACCTGCTCGCCGTGACCGTCATGGGGCTCATCAACAAGGCTGCGCCGCCGAAGGAAGCGCCAAAGGCCGAAGAACCCGGGGGCGCTTCGGACAAAAGCGATTAGGGCGGAGCTGTGGTAAAACCGTCGCCCATGGTTCAACCATCGCTTCGAACAGCTTCATCGTCCCGCGACCGCGACGCCGTCTTGCGCGCGGCCAAGGCATCTCCTGAGCTTGCCGGGCAGCACGACAAGGAACGCTGGCTCGCATTGTACGCCGACGACGCGGTCCTCGAGGACCCCGTTGGCACCCCAGCGTCTCACAAGGGACGGCGGCCGGGTCGCTTGGGTGATGAGCTGGGCCGGTTTTACGAGGCGTTCATCGCGGCAAGCGGGATCGACATGGTGGCACGCCAGGACATCGTCTCCGACATGCATGTCTTTCGCGCGGTCGACATCCACACGACCAACCTCAAGACCGGTTTGAAGATGAAGGTGCCAGCCAACCTTCTCTACGAGATCGTTCCGCGCGACGGCGGCCTCGCGATCAGGCGAATGCAGGCGCACTGGGAGCTCAACCGGATGAGCCGCGTCCTGATGGGCCAAGGCGCGCTCGGGATGCGAACCATTGCGGTCATGAACTGGAGCATGCTGCGTGCATTTGGGCCGAAGTGGCTCTTGGCGTACTTCAAGTCGTCGCAGAAGAGCGTCGGCCGTGCAGGCAAGGAGCTCGTCGAGCGCCTTGCGCACATGGCAGGTCGCGACGCAGCGGATGCGTTTGCGCCGGGGGCCACGGTCGACTTGCCCGGGGGTGCGAGGGCCTCCGCGAGCGAGTTCCTCGAAGGCTGCACGTTGCTCGAGGTGCGGGATCTTCTCGCATCGGGCCGGACCGTGTCGGGGCTTGCAACGATCGAATTGGGCGCACGCAGGAGAGAGGCTGGATTCGTGGCCGACCTCGATCCGGCCGGCCGCCAGGTGGAAGGTCTTCGCTGGTTCTGGGAAGGATGAGGATGAAATGACGGTGGTCGATATCCACGCTCACTACGAGCCGCGCATGTTCGTCGTCGAGAAGATGCGTTCTCAAATGGCTGCGCATGGGGTCGACAAGATCGCGCTGATCCCGACGATGAATGACCCCCTGCCCGAGACTCCAGCGGGCTTGTTGAGTTTCTTTCGCAGACTCATGTGCTCGCCGGCCCACAGCTTGGCCGAGTTACTGCAACACGCGTTCATGAAAGACGGCAACCTCAAGCTGAAAGGCAAAATCTACGAGATCTACAGCAAGCCTGACAACGCGCAGGTAGCGGAGGTCCTGCGAGCTCACCCGGACTTATTCGTCGGGTGGATCTTTCTCAACCCTCGGGTCGGTAATGCCCTTGACGAACTCGAAGAGTGGCGGGCAGTTCCAGGTTACATGGGCGTCAAGCTCCATCCACACTGGCACGGATGGGAGATCGATGAGGCGGCGCCGATTTTCCGCCGCTGCGAGGAGTTGCGACTACCTGTCTTGATTCATCTCGGGTTTGGAAAGAAGGGCGACTGGCAGCAAATCGCTGACCGCTTTCCAAAGCTCCGCGTTCTGTTTGCGCACGCCGGCATGCCGCACTTTCAGCGGCTGTGGCGGAAGCTGGGTGACTATCCCAACTTGCGTATCGACTTGTCGAGCCCATATCTCAACGAAGCTCTGGCGAGGCGGGCGGTGGCTGCAATCGGACCAGAGCGTGCGCTTTACGGGACAGACGCCCCTTACGGTTTTCACGACGACCACGATCCCAACTCCTACCCATACGGGCACATCAAGGGATGGATAGAGCGACTTCCGGTGGGCTCGGGCGACATCGATCGCGTGCTGGGCGTCAACGCGAATGAGTTGCTCGCTCGGTGAGTCATCCATATCGAGGTGTTTCGGTGAGGGCCCGAGCCGGCCGCTTGCCCCTGAGGGCGAATCCGGGAATCATCGGGCCCATACTTAGATAGGAGCGCTGATATCGTGCGATTTTGGCTTGTTGGGTTCGGATTCTTCTTGGTGACGGGTATCGCTTCTTGCAGCAGCTCTGAGAGCTCGGCGGGGAACGTCCGCATCGTTGCCGCCGACGACGGAGCAGTCGAAGTCATCGTCGATGAAAAGAGCATCTTTGCACTGGCTGCGACGGGACCGATTGCTCGCAACTTCATGGAGCGGCCGGTTGGGGTGGGGGCCATCGTGTTCGAGCGCAGCGGAGAGGCCTCCGACCCGCTGTCCGTGCGTTCGGTCATGAACCAGGGGTCGAGTGCGCGCGTCGAGTACGCCAACGCCAGTGGATCTCGAACGGCGACGCTGACCGCAGTTGCCGTCGATGACCAGGTCAGTGACTTTCGCGTCGAGCTCGTGGGTCCTCCCGCTGACTCGATTGCCGTGGGCGTTCGTTGTGACGATGACGG
>JBARTN010000035.1:0-2635 GCA_049645265.1 Polyangiales bacterium
GGCGTGAGCAAGCCGACCACCACACCCGCAATGGTGGGGTGCACGCCTGATTCGAGTGTGCAGAGCCAGACCCAGACGCCAACGATGACGTAGAAGCCGATCGAGCGAACGCCGAGCCGGCTCAAGAGGACAATCACTGCGATACCAACGACGGCGCCGGCCAGCCAGGCTCCACTGATGGACTCGGTGTAGAAGACGGCAATCACCAATACCGCCAGGAGGTCATCTACGATCGCCAAGGAAAGCATCAGGATGCTCAGCCCGCGGGGGATGCGGTTTCCGAGGAGCGACATGCAACCCACGACGAACGCGATGTCCGTCGCCATGGGCACGGCCCAGCCTCGCTCCCCGGCCTCGCCATGTTGAAGCGCTAGATAGATCAACACCGGAGCGACGACACCACCGAGTGCCGCTGCGATAGGCAGCGCCACCTTCCGACGATCGCTGAGCTCGCCGATCACCATCTCGCGCTTGATTTCGAGGCCAATCACGAAGAAAAAGATCGCCATCAGCCCGTCGTTGATCCAATGCGCGAGCGAGTGTGAGAGCGTGAGGTTGCCGACGGCGAAGCGAAGCTCTTGGTGCCAGAAGGCGTCGTACGTTTCGGCGTAGGGCGAGCTCGCGGCAAGCAGCGCGATGGCTGTGCAAATCAAGAGGACGACCCCGCTCGCGGACTCGATGTGTGTAAACGCTTGAAAGGGCCGCTGAAGGTGCTGAATCGGACGATTCGGCAGGTGGGTGATCCTCGAATACGAGAGCTCTTCGTTGCCCATCGGCATCGCCTTATCTCGGAACGTGCTAGAAGGCCAGGGCCTATGTGGTTCAGCGAAACTCACATTGCTTGGCTGTTCCTTGCAGTGAGCCTGCTTGGAGCGGTGTTCACACTGAACGCCTTTTTGCCAGTGCGACGAATTCCCGCTCTCTTCGTGCCCAGCTTCTTCGGTTCTTGGCTCACGGCCGAGCTGGCTCTCCACCACATCGTCTGGCAGGCGATCGCGACCGTTTTGTTCCTCGAGCTTGGCGCCCTTTCGCACTGGCCTGGGCTCCTCGGCATGGGGATCACGATCGTTTCGTGGCTCGGCCTTCTCCTCCTTTTTCGCGACGGCCACAATACCCGCCAAACGTTCGACGATGCACTCGCAGACTTCGCCGAGCCCGAACACGCGGCGCGCCTCCCGCTTACCCAACTCGTGATTCCGTTTCTGTTCCGCCGCGCCGGCGTCGAGGTGCGTCGTAACGTCACGTACCGGGAAGTCGCGGGCAAGACACTACGGCTGGACGTCGCGATGCCCGATGAACCGGGCGTCAATCGTCCGGCGATCATGCAGATTCACGGCGGCGCCTGGATCATCGGAGACAAGCGCGAGCAAGGCTGGCCCCTCATTGGACACCTCGCCGCGAACGGCTGGGTCTGCTTCAATGTCAACTATCGCCTGAGCCCGGCCGCCACCTGGCCGGAGCATCTCATCGACCTCAAGTACGCCCTCAAGTGGATTCGAGAGCACGCCGATGACTACGGCATCGACCCGGGCTTCATCGCAGTCACAGGCGGCTCCGCGGGCGGTCATCTCACCGCGATGATGGCCCTGACCGCAAACGACCCCGAGTATCAGCCCGGCTTCGAAGAGGCCGATACCAGCCTGCAAGCCGCCGTGCCCGTGTACGGGGTGTACGACTTCACCAACCGGCTAAACACGATGCTGCCGCGCTTTCGTTCGCAGATGCTCGAGCCGATGATCATGAAGGCGTTCTTCGAAAGGGAACCCGAGAAATTCCATCGCGCTTCCCCGCTCGATCGGGTCCACCCCAACGCACCACCCTTTCTCGTCGTGCACGGCGATCGCGACACCTTGGCTCCCGTCGAGGACGCGCGTCTCTTCGTCGAAACACTCCGAAACATTTCACGCGCGCCGGTGACGTACACGGAGCTTCGCGGTGCGCAGCACGCGTTCGACATCTTCGCGTCGCCGCGCACGGCCCGCATGCTCGACGGCACGCTGCGGTTTCTAACCGCCATGAGAGAGCGCGCAAAAAATGCAGGCGCGCCGCTGTCGACCGAACATTTTTCGCCTTCGGATCGCGCGCCGGCCGCCGTGTCCGACAACGTCTGACCGGCCCGTCACGGCAAGCGGACCGCTACGATTCCGTCGACCCACGAAACTCGGCAAAAACGGGGCCGTCGCTTTTCGAGAAGGTCGAGCCATGGTGCCCGTGGTCGACTCGTGAACTCGGGCGCGGGTCGGCACGCTGCTTGCAGATTCGCCGGTCTCAGACGAGGCCGCAAAATGAAAACCATTCTCATCTTGGGTGCTGGGACTGCCGGCACTACGATCGCCCACAAGCTACGACGACGCCTCCCGAAGGACTGGGACGTCGCGGTCGTGGATCCCTCCAGCACCCATCTCTATCAGCCCGGGCTGCTGTTCTTGCCATTCGGAAATGAAACCGAAGAGCGAATCCTCCGGGAACGCGGCTCCACCCTCGGCAAGGGAATCACCTGGCACCCAAAAACGGTCAAAGCGATCGACACCGACCGCCGCCTCGTCGAGCTCGAAGAAGGAGACGAGCTCTCGTACGACTTCTTGATCATCGCTTCGGGCACGGAGGTCCGACCCGACATGATCGACGGCATGCT
>JBARTN010000036.1:0-3310 GCA_049645265.1 Polyangiales bacterium
GACCGATTGCGGGCGTCGTCGAGCTGCACGCCTAGGGCCTCTAGGCCTTCGCATGCTCTCTCGCGAATGTCTGGGGAGTTTTCGCCTACGCCGGCCGTGAATACGATCGCGTCTACACGGCCTAGCGCCGCCATGTAGGCGCCGATGTACTTGCGGATTCGGTAGGTGTAGACGTCCAGGGCGAGTCGAGCGCGTGCGTTGCCGGCCGCTTCGCGTTGGAGAACATCCCGGAGGTCGCCGACTCCGCACAAGCCGGCGAGCCCGCTCTCCCCGTTGAGGTCTGCGTTGATCGCGTCGACGCTCAATCCCCGCTGACGCGCGAGATAGAGGATCGCACCGGGATCGAGGTCGCCGCTGCGCGTGCCCATCACCAAGCCTTCGAGGGGCGTCAGACCCATGGACGTGTCCACGCTCTTCCCATTCGCAATGGCGGTGGCGCTCGCTCCGTTTCCGAGGTGGAGCACGATGAGGTGGAGCTCACCGAGAGGCCGGCCGAGGTGCCGAGCGGCCTGCTTCGCCACGTATGCATGAGAGGTGCCATGGAAACCGTAGCGGCGGACGCCGTGGGATTCGTACCAATACTCCGGGACCGCATATCGATAGGCATGGGGCGGAATGCTCTGGTGGAAGGCCGTGTCGAAAACCGCGACCTGCGGCACGTCCGGCCGGCGGGCCAGGGACACCTCGATGCACAGCAGATTCGCCGGGTTGTGAAGGGGTGCGAGCGGTGAGAGCTTCCGGATCGTCTCGATCACGCGATCGTCGATCAGGCAGGGCTCGCGAAAAGCCTCGCCGCCGTGAACGACTCTGTGCCCGATTCCGACGAGCTTGCCGCCATCCTCGGCCACGGCGGAGTCGTCGAGCAAGCTCACGATGGTGTCGAGTGCGGCGGCGTGATCGGAGAATTCGGCGTCGGTGATCTCCTCGCGAAGGACGCCCGTCGCATCCCGCTCACCGTGAACGAGTCGCCCGCCAGATTCACCGATTCGCTCAGCGGCTCCGCCTGCCAGCAAGGTCCGCTCACGCATGTCGAAGAGCCGGTACTTGATCGAAGAGCTGCCGGAGTTGAGAACCAGAACCCTCACGACTCGCTCGACGGGATCTGGGCCTGGATGGCCGTCACGGCCACGGTGTTGACGATGTCGGGCACCGTGCAACCCCGGCTCAGGTCGTTGACCGGCTTGTTGAGGCCCTGAAGGATCGGCCCGATGGCCACCGCGCCGGCCGAGCGCTGCACGGCCTTGTAGGTGTTGTTGCCCGTATTGAGGTCGGGGAAGATGAACACCGTGGCCCTCCCGGCCACCTCGCTGTCCGGGAGCTTCTTGCGCGCCACCCCGGCGTCGACGGCAGCGTCGTATTGCATGGGACCTTCGATCATCAGGTCGGGTCGGCGCAAGCGTGCGATCTTCGTGGCTTCGCGGACGTGTGCGACGTCTTCGCCCGAACCGGAGGTGCCGGTCGAGTAAGAGAGCATGGCGACGCGGGGTTCGATCCCAAACGTCGCTGCTGTCTCCGCAGAGCTGATGGCGATGTCCGCGAGCTGTTCAGCATTTGGGTTCGGGTTCACCGCACAGTCTCCATAGACGAGCACGCGGTCCCGTAGGCACATCAGAAAAACGCTCGACACGACTGAAACTCCTTTGCGCGTCCGAACAAACTCCAGCGCCGGACGAATGGTGTGCGCAGTCGTGTGTGCGGCGCCTGAGACCATCCCGTCGGCAAGTCCCTGGTACACCATCATGGTGCCGAAGTAGCTCACGTCCCCCATCGCATCGTGGGCACGGTCCTCGGTCACGCCCTTGTGTTTTCGCAGCTCGAGATAGGTATCTGCGAAATTGGAGCGCCACTCCGACGCGAGTGGATCGACGATTTGGACGCCTTCGAGATGAACCCCCAGTGTGGAAGCCAACTCCCGAATCTCCGCCGGATCGCCGAGCAAGGTGAGGTCTGCCACTCGTCGCCGCCGTAAGATTTCGGCGGCGCGAAGGATGCGCTCGTCGGTACCCTCGGGAAGCACGATGCGTTGGCGGCTGACCTTGGCCCGCTCGATCAGCTCGTACTCGAAACGCAAGGGCGTCACGCGTGTCGAATGGCTCACCTGGATGCGTTCGATGAGCTCCGGGAGGTCCACGTGCTCCTCGAAGAGACCCAAAGCGGTCGCGATCTTTCGGTCGTCCCCGGCGCGAATCGCGCCTCCTACGGCGTCGACCGCCGTGGCGGCGCTGAAGGTGTCCTGGCCGACGCCAATGACGGGAACCGAGGTTCGCCTCAGGCCTTTGATGAGCCGCGCAACCGGCTCGGGCGGTTCGAGCCCACCGGTCAACACGATGGCCGCGATGTTTGGAAATGACTCAGAGCGCACCGATGCCAGACAGGCGAGCACCACATCGGCCCGATCGCCACCGGTGATCACCATCGTGCCCGACTGCAGACGGGTCAGGACGTTCGGTAACTCCATGGCCGCGACAGCGAACTCGCGGACAAGCCCCTGCAGGCGTTGTTCGTCGCCGAAAATCAGCCTCCCATCGAGTGCGCCCATGACCTCGGCTACCGTGGGGTGGCCCAGGGTTTCATCCTCCGGCACCAAGTACGATGGATCTTGACCTCGCCATTCGGCCGCGAAGCGCTCCTTGACCTGGTCGAGCCGCTCGGGGGCCACCCGGTTGACCAAAGTCGCCACGATGGTGCAGCCCTCGCGCTCGAACGCTCGCCGTGCCGCCCTGACGTCCTCGAGGATCTCCTCCGGCTCGCGGTCTTGCCCATTCGCCACGAAAAACACCGGGGTACCCAAGTGAGCGGCCACCCGCGCGTTAAACTCGAATTCAAAAGCCGCTCCGACGCCTGTGTAGTCTGTCCCTTCGCAGACCACGAAGTCGCACTGAGACTCCAGATCTTTGTAGCGCCGGAGAATCCGCGCGAGCAGCTCATCGGATCGATCGGAACCGGCCATGGCACGTGCCTCGTCGTAGGGACCGCCGCTCGACGCCTCGGCGTCCTGCTTCAACGCATAGCGGTACCGCATGAGGCCGATCTCACGATCGGCTTCCGCGAGCCCGTTCACCACAGGGCGGAAAAACCCTAGGTGCTCTACGCGCCGAGAGGCCAACTCCATCAAGCCGAGCGCCGCCAGCGACTTGCCAGCACGCGGTTGTATCGATGCAATGTAGACGCCCTTTGCCACGTATCGCCTCTCCGGCGCCGGAGGATGCCACCGCCTCGGTGCTCTTTCAATGAATGGGGGCGTTTTGTATTCGCGACGAGGGGGAATTCTGCGAGTATCGCGACCGTCGATGGAACAGTTGAAACCAAT
>JBARTN010000037.1:0-50631 GCA_049645265.1 Polyangiales bacterium
AAGATCAACGGCTTGCCCGGCGGAGGTCCAATCCAGTATTCGTAGATCAGGAACTCGGTGCAGCCGTGCAACATCGCGCCGACGTAGACGAGCGCCATCGGCCGAATCCAATTCTTCCCCTTGATGAACGAATAGACGAGCAAGAGATAGAACGGCCCGAAGATCATGCCGGAGATGCCGGTGTTGACCCGGACGAATTGGTGATCGCCCTCAAAGAAATGGTCCTGCGCCAACTCGCCGTACCAGCGGTTAGCGGCAGGCCAGAATCCGTCCCCTTCGAGCAACCCGAGCGCATGCCAGGAGTCCGAAAAGAATGATGAAAATGCAAAGAACGAAAAGCAGAGGACGAAAAAGATGTCTTTTCTGCGTAGCCTCAGCGGGAGACCGGTACCTGATTCACTCATCTCAACTCCGTGTGGGGATTGCGGTCGATTTCTGGCTACTGCAGGCTCGTGCCTGCGCGGCCGTGTGAAGCACGCGGAACTGCTCGCCGATGCCCTCGACGATGTTGTGAACGTCCGGTAGCGCATCCCAATCCGAGTTGAAGCCCCAGAAGACCTTGCCCGCGTAGCTGAGCACGGCGAGCGAGAGCGCCTGATTCGGAAAGAGCGGCATCATCGGATAGATCGCCTGCATCTCGGAGCCCAGGAAGTAGAGCGGCATCGACGGGCCAGGGACGTTGGTGACGACGACATTGAACGGTCGGTTTCGAGTGGCCGAGCGACTGAGCTGGGCGAAGAAACGACCCCCGATCCGATCGGCGAGGCCCTCGAGCCAAGAGACTCCGAGCGCTTGCTTGCTGTGCTTGAGCTCCTGGGTCGTTTCAATCACGCGCTCCAGGCGCTTGGCCGGGTCGCGTTCACCGACTGGAAGCTGGGCCATAATCATCGCGACGCGATTGCCGAGAGCCTTTTCCTTGTCCTTACGAACGTTGACCGGAATCAGTGTTCGGAAATCGATGTCGTCAGTGGTGGTCTGGTGCTCGCGGAGGTACTGGCCGAACGCGCCGGCGGCCGTGGTCAACACGACATCGTTGATCGTCCCCCCGAGGCCTGACCTCACGTCTTTGATCTCGCGCATCGAGACTTCGGTCCAGTCGAAACGGCGATGCGGGCCGACGCTCTCGGGATTGAACGGCGTCTTCGAAGCTGCTCGCCAGCCCAGCTTCGATGCCTCCACCAGACCTTGGACGACATCGCGCGCCTCCTGCAATGCAGCGTTCGGCCGCCGAAGCGGTGCGAGGAGCTCGAACGGCGCTTTGATGCGGCGAACGAGCTCGCTGGCGACGAGCTCCGTACGCTGCGGCGCTGGACGGGGCTTCCACGGCTTCGGCGTGCCCATTCGCTCAAAGGGACGTCGACCCAGAAGCGTCTCGAGGATGCTCATGCCCGATACGCCATCGGCCATGCAGTGATGGATTTTGGTGACCAGCGCGAACCTGTCGTTCTCGAGGCCGTCGACGACCCAGACTTCCCAAGGCGGCTTGTCGATGTCGAGCGGGAGCTCCAGCAAATACCCACAGACGCGTTTCAGGACGCGCTCATCGGCGGGTTGCGGGAGCGCGATTTGACGAACGTGATAGCGGACGTTGAAGTTCGCGTCGTCGACCCAAATCGGATGGTCGAAGAGGGGAATCTTGACGAGCCGTTGGCGATAGCGCGGAACGCGGTCGAAGCACCATTCGTAGTTGTGGAGGATCTTTTCGAAATCGAGCCCGCCCTCTTCGGTCCGTAGAGGCCCTGCGTCGAAGACCATGACCGCTGCTTCGTGCCAGTGCGTGTTCTGCTCCTCGAAACCGAGGAAGGAGGCATCCAATGCGGAAAGGCGTTCGTAGAAGGTGTGCGACATCGGCAGGGGGCGGCTCCCAAGCTCTTCTACCCTTTGAAGGCTTTGGCCGACAACCCCCTTTTGCGATTCGAGCCCAGCACTTTGCGCCGGAACTCGCGGATCACGGGAATCGGGTCGAGCCAAGCCGACGCATCTGCTCGATCGTTGTCATGCTCACACAATTCTCCGGCAAAACCTTCCGGGATTTGACTGAAGTGCTCGGAGGAATCGGCGTCTTCGTCGAAGTAGTGATACTCGAAGCCCGGGACGAAGAGGTCTTCGTCCGCAACGACATCGATGGTGCGAACCCCGAACGACGAGAGCTCCGTCGTCGTGGCCTGGGGCGGAATGATCCAAACGTGCTTGGGGCCTGCTAGGAACAGGTACTGCACCTTTCGATTACGCGAGAGGATGCGAAACCTGTGGAGCTTTCCACCGTACATCGCACTTCTCAGCTCGCTGACCTCCACGATGCCCTTGGCGAAGTCCGGTTCGAAGCCAGCGACGATCTCGAGCGAGGTGGGATCGTTCTTGCGCGTGAACCGAGCGATGCTGCGGCCGCCGTTGATGAGGTTCCGGCGATTGGCCGCGGCCTTCCGTCGTGGCTCGGAGAAATCTCGATATGGCGCGGTTCGCGAGCTCGGGGCGCTTCGGAGCAGAAGGTAGAGCGCTTCCTCGTCGTTCAGGGCGTGCCGCGTCTTGCGGTTGAGCGTTTCGAGCGCTGTCTGCATTTCAAAAGGTAGATCCGTCGTTGACTCGACGCACTCCGTGATTTCATAACCGCCGCGAGCCAGTATCTTGACGTCCCCTTTGCCGATCCAGAAGTCACCATCGGTCGCGATCACATGCGAGGCGGCGCGCCAGATCAGAGACAAGTCCTTGTAGAATATGCGCGGAAAGATCTCCGTTCGGCCCGTCCTCGGGTGACGCTGCACGACATAGGCCACGAAGTAACGCAATGCGGGATTCTGCCGAACGTTGGTCAGAAAGAACCGAGTGTCGAAAAGTGAGATCTCATGCTTAGGCGTGTACCCCGAAGACAGGAGCCCGGTCGGGTTGTCTTTGGCTTCGCCTGCCGGGCGTATCTTCGCGCCGGAGTCGAGCAGCTTGTGGAATTCCTGTGCCACATGGCGGGGGGTCCGATCGGCGGGCGCGACGCTCGGCACGATGCGAGTGGGGATGGCTGAAGTCATGGCTGTTAGCGGCGTAGCGTACTCACGGAGCATAAACCAGGAATACCGGCCCTCTCCGTCCCGTTTGGTGCCTTGGAAGGAGTCCGAATGTTTCGCCTACTCATCATTGGATTCATCTGGCTCGGCTGCACCGTCGCCTGGGCGATTCTCGGTTCGAGTCTCACGCTCCGAAGCGAAGACACGAGCAACGCCCGAGGCGAAGAGGTCCACGGCCTCTGGGGCGGGCCGCTCTATCAAGAGCCTCCGAAGGCGTTCTACACGGCCGAGTCCATCCGAGAGGAGCAGAAGACCGTCCAGCGGGAAGGTGAGGAGCCGGTCACGACGACGACGACCCAACGAGTGCTCACCAGCATCGATGTTCCGCTCGAGGCATCCGATTTGAATGCCAAGCTCGAACTCGACCATCGCAAGCGGGGGCTCATGTGGTTCGCCACCTATCAGCTCGATTTCCAAGGGGCCTACACGTTTCGGAACCCGAGCGAAGAGCCGCGTAACGTGACGATTCACCTCGCGCTCGATACCGTCTCGCGAACCTACGACGGGCTGCGCATTCTGGATGAGCAGGGAAAGCCCATTGCGTTTGCCATCGTCGGAGGCGCTGCCCAGTGGAAGCAGCGGTTCAAAGCCGGGCAAGAGCGCCGGGTCGACGTGTCGTTCCGGACTCGCGGAACCGAGTCCTGGCGCTACGCAGCGACGCCGGGCAGTGACGAGGCGCGCAACTTTCGACTTCGCGTCTCGACCGATTTCCCGGATGTGGATTTCCCCTTGAACAGCGTGTCTCCAACGAAGCACGCGACCAAAGACGGCGCTTGGAACGGCCAATGGAGCTTCGAAAGCCTGATCACCAGCTCAGCAATGGGAATTCAAATGCCCGAGAAGCTCAATCCGGGCCCTCTCGCCGCTCGCATCACCTTTTTCGCGCCCGTCTCGCTGCTGTTCTTCTTCTTCGTGATCTCGATGCTTGCGATTACTTCTGGGCGGGAGCTGCACCCCATGCACTACTTCCTGCTCGGCTGCGCGTTCTTCGCATTCCATTTGCTCTTCGCGTACTCGGTCGACCACATCGCTCTGACCTGGTCGTTCATTTTGTCCGCCGCTGTCTCCATGCTCCTGGTTCTCAGCTATGTTCGACACTTCGTCGGTTGGCGTTTTGCGCTCGAGAAAGTCGCGCCGGTCCAACTGATCTACCTCGTTCTATTCTCGGCGAGCTTCTTCTGGAAGGGCTTCACTGGCCTGGCGATCACCATCGGAGCCGTCCTGACCCTCTTCGCCGTCATGCAACTCACAGGACGCCTCGATTGGAGCGAAACGTTCGCCAGATCGCGGACTCCATCCCACGCTGCGTGATAGACTGGCGCCCATGCCTGATGACTGCGCCATGAATCCGGCTCTGGCGTTCCTCCTCTCGCTATGCCTCATGATCACGAGCTGCGGCGGTGATGGCTGCGGCGCCAGCGGGTGCAGCGGCACAGGTGGACCGACCGACATACGTTTAGAGGTCGATGACTTCATCGCCGGTCTCGAAAAGCCGTGGGACATCGCTTGGCTGCCAAACGGGACCGTCCTGGTGACCGAGCGCCCCGGCCGTCTCAGCGTTTACGTCGACGGGGTCGAGTCGGCGCCGTTCGTCATTGCACCGGACGACGTGGTTTCGCGAGGCGAAGGCGGCATGATGGGCCTCGAAGTCGACCCGGACTTCGCCAACAATGGATACGTCTACGTTTGCACGACGTCGAACGCGGGCGGCGACAACGATGTTCGACTTCTTCGGTTCACTTTGAGCACTCCCGACGGAGGCGCCGTGCTGGCGCGCGAGGACATCGTGACGGGGATGCCTTACAGCACCGGACGGCACAGCGGCTGCCGGCCACGCTTAGGACCGGATGGTTTCTTGTGGGTAGGCACCGGCGACGCCGCAATTGGCACGAACCCCCAAGACGACGACTCCCTTGGCGGCAAAGTGCTGCGAGTCGATCGCGAAGGTGCAGCCGCCCCCGACAACGCCGGCGGATTTCGATGGTACTCGAACGGGCATCGCAACACCCAGGGGATGGCATTTCGATCCGACGGCGTCGGGATGTCCGCGGAGCACGGTCCGACGATCGACGACGAAATCAATCTGCTCGTGGCTGGCAACTTCGGCTGGGATCCGGTGCCAGGCTACAACGAGTCGGTGCCGATGACCGATCTCGCAAAATTCCCAGACGCGGTACCTGCCGTCTGGTCGAGTGGCTCGCCAACGCTCGCGCTGGCGGGCGCGACGTTCCTCGAAGGCAGCGCTTGGGGTAACTGGAATGGTGTCCTCGCCGTGGCGACTTTGAAGGCCGAGCACCTGCACATCTACTTCGTCGACGCCGAGGGCACGGTGACCGGAGAAGAACGCGCCATCGAAAACGAAGGGCGCCTCCGTACGCCCCGGCAAGGCCCAGACGGCTTGCTCTACCTCACGAACGATGGCGGGAGCGGCGAAGGCAAAGTCCTGCGCGTTACACCTGTACCCGCGCCGAGCTCTGACGAGCCGTGAGCGGCGCTTACTACGCGATCGTCAACCGAGCGGCTGGCGGCGATCGGCTGACCCGGCCGACCTATTCGGCGGCAGCCGCTTCGACGGCCTGAAGTAGGCTCTTTGGAAAGACGCGGCCCGTCATTCGGTCCCGCACTTTCTTGGCGGCCGCGTCCCACTCGGCCTTGTACTTGCTCGTATCGGTGGCGGTGATCCCCTTCGTGAGGACGACATCGTAGGCCTTCTGGTCGTCCCGGCGAATCGTCTTGTTGAGCAACACCTCAACGCGCTCGCAAGTCCGCAAGAACGTTTCCTTGAGGTCGGCTGGAAGCGCGTCGACCTTCTCCTTACGCATCACCATGCCCCCCGCGATGATCGCCGAGTTGTGACTCGTCATGTACTTGACGCGCGTGTACCACTGAAGCGCAACCGCCGTGAGCGCGGAAGACGTCACCACGTCGACCATCTTGGTCTGAAGCCCGGGGTACACTTCGTTCACGCCGAGTCGAACGCCGTTGGCTCCAATCACGTCGTAGAACTCGATGAAAACCAGGTCGTCTTTCCACATCCATGGTCGCATCGCCTTGATGTCCGAGGGCTTCTCGATCGGTTTTTGTGAAAAGAGCCGCGTCTTTCCCGCATCCCCCCAGGCCACCATCATGAAGCCTTCATCGTCGAAGAGCTTCTCGAAGTCCCCGGCCATCTTCGTTCGCACCCGGTCCAGCTTCTCGTAGGTATCGAGAAAGTTCGGCAAGACCAAGATGACCATCGGCCGAACCAGCATGCTCATTCCAGTCATCGTGACGACGCCGCCGTCGAGCTGCCCCACGCGCATCTTTCGAACGAAGTCACGCTCATCCCCTTGAGCGCCGCCCGGATAAAAACGCAGCTTCAGGCGACCGTCGGTCTCGCTTTCGAGGGTCTTTTTCCAGGCGTTGAGGACTTTCATCCAAGACGAGCCGGCCGGCGCGAGAGATGCGATGCGGAAGGTGACCGCCTCTTCCGCGCGGCTGCTGGGGACGCTACCTGGCAGCCCCACGAGGACGACGACCAGCAGCACGACAAACAGGAAATATCGGTTCACGGAGAGGGATATACCCGGACCGACCTACTTTCGTCCAGCGGCCCTGCGCTTCGCCCTCCGGGTGACCGCTTTGAACACCCGCTGAAACATCGCCGCGTCTCTGGAGACAGGCTCGCGCTGGTCCTTCCGGTCCCCCGATTCGGGGTACAGTTGATAGGCAGCATTGAGAACTCGATCGATCGTGTTTGGGGCTACGCCGTACGCGAATTCAAAGAGATTTCCGACCGCGGTGGCCACTCGCTTGGGCTGGTGGATGATTCCGTCGACGACCAAGTCGGCGGCCTGCTCGGCGGTCCGCATCGGAAACGCATCGTAAATGGTCGTCGATTCCATCATCGGCGTCTTGACGAGGGGCATGTAGATGGTGGTGACCTTGACCCCGTCCCTGAGCGCCTCCACCGCGAGCACTCGGCTGAAGGCGTCGAGCGCCGCCTTGCTGGCGATGTACGCGCCGTAGCGCGGAACGTTCACCTGAACCCCGATGGTCGACACGTTGAGGATTTGCCCGCTCTTACGTGCGCGCATACCCGGAAGAAAACCCATGATGAGGCGCACCGCGCCCAGGAAATTGAGCGCGAGCGTCCGCTCGAAGTCGTGCACGCGGTCGTGCGATTTGGCGACGCTGCGGCGGATCGAGATGCCTGCGTTGTTGACGAGGACGTCGACTTGGCCGTGCTCGGCAAGAATGCCGGCGATGAGACGCTCGGTGTCCTCGGCATTCGACAAGTCGCCAGGATACGTGAATGCCGTCCCGCCACGCGCTTCGATGCTCTGCTTCATTTCTTCGAGCTTGTCGGCGGATCGGGCGACGAGCAGGACCTTGGCCCCGGCGTCCGCCAATCGATTGGCGAGCGCTTCCCCGATCCCGCTCGAAGCGCCAGTAATCACGACGGCACGGCCGGAAACCCGTTCGCGCAACGCGCTATCTTCGGAGTCGGTCACCGGCGAATGGTAGCCCAGTCGATGCGATCTGCGGCGAAAAACATTTGCTACTCGTCAGTCTCGCGGCCCTGCAGGCGTTGAACGTGTCGCGCGTTGTCGCCTTCGATGAGTTGAATCCGTTGGATCTGAGCTTGCCCCGCTTCGATGATCTCTTTGGCGATCATCCAATGGACAGATTCGGTGTACGGCGGCGTCGTCAGCGAGCCGCGGTAGTGAAAAAAGTGGATGCTCTCGACATCCAAGTCCGGACCAAGCACGTCCTCGGCCATCACCCCCTTGAGCTCGGCCGAACGGCCTTCCTCTGTCGGAATGGCATCGAGGAACTCTTCGAGGAATCGATTGGACCCCCCCATTCGGAAGAGAAGTGCAACGACCAAGTAGTTGGGTGGATCATCGGCCGAAAGCCCAGGACGGGAATGCACGAAGTGAATCTCCATTGGATAGGTGATTCCGTCGATGAGATGCTCAGAAGGCGTGTGGAAATGAAGCTGCATGAATTCGTAGGTGTTTCCGTCGAACTCCACCGTGACGTCCTTCCGGAAGCTGAGCTGCACCGTATGCCCGAGATTCTCGACCTGACCTGCGCCATCTCCGAGATTGAATTGGATCGTGTGCCTCCGGTCGTCCACCTCGCCAGAAAGGATGTTCACCGGAGACTGGAGCAGTCCATGCTCCAGGCCGGGGAGCGCGTAGTACTCGCCCGATGCAGACTCAGCGCCAGAGGTCTCGGCCTTTTTGGCCGACAGGGCCGCTGCGTCGCATGGCGGACACGATTTGGAAGCACAGCCAATACCGGAACCGAGGACAATCGCTGTTCCGAGGGCGCTGCCGAGGAAACTCCGTAAGCTCATGGGAGGATTGTAATGGCAGAAGCACCCCGTGCGTCAACGCGCTTGGTCGTCGCGATCCGCTAGCACAAATCCCTCGATCGCCGGGGCTCACGGCATGCGGCGTTGGTCATCGGGCAGGTCGAGCGCGAGGGTGCCACCTGGGTTGAGCACGTTCCGGGGATCGAAGTGCCGTTTGAGGGCCCGAAACACTTCGAGCTGATTGCTGCCGATCTGACCTTCCAGCCATGGCGCGGTCATCTTTCCGATGCCGTGGTGGTGGCTCATCGTTGCGCCGGAAGCCTGAACGGCATCGAGGATGCCGCGGTGAAACTCCAGGAACTCCTGGTGACCCATCTTCGCGATGAAGATGAAGTACAGATTCGCGCCCTGCGGGTAGCAGTGTGACATGTGCGTCATGCAGACCGTCTGCGGTCGGCTCTTCACGTGCGCCCGGACTTGCTGGTGCACTTTCGAAAGCTCGTCCCAGTTGGTGGCGCACTCGAGGGTGTCGATGAGAATGCCGTAATCCTGCAGGTCCTCGCGCATGTACGGATCGGCAAAGCGACCGTGCTCCCACTTCTTGGTGATGAATCCGGTGGTGTACATTCCGCCGTGCGCATTGCAGACCTGGCGAAGACGGCGTTTGACCATTGCCGTATAGGCGCGGTCTCCGTCGACTGTCCCCAGCATCAGGCAACGCTCGCCCTTTTTGAAACCTCGCAGGCTCACGAGTGTGTCGATCGGCGTGCCCTCGACCCCATAGAGCTTGAAGGCGACGTCGGTTTCCTCCGGATCGGACAATCGAAAGACCGACGGGCACCCGAACTCACCCTGCATGATCTCTCGCACAGCGGCCGTCCCGCTTTGCCAATTCGGAAAGATGAAGCTGAAGCGGCGCGTGTTCTCCGGCTGATAGCGAAAGACTTTCAAGGTCACCGCCACCAAGATCCCGTACGCCCCTTCGCTTCCGATCATGATCTGATCGAGATTGGGGCCCGTAGAATACGCAGGGACGTCGACGGTTCTAATCGTGCCAACCGGTGTGATGTACTCCTGACTCAGAACCAGATCTTCCGCCTTGCCGTAGTACGTCGAATTCTGTCCGGCGCCGCGCGTCACCACCCAGCCGCCTGCCGACGAGAACTCGAACGACTGCGGAAAATGACCGCAGGTATACGCATGCGGTGCGTTGAAACCCTCCCGCGCGCCGTTGAGCGCTTCTTCGAGATCGGGCCCGAGAATGCCGGGCTCCACCGTGACCGTTTGATTGACGACATTGAGGGACAGGACGCGCTTCATGTGCGTGCCGAGATGGATCGAAACCCCGGCTCTCACGCACTCGGTGCCGCGGGTCACGCTCGAGCCTGCGGCGTAGGTGTAGAGAGGAATTTCCTGCTCATGGCAGTAGCGAACGATCTGCTCGACATCGTCGCGATTGCGGGGATGGAGCACTAAGTCGGGAAGGTTCTCGACCTCGTGGTCGCGCAGGCGAAGCGCGTCGATCATCGTCTTGCCGTACGACACCCGGAGCCTCGAGTAAACATCGTCGCTCACGTTCTCGTCACCCAGCAGACCGCGGAAAAAGCCCACTTGCTCCTGCGTGAGCGAAATCGAAGCGTCCGCCGTCACTTCCTCGAGGCCAAGCTTCTGCGGCTTCTCGAAGTGCTCGTCACCGAGTCCGAACGTCTCCTTCATCAAGGCGTAGAGCCGCGGATTCGGGTGCTTGTAGGCCTCCGGCGCTCCCCACTTGAACGCCGAACGATAAGAACGCTTTGGAAGTGTCCCCTCGAACCACTCCGGAGTGAAGGAATCCTGGTCCGTCATGCTTTCTCTCTTTCCGTCGGTTTGACCGGCATGTCCCACGGAGTGCCCATCAACGCCAGCTTCATTCGCTGGAGCTTCGACGGCTGGATGCGATCGGGCCGAAGTGGGAGCTCGTGCTCCTCCATGAGCCCCGAGTCGAGCCCTTCGATGAGCTCGAGTGGGCCGTAGGGGCGCAGCAGATCGTCGACCGTCTTCCGATTGGGTTCGCTGAGACTCCGATACTCGTTCTGAAGAACTTCGAGGCAATAAACGCGGTAGTGCACGACCTTGAGATTGCGATACGTGACGCCGTGCGCTTGGTGGTCGACCCGTGCTTGCCCCGCAGCCCGGGCGCGTGCGTTCCGCAAGAGGAAAGGCCAGTAGCTCTGAGCGATCTCGCGCAGGAAGTACTCCCAGCCGGGTTGTGAAAAATCGCTCAGGATGGGCTCTCTCCCAAGGCGATGCGCTCGCGCGTTCCAGACCCGCCCGACCCAGGCATAGACCGCTGGCGCTCGCTCTTCCATCACGCGGCTCGGCGTAGGGTCCTGCGCGTAGTGCCGAAACATCGGCCCGAACAAACCGATATCGACGAGCGTCGGATGACTTCCGAGCAGATACGGCTGCTCCTCGAGAAGCTCGCTCATGGCGTCGAGCAGGTCGAGGTACTGTTGCTTCACCTGTGGCTCCGTTTCGGCGCTCACTCCGTCACCGCTCAGGTAGGTCGCCATCTGGCGGCGCCCATAGTACCAGCCGGCGAGCCACTTGGGTGCCGGGAAGTCGGCAAGCACCTCGTGCCCGATGCGATGCATGAGAAGCTTTCGTGACTCGACCGGCTGCCAGCGCCAATAGAGCGCCGCCCGCCAGCACCATTCGTCGGCGTAGTCCTCGACCAGCTTCGACATGAAGCGGAGGACCGGGTCCCGGGGGATCACAGGCGACTCCGGATAGGCCGACTCGAGCCAGTCGATCATTGGCGTCGTGTCTTTGAGCCACTGCCCGTCGGCCAGGCGGAGCACCGGCACCTTCATGAGCCCGGTGGCCGGTAGGATCTCGTCGCGCATGACCTTCATGTCGACGACCCGTCGCTCATAGGGAATCTCCTTGTAACGAAGGTAAGCTTCCATCTTGCCGCTGAAATACGACATGTCCGCGACGTAGGCGGTGATCGGCTCCCAATCGGGATGTCGTGACTCAGGCATTGGTCTTCCTCAATTGCATTCAGCGTACGGTTCAGCCCGCGATTTCTGGTCCGAAAAATCACCCGCTGGATGAACAAAACTTGAGGCTAGACGTACTTCTTGAGCTCTAGCCGCGCGACCATGCCGCGGTGCACTTCGTCGGGACCATCGGCAATGCGAAGCGCACGCGCCATGGCCAGCAGCCGCGTGAGCTCGAGGTCGGACATCCCCTCGCCGCCGTGGATTTGAATCGCAGCATCGACCACCGATTGCAGCACATTGGGCGCGATGACTTTGATTGCAGAGATGTCGACCAAGGCGCCGAAGGTACCCATGGTGTCGAGCGCCCAGGCGGCCTTCATCGTCAAGAGGCGCGCTTGGTCGATCGCCATGCGGGAGTTCGCGATGATGTCGCGGTTGCCGCCCAGGTTCGAGAGCGGCTTGCCAAAGGCGACCCGAAGCACGGCGCGCTGACAGAGACGCTCGAGGGCTCGCTCAGCCCCGCCGATCGCGCGCATGCAGTGATGAATTCGCCCAGGTCCGAGGCGGCCTTGGGCGATCTCGAAGCCACGGCCCGGCCCGGCGACGATGGCGCTCACCGGAAGACGGACGTCGTCGAAGAGCACCTCGGCATGCCCATGCGGCTCATCGAGGTGACCAAACACGGGCAACATGCGCAGAACCTTCACACCCTTGGCGTCGGCCGGCACCAGCACCATTGAATGACGTTCGTGCCGACTGGCATTCGGATCGGTGACGCCCATGAAAATGTAAAAGCCGCAGCGCGGGTCACCAGCGCCACTGGTCCACCACTTCTGACCGTTGAGCACGACCTCGTCGCCCACGACCTCGCACGTGGCCTGCATGTTGGTTGCATCGCTCGATGCGACGGCCGGTTCGGTCATCGCGAAGCCGGATCGGATCTTCCCATCGAGCAAGGGCTCGAGCCACTGTTGCTTCTGCGCCTCGGAGCCGTACTTGACTAGGACTTCAGCATTGCCGGTGTCGGGCGCGCTGCAATTGAACACCTCGGGGGCCAGAAAGCTGCGCCCGGTGATCTCGGCGACGGGCGCGTAGTCACGGTTGTCGAGACCGGCCCCGTACTCCTCGTCCGGCAAGAAGAGATTCCAGAGCCCAAGCTCTCTTGCTTCAGCCTTCAGCTCCTCGACGATTGGAGGAATCTTCCAGTCCCGCCAATCATCGCTGCCGACGAGCTGGTCGAGGTAGGTCTGCTCGTTGGGCACGACGCGCTCGCGGACGAAACGCTCCGCCTGCGCCATCACGTTTTGAGCCCGTTCCGAATGCGTGAAATCCATAGTTCGGGTTGATACCGCATGCGGCGAGACAATTCACGCGGGAACTATGCACTTCAGGTGCTAGGTTTCGCCGATCTGAGGCAGCCGAAGCGCATGGCAACACAAAGCAATCCCTTGGTCGACGATGATCTCGTCGATTTCCTCCTCTACTCCGTTCTCGATGCCGAGTCGCTCTGCGAGCTCGAGGGCTATCGCCAGCACTCCAAGGAGACCTTCGACCTCTACATCGACAGCGTCCGCCGGTTCTCGCGTCAGGACCTCCTCCCTACGTACAAGCCCATGGATGAAAAGCCTCCGGTGTTTCGCGATGGGCGAATCCATACCCACCCCGCGCTGCCCGCGCTCTACGAACAGATGATCGACCTAGGCGTGCTCACCGCGACGCGCCCCGAGTCGGTCGGTGGTCAGCAGATGCCGATGCTGATTCACACGATGGCAAGTGCGTACCTCATGGCCGCCAACCTGAGCGCGTACGGCTACATCGGTCTCACGCTGGGAGCGGGGCACTTGATCGAAGCCTTTGGTTCGGACGAGGTCAAAGAGCGCTTCTTGGTGCGCATGTATGAAGGCGAGTGGACCGGGACGATGGCCCTCACCGAACCGCAGGCCGGAAGCAGCCTCGGCGACATCAGCACGACCGCAACGCCGACAGACGACGGTCACTACCTGATCAAGGGCAGCAAGATCTTCATCTCCGGGGCGGATCACAGCATCACCGACAACGTCGTCAACCTCACGTTGGCCCGAATCAAAGGAGCGCCAGAGGGGAGCAAGGGGATCTCCTTGTTCGCCATCCCGAGGCTCCGTGAAGAAGACGGTCGCCTGGTCTCCAACGACGTGACGGTGGCCGGCATGATTCACAAGATCGGTTGGCGGGGGATCCCGAGCTTGGCGTTGGAGTTTGGCGATGAAGGCGACTGCAGGGGCTGGCTCGTCGGAGAGCCCAATCAGGGCCTTCGCTGCATGTTTCAGATGATGAACGAGGCCCGCATCATGATCGGCGTCAACGGCTTCGCCACGGCTTCGGTCGCGTATCACGAGTCGCGACTCTACGCGCTCGATCGCAAGCAGGGGCGCACGCCGGGCCAACGCGGCGGCGAGCAGGTCTCCATCGTCCAGCATGCGGACGTTCGGCGCATGCTCCTGCGCCAAAAAGCAATCGTCGAGGGAAGCCTGGCCTTGCTCGCCACGGTTTCCCTGTACTCGGACCTTGCTGAGCATGGCGCGACGGAAGAGGAACGCGAGCGCGCCGATCTGCTGCTCAACTTGCTCACCCCGGTCGCCAAGACCTTCCCTGCCGAGCGCGGCTTCGAGGCCAATGTGCTCTCCGTTCAGATCCATGGCGGCTACGGCTACACGAGCGAATACCTACCCGAGGCGTACATGCGCGATCAGAAGCTCAACACGATTCATGAAGGAACCAATGGGATCCAAAGCATGGATTTGCTCGGCCGGCAGGTGATGTCCAAAGGCGGTGCCCCGCTACGGGCGCTCGCCGAAGAGATCGGCCGCACCATTGCTCGAGCACGGGAAGCCGGCTGCGACCCGGAGCTTTGTGCGGCCCTCGAAGAAGCGGTCTCTCGGGTCGGCGCCATCACCATGGAGCTCGGTCAACGCGGCATGGCCGGAGATGCGGACGGCATGCTCGGCCACAGCTGGGACTACCTCGACATGTTCGCAACCCTCGTCATCGGCTGGCAGTGGCTCAACATGGCCGCGGTCGCGCGTACCGCGCCCATTTCCGAGAAGCGCAAACGTGGGACCGACGCCGCGACGCAGTATTGGATCCGCACCGAGATCCCGCGGATCCCGCTCCTCGCCAAGCTCTGCCGCTCCAACGAGGACTCTTACATCAGGGCGGAACCGGACTGGTTCTAGGGCTCAGCGCGACATCTTCTTCGCGAGCCGCCGAAATTTCGAGTTGCTTGAGGCGGCCTTCACCCTGCTGGCCATAGAGGTCGAGGTAGCCTAGTAAGGCTCTGAAGCTCTCGAAGCCGGAGGACGGAGATGGATAAGGCGATCATCACCTGTGCGCTCAATGGCGTGCTCACCAACCCGAAACAGCACCCGGTTCCCGTCACGCCCGAAGAAATGGCCGCATCGGCGCGCGACGCTTACAACGCGGGCGCTTCGATCGTGCACATTCATTTTCGCCGGCAGGAGCCGGGCATGGGGCACTTCCCGTCCTGGGATCCGGAGGTGGCCGCGGCTGCGAGCGACGCGATTCGCGAGGCCTGCCCCGGCATCGTCATCAATCAGACGACGGGCGTGATGGACGAGGACGTGTCGGGGCCGATCGCGTGCCTTCATCGAATCAAGCCAGAGATCGCCGCTTGCAACGCGGGCAGCCTCAATTACCTGAAGCTCAAGAGGGACAACACCTGGGCCTGGCCTCCGATGGTGTTTCTCAACAGTGTCGACAAGGTTCAAAAGATGCTGGATGCGATGAAAGAGACGCATACCACTGCAGAGATGGAGTGCTTCGACGTCGGGATCGTTCGCTCGGTCGGCCTCTATCTTCGAGCCGGAATGGCCAAAGAGATGCACTACAACTTCGTGATGGGCGTTGCATCGGGGATGCCCTGCGATCCAGAGTTGCTCGAGCTCCTCATGAAGTACAAGAGCGGCGATGCCCACTGGCAGGCGACGCTCATCGGTCGCGAAGACATCTGGGAAACCCATCAACGGGCCGCCGATCTTGGGGGCATGCTCCGAACGGGCGTCGAGGACACCTTCTACCTTCCGAACGGAGATAAGACGACGGGGAACGGACAGCTGATCGAAGCGCTGGCTCAGTGTGCGCGCAACGCAGGCCGAGAGGTCGCATCCCCGACGGAAGCCAGAGAGATGCTGGGTTTCAACTAGCGTTCGGGATTGTCAGCTGCCGAAGCCGGAGGTAAAGACCAGCCATGGCCAATAAGGTGTACCCAAACGCTACCTCCGCCCTCGATGGGCTGCTCAGCGACAACATGACCTTGATGTCCGGCGGTTTCGGCCTGTGCGGAATCCCCGAGGCGCTGATCGAAGCCGTCGCGAAGTCGGGTGTGAAGGGGCTGACGGTGATCTCGAACAACGCGGGCGTCGATGGCATCGGTCTCGGCGTGATGTTGGAAACACGTCAGATCGTGAAGATGGTCTCGTCGTACGTGGGCGAGAACAAGCTCTTCGCGAAGCAGTTCCTCGACGGCGATCTGACAGTCGAGTTCAACCCACAGGGGACCTTGGCCGAGCGGATTCGCGCCGGCGGCGCCGGGATTCCGGCGTTTTTCACGAAGACCGGTGTCGGAACGTCGGTCGCCGAGGGCAAAGAGATCCGCGAGTTCGGCGGCGAGCCGTACGTGATGGAGCGGGGCCTCGTCGCCGACGTGGCGATCGTGCATGCGTGGAAGGGTGATACGGAAGGAAATCTCATTTACCGAAAGACCGCGCGGAACTTCAACCCCATGATGGCCACGGCCGGTAAAGTGACGGTCGCCGAGGTCGAGCATCTCGTCGAGCCTGGCGAGCTGGAGCCCGATCAGATCATGACCCCGGGGATCTACGTCGATCGCATCATTCACTACCCAGCTCCCTCGAAGCACATCGAGCAACGGACCACGCGCCCGCGCGCCTGAGGAGGAGACGATGGCTTGGACCCGCGACCAAATGGCTGCACGTGCCGCGCGAGAGCTTCGCGACGGCTTCTACGTGAATCTCGGAATCGGCATACCGACCCTCGTCTCGAACCACATTCCGGCCGGCATGACCGTCCAGCTGCAAAGCGAAAACGGCATGCTCGGGATGGGCCCGTTCCCTTACGAAGGCGACGAGGACGCTGACCTGATCAACGCTGGCAAGCAGACGGTAACCGAGCTGCCCACGACGAGCTTCTTCTCGAGCGCCGAGTCGTTTGCCATGATTCGCGGCGGTCACATCGATCTTTCAATCCTCGGCGCGATGCAGGTTGCGGAAAACGGCGACCTCGCGAACTGGATGATCCCCGGCAAAATGGTCAAGGGGATGGGCGGTGCCATGGACCTGGTCGCAGGAGTTCCTCGGGTCGTCGTCGTGATGGAGCACACGGCCAAGGGCAAGCCCAAACTCTTGAAGAGCTGCACCCTGCCACTCACCGGCACCCATGTCGTCGACTTGCTCATCACCGACCTCGGCGTCTTCGAGATCGACAAGAAGGGCGGCGGCGGCATGACCCTCGTCGAGCTGGCCGACGGCGCAACGCTCGCGCAAATCTCCGAGAGCACCGAGGCGGCGTACAGCGTCGCCTCTGGACTCTAGCCCAAGAGCAATAGAACCAAGCCGACGTAGAGCCCCATGCCGATCGCGAGAATGGCCGTGTAGCCGGCGATCTGGCGAGCCTTGAGGCCGGTGATCGCAAGAAGCGGCAGGGCCCAAAACGGCTGTAAGAGGTTCGTCCACTCGTCGCCATAGGCAAAGGCCATGACCGTGCGCGCGGGATCGAGCTCGAGGGCGGCCGCCGTGGTGAGCAGAACGTCGCTTTGAAGCGCCCACTGACCGCCGCCCGAGGGCACGAAGAAGTTTACCAGGCCCGCGCTCAGGAACGTCAGCAAGGGAAAGGTGCCGCTGGATGCGATGGAAGCCATTGCCGACGAGAGCCGCTCGATCATTCCGCTCGCCTGCATCACGCCGAGGATGCCGAAATACAAAGGGAACTGAACGATGATCGCGCCGGCACCGCGCGCCCCGTCCGACACCGAATCGAGAAAACTCCGAATCGACCCGTGTGCCGCAAGCGCCAGGGCCAAGAAAAAGAGATTCACGGAGTTGAGATCGAATGCGACTTCGCCTCGGACCCAGCCAAAGCCTACCAGGAGAACGGCCGCGCCACCGACGGCGAGTCCCAGAAGAGAGCGCTTACCCCGCTGCGATGCGACGGCGCGCATCGCTGGGACCTCCGGAACCAATGTGGCCTTGGGCGCAAGCGCGACGCACATGAGTGGCAACAAGATCAGCAAGCCGCCACTGACGACGAGATTCAGCGACGAGAAGAGCGTTTCGCTCACGGGGATCGCCTGCGTCGTCCCTTGCGTGAACTGCGCCGATTCCGCGGCCTTCAAAGGAGCCGAGCCGCTGAGCCCGCCGTGCCAGACCGCGAGCCCAGCGTACGCAGCAGCACCGAGCACGGGAATGTCCATCGGTCGCCCGTCTTCCGCAGCGCTGTGGGCGATCTCCCGAACCACGAAAGCCGCGACGACCGCCCCGAGCCCCCACTGGATGAGACCTGTCAGGCAGGCGATGAGCGCGACCAAGCCAGCGGCCTCCGGCGTCCGCTTGGGCGCGCGCGCGACCGCTCGGATCACCCTCTGCACCGGCGGGCTCGACGCCAAGGCCTGCCCGGTCACCAAGATGAGGCACATCTGCAGCGCAAAGGCCAGCAGCGGCGTGCTCGAGAAGCCGCCGTACCAGCCCTGAAGCACCGTCGAGACGGACCCCGAGAGCAGGAACCCTCCCAGGAGCGTCATCGAGGTCAGTGCGAGCGCGAGGACGAATGGATCGGGAACCCAGCGTTCGGCCCACCGGCTGAAAACCTCACCAAGCCGAGCCAGCATGGCGTGAACCATACCACCAAGTGCGACGATCCCGCCCGTGCTTGCGCGTCGCCTCAGCGTCAGCGGCGGCGGCGAATCGCGACGAAGGTGAGGTCGTCGGGCTTCGAGGGAGCCCCTTCGATCGGCGCCTCCATGCGTCGACGCCCGAGGGCGGCCAAGTCGTCGACGGCCCTCGGAAGCGGCCCTTTCCGCAGGTGCTCCACAATCTCGTCCAGGTGAAGGTTGTCGCTGAGCCCGTCGCTGGCCAAAACGACCGTATCGCGCAGCGCCAGACTGAGCGTGGCACCGAGCTCGATTCGCATGTCTTTCGCGCCCAAGAGGTTGGACACGATGTGCAGGTCTTCGTGGTGCAGGGCATCTCCGGCATCCAGCAACCCCGCCTCTACCGCGTAACCAACCGGAGAGTGCGGGATGGTCTGCCACTTGATGCGTCCGCGCTGCCCCGTCACGAGCACCATCGAATCGCCCGCGTGATAGGAGCGCATCTTGTGGCCGTGCACTTCGACGACCGCGAGGGTGGCCGCGGCGCCGGTCCCAAGCGCGGAGATTGCGCGGTCCGCGGATTCGAACCCATTGATGATCGCCCCGCGCAGATTCGCGACGTCTGCACCCAGCTCCCCCACGGATTCACAGACCGCCTGCACCGCAAGCTTCGCTGCCTCGGCGCCGCCTGGATGGCCACCCGCACCATCGGACACCACCGCTACACCGGCCTCTTCGCCGATCGAGATCAAGCCCGCAGCGTCCTCGTTCGGACCCTCTCGTTCAGGTTTTCGAATGCTGAGCACTACCGCTTCGCAGCCGCCCAGCTCGAAGCGCTCTCCCCGCGCCATGTCCACATCTTCGAAGATGTGGGCTTTGCTCACAGCGACGCTCTCTTGCTTCGTGTGGTGCTTCGAAGCGCCTTGGGCGCCACCGCTTGAAACGCCTTCTGCATCTGCACGCCGTCCCGAAATCGTTTGCGTTCTCGAATTTCGATCGAACGGCGAAGAAAAACGATGAACTCCCGGCTGACCGTGCGGCGAAGCCTTTCGGCGCCGGGCAGCGGCCAATCAAACGGCCAGGCGGGGAGCTCGCCGGCAAACATGCGATAGATCAGCAGACCCATCGAGAACACATCAGAACGAAACGACGGCTTGCCCATCGCTTGCTCGGGCGCGATATAACCAACGGTGCCCTGGCCGGAGCCCATGATCGTTCGCGTCCGGAGCGCGAGTTTCGCAATGCCGAAATCGGCCAAGCGAGCTTGCCCATCCGGAAAGAGGATGACGTTGCACGGCTTGATGTCGCAGTGAATTACCCGCATCTCGTGCGCGTACGCGAGCGCGTCGATCAGCTGTTCGGTGTAGGCGAGTGCGGTCTTCGGGCCGAGGCGGTAGTGCAAGCGGTCGGTCAGCGTCTGCTCGCCGATCGGAGTCGCAATGACGAAATGACCGTCGATCATCATCGCGTTGCGGAGCGGCAAGATGTTCTCGTGCTCCAGACGCGCGGTGAGGCGGACCTCGCGGTGGATGGCGCTCAGCGATTCCTTAGTGAGCTGATCGAGGTTCGGCACTTTGAGTGCAATGGGGATGCCCTCGATCGTGTCGTACGCCTCGTACACCGTCGCAAACGCACCGGCGCCAATTCGGCGTCGAATCCGGTATTTGCCGAGCACCTGCCGCGCTTTGAGAGGCTGAGTTGAAGCGGCGATGTTCTTGTCGTGAAGAACGTTTGGTTTCATGGGCGAATGCTCAGAATGTTTTGCGGATCGCTTTCAGGAGTGCAACCCCTTCAGGCCCCATCTCTTTTGCGATGCGATCCGGAACGCCCTTTTGCTTCGCTTTGAATGCCGCCAGCTCTTCCTGCGTGGGGTCGTAGATCTCGTACCCATAGCGCTCCAGGTTCTTGAGCAAGACGGGCTCGATCTTCCGGACTTGGTTTCGCCCCCAGACCGTGAGGTCGTGGGGCAGGGTCGTGATCACTTCCTGAATGTCCTTGGGAAGGGTGTCGAACCACTTCTTGGAGTAAACGAGGAGCGCGGGCTGGTAGCAGTGGCGGCTCAGAAAGATGTGGCGCTCGCCTTCCTTGAGGCCCTGGTACCAACTTGCGGCCATCGCAAAGAGCGGAGTGTTGTCGAAACCGTCGACGACCCCGGTCTGCACACTCATGAGCGTATTTCCGTTGTCGATCGGGACCGGAGTCGCGCCGAAGGCCTCGTAGGTTTCGACGTGCACCATTGACTCTTGCGAACGGAACCGAATCCCAGCCATGTCGCTTGGTTTTCGGATCTTCTGGCTGCTGAAGTAGGAACGGTATCCGTTCTCCGCCCATATTCCGAAGATTAGCCCTCGCTTCGAAAGGACCTTCTTGACCTGCGCGGTGACCTCCGGAGTGTCGAGCGCCTTATCCGCGCTCGCAAAGGACTCGAACACGTAGGGCGCCTCGACGACATTGACCTCTCGAACGATCGAGCTCATGCCGCCGACGGAGCCGGCAAACGCTTGCATGCTTCCCATCTGAACCCTGCGCGCCATCGACCGCTCGTTGCCTCGTCCGAGCCGCAACTTCACCTTCAACCGACCGTTCGTCTTTTCCTGGACCTCGGCCTTGAACCGCTGGAGCTGTTCGGCCCAGGGGCTTCCTTTCGGAGCCACGGTGCCGACTTCCATGACAAACTCAGGGTCTTCCGCGATGGCGGGGCCGACGACGGCCAAGGATAGAGCGAGCAGCGCTCCGAGAAAGAAGATCGATGTGCGCATGAGGGTCTTTCTAATCAGTCGGGCTGGGAAAATAAAGGGCCAATGTCTTTGCGCCTCAGGGATCGATGACGCTAGTCGAATTCGTAGCGCCCGTCTTCCGCTGCGAGCGCCCCGATTTGACCGCTGCGTCGACTGGCCCAAAGTCTAGTCATGCGAATCCCACGATCCCTGATGCTGGGCCTCTCTCTGCTTCTCCTCACGACCAGCGCTCCGGCCACCGCGGACAAGGCGAGCGACGAGCAACTGGCAGCCGACGTCCGTGATGCCCTCGGACGGTTCCAGGCAAAAGACAGCTCCTTCAAGGCGACGCTCGGGAAGCTCGTCGGCTATGCGATCTTTCCCGAGGTCGCCAAAGGCGGGTTCATCGTGGGCGGCGCCGGGGGTCGGGGCGAGGTCTATGCCGGGGGCAAGCTCATCGGACACGCACAGCTCTCCCAAGGGACCATAGGGGCGCAGATCGGCGGCCAGAAGTTTGCCGAGATCATCCTTTTCAAAACGAAGTCGGCGCTGAACCGCTTCAAAAAGAACAGGCTCGAGCTGAGCGCACAGGCAACCGCCAACGCGGCCGACCAAGGAGCCGCGGCCAAGGCCAAATACGCCGACGGCGTAGCGATCATCATCCTTCCGACAGCCGGCCTGATGGCGGAAGCGAGTGTCGGAGGCCAGAAGCTCAAATTCTCGCCCCTGAAGGAGTGACTGTGATGGATGAGGCGATTGAAGGATCGTGCGTCTGCGGAGCCGTGGCCTATCGTATCGAAGGCCCGTTTCGTGGCTTTCAGTACTGCCACTGCAGCCGGTGTCGGAAAAAAACCGGCTCTTCGCACCTGGCCAACCTCTTCGTCCCCGTGGACCAGTTCAGCTGGGAGCGCGGAGAGGACAAGGTCCGGCGATTCGAGCTCCCCACGGCCAAGTATTGGTCGACTGCCTTCTGCACGGACTGCGGCTCGGCGATGCCCTGGCTGACGAGGAACGGCAAGGTGATGGTCGTCGGCGCTGGCGGGCTCGACGGCGATCCGGGGGTCCGGCCCAAGTTTAGCATCCACTACGACTCCCGGGCCCCTTGGTACGTACACGTCTCCGATCTCGAAATGCACGGGACGATTCCTCAATCCTAGGATAGTCTCACAACCGATGTTTGGTGGAGGTTTCATGATTCGGGGTCTGTCTGTAGGTTTGTTGGGGTTGGCGTTGGCGTGCTCGTCATCGGGTCCGGCTCCGATCCAACCGCTAGCGGTCGAATACTGTGAGGAGTGCTGTGACTACTGCGACGAGAACGACCCGGCGTTCGAGCAGCAGAAGACGACTTGCAAACGTGTGACCAATGACGCACTGACCATCATCTGCCAGGGCGAAACCGAGGCTTACTATGCGTGCGTTACCCGCAACGTGGTGGACCCGCCGGACCCCAACGAGTTGAAGTGCGATACGGCGGCTTGCGAAACCGAGTGGGCCGCGCGAAACCTGTGCCTGGGGCGGGCGCCCAGGGACAAAGTGCGCGTGCGCATCTTCAGCGCGCGCGTCGTCGACGGGAGGGACGCCGCGAACATCGGGTACCGCGGCACCGGGCCGACTCGAGCGGGCCATCCGTTTCCTGAGAACTCGCTCTCTTCATTCCTCGCTGCCATGGACGAAGGTGCGGACGGCGTCGAGCTCGACGCGGCGATCACGCAGGACGGCCAGATCATCGTGATGCACGACGACACCCTCGATCGAACCACCAACTGCACAGGTTGCGTGAGCGCGAGGACGTTCGACGCAATCCGGGCGTGCAGGCTGCTCGACCGCGAAGGGAACCCCACGCAAGAGCGACCGCCCACGTTGCTCGAGGCCTACAGCGAAATCGATGGCAACGCGCTCATCAACATCGAGTTGAAGGTGTTCGAGGCACCCTGCTTGACCGATACCACTGGGCCGGAGCAGCTCGTGCCAGCGGTCCTCGCGGAGGTCACCCGTATTGGGGGGGAAGATCGAACCATTTTCTCGTCCCTCGATGCAACTGCCGCGGCCCTCGTCAAGACCGAAAGGCCCGGTTACTACTCTGCGATCGTGTCCGATGACACGGGGGCGGCAGAGGTAACGCAGGCGGTGGAGCTGAAACAAGACGCGATCCATCCAGGCGCCTCTGTGTCGGCCGAGACGGTTCAAAGCGCCCTCGATGAAGGCTTACAGGTCAACGTGTTGGTGGTGAATACCGCCGACCTGACGGACGAGCAGATCCAAGAGTTGATGAAGGAGCAGATCGAAAAAGGCTCCACGGCGATCATCACCGACGAGCCGGGGATCCTAGCCGACCTGCCCGCACTCGAACCCTAGGCGCCTACCCAAGACTCCGCTTCGGCCCAAAGACGCGCCGCAAGTCCCGCGTCCTCAGCGTCTTTGCTAGCCTCGACGGGCGGCAGCGCACTGCGGGCCTTCTCGATCGCGCCCGTCCCTTCGAGCCCCTTGTCGGCCACGTGGGTGAAGAGCGACCCTGGGTGCAGACAATACGCTTGCAGGCGAGACTTCTCCGCGTACCGACGCTGGAGCTCGGTCGTCATGTGCATGAGCGCGAGCTTGGAGTTGCCATAGGCGGCCCCGAATTATACGGCCTCGTCACTTCAAACAAGTCGTCGTTCGAACCCTTCTTGTGAAGGAGCGAGACGACGTTGACGACTCGCGCATCGCCGGTCGTCTTCCCCGTCTTCTCGAGCGGCGGAAGCAGCAGGTACGTTAGATGCGCGCTGCCCAGGTAATTCGTCCGCCACTGAATCTCGAAGCCATCGTCCGTCAGGCGCGATTCCTTGTCAGCGTACGCTGCCCTACCGCGACGACGGGGCCCGAGCAGTTGGTTACGGTTGTCCTCGACGAAGTCACTCTGATCGGCGGGGAAGATCGAACCATCGTCTCGTCGCTCGATGAAACCGTGGTGGAGCTCGTCAAGACCGCTCGCCCCGGGTACTACTCCGCCCTCGGCCGTCTTGGCCGAGCTGCTCGGGCGCTAGGCGCCTATCCTAGGCCAGGGCGCTGCCGCCTCGATCTCCAGCGCCAACTCGAGAAGCGTTCGTTCATCACCGAACGGCGATGCGAGCTGAACCCCCAAAGGCATTCCATCCTCGCTCTGGCCCAATGGCAGCGAGATGGCGGGACCCCCCGACACGTTCTGGGTCGGAGTGAATGGGATGAACCATTTCAAACGCTCCAGCGCCGTGTCGAACGGAACCTCGGGGCCGATGTAGCCGTGCTCCGGCGATGGCATGGCGACGGTGGGGTTCATCAAGACGTCGTACTCGTCGAAACAGCGGGCGTATCGATCTGCGAACTTCCTCAAACGCCAAATGGCCGCGGGAGCTCTTTGCAGGTTCTCTTTGAAGTAGCCCGCAAGGCCATTGGTGAAATCCTCGACCTTCGACGCGTCGAAGTCGGGGTGAACGAGCCGAGTTCCAAATCGAGTGGCCGCGAAACTAAGCATCGACCAGAACAAGAAGAAGTCCTCGAGGAACCCATCGTCAAACGGTCGCGTCACCCGCTCGACCGAATGGCCAAGGCGTTCGAGCAGGTTCGCCGCGTCGGTCACGGCGGCCACGCAGTCCGGGTGCGACGGCGTGGCTTCATCGAGATCCGTGAAGAAGCCAACGCGCAGCCGCCGGCCAGGATGGGTCACCAGCCCGATTTCGGGCAGCTTGGGATTCCGATAGTAACGCTCCGCGCCGTGATAGAAGACCGCCGTATCGCGCACCGAGCGGCTCAGCATCCCTTGGTGGACGATCTTGACCGGGAAAAGCGCCGCGCCTTCGATGTCGATCAGTCGGCCGCGCGACGGTTTGAGGCCCACCAGCCCGCAGCAAGACGCGGGAATCCGTGTTGAGCCTCCCCCGTCGTTCGCGTGCGCGATCGGAACGACGCCAGCCGCCACGAGCGCGGCCGAGCCACCCGACGAGCCACCGGGAGAGAACCCCAGTTTCCACGGATTGTGCGTGGGCCCATAGACCAGCGCCTCCGTCGTTCCGGTGAGCCCGAACTCTGGCATGGTGGTCTTTCCGAGGTTGATCAGACCGAGAGACAAGAACTGCTCGACGAATGGGGAGCTCTTCTCCGAAGGGCGGTTCGGCAGCCCGCGGGAGCCGTGCAAGAGAGGCGCGCCTGCAACGGCTTCGTTGTCCTTGATGAATGAAGGCACGCCGGCGAACACCCCAGACTGAGGCTGCTCGGCTTCTAGGCGCGCAGCGTCGAAAAGTGGGGTGGCGATCGCGTTGAGCGATGGGTTCACCCGCTCAGCCCTCGCGATGGCTGCCTCGACTGCTTCGCGCGGCTGGATCTCCCGTCTTCGAATGCGCCGAGCGATCTCGACCGCATCGTCCGTCCCGAGAACATCATCGAACACCGCGCTCACCGGCTTCTTGTCGGTCACTCGCTCAGCTCGCACATGGGGCTATTATCACATAGCCTGGCGCCATGGCATCCGGATCTACCAAGGCGATTTTGGCCGCTCTTTTCGCCAATCTTAGCATCGCGATCGCAAAGTTCGTCGGCTACGCATTCACTTCTTCCTCGTCGATGTTGGCCGAGGCCGTCCACTCGGTCGCCGACACTTCCAATCAGGCTCTGCTGCTGCTCGGAAGCCGGCGAGCTACGATGGATGCGACGCCCGATCATCCGTTTGGCTTCGGCCGGGAGCGATATTTCTGGTCGTTCATCGTCGCGCTCGTGCTGTTCACGCTCGGCGGACTCTTTGCGATCTTCGAAGGCGTGCACAAGCTCGGTGAGGCAAGCCACGAGGTTTCCAACGTTCAATGGGCGATCGGCATTCTCCTGCTCGGTATCGTTCTGGAGGGGTACTCGTTGCACACCGCCGCCAAGGTGTCGCGAGCGCTCAAGGGGCAGGCCTCCTGGTGGGAATTCGTTCGCCACTCGCGTACACCGGAGCTCCCGGTCGTGCTCCTGGAGGACTTCGGTGCGCTCATGGGCCTGACGCTGGCTCTGCTCGGCATATCGATCGCAGCCATCACTGGCGATTCCCGCTGGGACGCTTACGGCACCATCTCAATCGGGGTGCTCCTCGTCGTGATCGCCACTGTGCTCGTCTTCGAGATGAAGAGCCTCTTGATCGGCGAGTCGGCGCTCGGGAGCATGCGAAAGACGATCGTCCGGGCGATCGAAGAGACTGCCGACGTGCAACGACTCCTTCACATGCGCACCCAGCACATCGGTCCCGACGAGCTTTTGGTAGCCGCCAAGATCCAGCTGAAGCCGGGCCTCGACACCGCGAGGGTCGGGGCCGTGATCAACCAAACCGAACAGCGCATCCGGGAAGCGGTCCCGATCCGCTGCATGATCTATCTCGAACCCGACGTATTCGACCCCGATCACCCCGACCTCGCCCGGGGCTGAGCTCGAGCTACCAGTCGATGATTGCGGCGCCCCAGGTGAAGCCAGAGCCAAAAGCCACCATGGCGATCTTCATGCCGCGTTCGAGCCTGCCCTCTCCCTGTGCTTCGGCGAGCATAATCGGGATGGTCGCGGCAGTGGTGTTGCCATAGCGCTCGATGTTGTGGAAGAGCTTGTCCTCGGGAATGCCGAGTTGCTTGGCGACGTACTGATTGATTCTCAGGTTGGCCTGGTGAAAGAAGAACAGGTCGACGTCGTCGAGTGTCAGGCTTTGTTTCTGAAACTCTTTCATCAGCGCGGCGATCATGCGCTCGACCGCGTGCTTGAAAACCAAGCGCCCCGCCATCTGCGCAAACATGTATTCAGGGTCGACCTGCCCGACGCCTTCTTCATTTTGGGGAATGAAGGGTCGTCGACTGATGTCCCAAATCTTTTGAGAAAGCGCGTCGGCGTGACGCCCATCGGCCCCGAGGTGCCAGCTCCGAACGCCGCGGTCTTCGTCCGTCGCGCTGACGATGACCACGCCTGCTCCGTCACCGAAAAGCGAAGCCACGTCGCGCCCGGCCGCGCTCAGATCGAGTGCCGCCGAGTGGACTTCGGCGCCCACCACAACGACGTTGTCGACGGAACCGGACTGCACCATCGATGTTGCGGTCGCGAGGCCGTACAAGAACCCGGAGCACTGATTTCGCACGTCGAGACAGCCGACGAAGTGGCCCACGTCGTCGTCGGTCAGTCCGAGCTTGGTTTGAAGGTAGACCCCCGCCCCCGGAAAGGCGTGGTCTGGTGACAAGGTCGCAAAGATGATCATCCCGATGTCGGTCTTCGCAAGCCCGGCGCGTTCGAGCGCCATCTCCACGGCGGGAACCGCCAGATCCGACGTTCCGACACCCGCGGGTGCGAATCGGCGCGCTTCGATGCCGGTGCGCTGCACGATCCATTCGTGGCTGGTGTCGATTCCGTAGCGTTTCGAGAGCTCTTCGTTGCTGACGACGTCGTCCGGCACGTGGAAGCCGGTTCCAGAAATGTACGCGTTCCGCAAGGTTCCTCCAGGGCGTCTTGTCGTGCGAGTATGCCAGCAATCGCGGGGTATCTGGCTGGAATTCCGAGGGGTCGACGGCGCGAATCCGGTCTGGCAGGATTCGTGCTCCCGGGGAAAGGTTCTGTGGTGAAAAGCTTCGAGAATAAGGTGGCCGCCATCACAGGCGCGGGCTCCGGCATCGGCCGCGCGCTCGCCATCGAGCTGGGGCGCCAGAAATGCGACGTTCCGAGTCAGAGCGCCTACAACTCGGCCAAGTTTGCCGTGCGCGGCTTCACCGAGTCACTTCGCCAAGAGCTCGACATGATGAGCTTCGGCGTCAGCGCATCGAGCGTCCATCCTGGCGGAATCAAGACGGGCATCGCCCGCTCGTCCCGGATCGATAGCAGCGTCCGTGACCTCAGCATCAACGATATCGACAGTAGGGAGAAGTTCGAAAAGACATTCATCACTGGCGCTGACAAAGCAGCGCGGGTAATCCTCGATGGCGTGCGACGCAATCAACGACGAATTCTGGTCGGACCGGACGCTCGCGTATTTGACTGGGTTGTGCGGTTGCTGCCTTCGACGTATCAGCGAATCACCACCGGGTATTCCAAGTTCAGCGCGAAATAGCTCCGTCGGGTCTCCAGTGAAGCTCAAGTACATCCCCAACATGATCTGCATCGTGCGCATCATCTTGGTGGCGCCGATCGTTTGGAGCCTCCTGGAAGGTCGCTACGGGCTCGCCCTAGGCTTGATTCTTGTTGCCGGGTTTTCGGATGCTTTGGACGGATTCCTGGCGAGGCGGTTCAACTGGCGGACACGTTTGGGCGGCCTTCTCGACCCAGCCGCGGACAAGCTCCTGATGTTCGCCGCATACGTCACCCTGGCCTGGATCGGCTTGGTTCCAGTCTGGTTCTCGGCGATCGTGGTCGGCCGCGACATCATCATCATCACCGGAGCCATCGTCTACCAACTCTACGTGGCCCCGATTCACGGCGAACCGACTGGCGCAAGCAAGCTAAACACCGTCCTCCAAATCCTCTTCGTTCTATTCACCATCAGCCACGCCTGGCGCGGCCAACCCCCCATGTTCGCATTGCAACTCCTGGGCGTCGCCATCCTGACGACGATCGCAATCAGCACCATTCAATACGTCACCACCGGCCTCAGCCGAGCCCAGCAAAAGGGGACACGCTAGGGGTCCAAAACGCCTGTGGTTTCAGCACCTTAGGTGTCACACGCTAGGGTTGCGGTAGAGGGGTGTCGGGCGTTTTACCTTCCATTCGGTGGGAGACGAAGGCTTCTAGGGTCTGGTGTTGCAGGTACGGGTTTTCTCTCAGCTCTTCGTCGAGGGTCGAGACCGTGACTGGGCCGTAGTTGTGGCCTGGGTACATGCGGGTGTCTCTTGGGAGTGCTTCGGTGAGGCTCTTGAGCGTTTGGTACATGACCTTCGGATCGCCACCTACGAAGTCGCAGCGTCCGCAGCCTTGGATGAAAAGGGTATCGCCGGTGACGATGGCGTCCCGGATGCGAAACGTGGTCGAACCGGGCGTGTGACCGGGAGTATGCACCATCGTGATCTCGAGATGGTCACCGATGCGCAGGACATCGCCAGGGGTTTGACGCTGCAGGTTCTCGCAACGAAAGCCTGAGAAATCGATTTCTTCCCCGAGCATGCGCACCGGCACGTCTCGCTTCTCGAGAATTGCGTCCACGCGATTCACATGGTCGAAGTGACTGTGGGTACAGAGGATGTTGCTGATCTCGACGTCGAGCCGCTTGGCTTCTTCGAGAATGAAGTCCGCGTCCCATGCCGGATCGACGACCGCACATTTCCGTGTCGCCTTGTCGCCAACGAAGTAGATGAAGTTTTCCCAGGGGCCAAGCTCGAACTGGTGAACGAAAATCTCGGAATCCGTGCTCATCTCAGAACTCCACCACGCTGCGGATCGACTTCCCCTCGTGCATCAAATCGAACGCGGTGTTGATCTCTTCGAGCGGCATCTTGTGCGTGATCAAATCGTCGATGTTGATCTTGCCTTCCATGTACCAGTCGACGATTTTGGGAACGTCGGTGCGCCCCCTGGCACCGCCAAATGCGGTTCCACGCCACACACGGCCGGTAACGAGTTGGAAGGGACGCGTGGCAATCTCCGCGCCAGCCCCCGCGACGCCGATGATGACGCTTTCGCCCCAGCCCTTGTGACAGCACTCGAGCGCTTGGCGCATCACCTCGACGTTCCCGATGCACTCGAACGTGTAGTCCGCGCCGCCTCCGGTCAGGTTCACCAAGTACGAAACCAAATCGCCTTCGACCTCCTCGGGATTGACGAAGTGGGTCATCCCGAACTTCTCGGCGAGTTCGCGTCGCGCAGGGTTGAGGTCGACACCGATGATCTTGTCGGCGCCGACCATCCGGGCCCCCTGCACCACGTTGAGCCCGATGCCACCGAGCCCGAACACGACTACGTTGGCGCCAGCCTCGACCTTCGCAGTATTGATCACCGCTCCGATGCCGGTCGTCACACCGCAGCCGATGTAGCAAACCTTGTCGAACGGCGCGTCCTCGCGAATCTTGGCAACGGCGATCTCCGGTACGACCGTGTACTGCGCGAACGTCGAGGTACCCATGTAATGAAAGATCGTCTCGCCACCGATCGAAAAGCGACTGCTCTCGTCCGGCATCAGCCCTCGCCCCTGCGTTGCCCGCACGGCCTGACAGAGATTGGTTTTTCCGGAGGTGCAGTACTCGCAGTTGCGACACTCCGGAACGTAAAGAGGAATCACGTGATCGCCTGGCTTCAACGACTTCACCCCCGGAGCGACCTCGACGATCACGCCGGCACCCTCATGCCCGAGCACCGACGGAAAGATCCCCTCCGGGTCTGCGCCGGACAAGGTGTACGCGTCGGTGTGGCAGATGCCGGTGGCCTTCATTTCGATGAGCACCTCGCCGGCACGCGGGCCCTCGAGTCGTACTGTCTCGATGGATAGTGGTTTGCCCGCCTGGTGGGCGATTGCAGCGCGAACTTCCATGGGGTCCCTCCGTGAACGGACAGGGGTACGCTTGTCGCAACTCGATTTCAATAGGAAACGCCTGCGCCGCGGTTGGCGCCTTCTGTGAGGAGCGCTACCTTGGGGGCGTGTTTCGACTCATCCCAGGCATTGCGCTTCTGCTCGCGTACGCGATCACGCCTGGCGCCGGTGAGATGACCGAGAACGTGGCGCACTTCCTCCTCGACGGGCACGCGGCACATGCGCCGCATGACGCGGGCCACGGGCCGATCGAAGACGCCCACGGCTGCTCGGGCCCGTTTCAAACCTGTCCGTGTCACGGGACGACTGCCTTCGTGGCCGACAGCGCGCCCCTCGAGATCGGCGCCGCTGAAGTCGAAGCTCATACGCTCCGCTGGTTCGTGGCCGTTCTCCAAGGAGACGGCGTCTTCGCAAACGTTTTCCGTCCTCCAATCGCCTAGCTCTGTAGTTCCAGGGAGTAGTGCGCCTCGAGATCGCCGAACGGCATGTTCAGCGGAGTCCGAACGCGCAGGACCAGACCTTCAACACGAGCATCGCTCCGCGAGGCGGGGCAAAGGAGAGATAGATGAATTTCGCAGCTTGGCTGCGCGCGAGCCTTGCAATGCTCGCGCTTCAGATGGCGTCGACGGACGCCCGGGCCGATGAGGGCCCGAAAACGACCACGGTATCGCTGCGGGCGATCCTCGAGCACGCCCACGAGCACGCTCCGCGCTTGCGCATCAGCCGGGCAAAGCTCGAACGCGGGAGTGCGGCCGTCGAGGGCGCATCGGTCGTGCTCCAGCGCAACATGCTGGCACGGGCAGCGGCGGGTCCGCGCATTGCGCTGGGCGCCCGCGGCGTCGATTTCCAGGTCTCGCTCGCGCAACCCATCGAGATCGCCGGCGAGCGCAAGCAGCGGATGCGGACAGCGGAGAAATTCGACGAGCGAACGCGGAAGGAGCTCAAAGAGGCGGAATGGATCGTGCACCGCGAAGTCCACGCCGCATTCCACACTGCGCTCGTGGCGCGGGAACGCTGGGAAGTCGTCGACAAGCTCCTGGTTTCTACCGAGGAGCTGGTGTCGGTGGCCGAGCGTCGACTGCGGGCAGGCGACATCTCACCGCTCGCGGTTCGACTCGCCAAGGGTGAGCTCGCCCAAGCCCGACAGACTTCGCTCACCGCCGAGCGCGCATATCGATCCGCGCAGTTGACGCTCGCGGAGGTGTCCGGATGGTCCCCGGATGTCCTGCCAGACCCGCTCGGAGAGCTGGATGAACCGCGACGGGCACCGGCCATCAAAGACCTCCTCGTGTTGGCCGCGCAGCAACACCCGGGCCTCGCGGCGCGTGAAAGCGCCGTCGAAGAAGCGGAGGCGCGCGTGCAGCTGGAGAACCGCGAGGCCTGGCCGGAGCCCTCCCTCGGCGTGCTGTACACGAGGGAGTCGCTCCCCAACGTCCAAATTCACGAGCACATCGTGCAAGGCACGATGACACTGCCGATCCCGTTCACACAACGAAACCAAGAGGGTCGCGCGCGCGCCCGAGCGGACCTCAGTGTCCGCCAAGCCGAGGAGCAATCCTTTCGTCAAACCCTGGAAACGCGGTTGACGCGGGCAGCGATCGCAGTCGACGCGGATGCGAATCGCATCGCCGCTTATGGAACGGAGATCTTGCCCGCATTCGAAGGGAACCTGACGCTCTTGCGTCGCGCCTTCGAGCTTGGCGAAGTCGATCTGCTCCAAGTGCTGGTCGCACGCGAACGACTACTGAGAATTCAGCAAGACGCCTTGACCGCACACCAGGACTACTACCGAGACGTCGCCGCGCTCGAAGCGGAGGTCGGCACGGAGGTCTGGCCCGATGAACACCATGGTCACGAAGAGGACCATGAGGAGCACCATGACGAATAGCCGACGATCTTTGGGGCTGGTGCTCGCGCTGTCCTTGCTCAGCAGCTGCAAGAGCGAACCGCCGGCCGACGAACATGAACACGAACACGAAGCCGCGCAGTCCGAGGGTCAGCCCAGCGGGATGGTCCGAATTTCGGAAATCGGCCTCGAACGCAGCGGCATTCGAACCGAGCCGGTCCGCTACGAGCGGCTCGTCGGAGGAATCGACGTTCCTGCAGAAGTCCAGCTCAATCCGGACCGCACTGCGCACATCACGCCCATGGTCGCCGGCCAAATCGACGAAGTTCACGTTTCCCTCGGAGATTCGGTAGAGGCGAACCAAGCACTGGCCACGATGCGAAGCGTAGCGCTCGGCGAGGCGCGCTCCTCGATAGCGAATGCGCGCGCTGCAGTGGAAGTCGCGCGCGCGAACTTCTTGAGGCAGGAGGAGCTCAAACGCGAAGGCATCGGTTCACAGCGCGCCTATCTCGAGGCCCAGGGTGAGCTGCGAAGCGCCGAATCGGACTTGTCCGCATCGAACGAACGGCTGCAGGTGTACGGCGGTCGCAGGGGAGCGGGAAGCACGACGACGATTCGAAGCCCGTTGAGCGGTACCGTCATCGAACGGCACGCGACCGCCGGCGAAGTGGTTTCGGACGGCAGCTCGCTCTTCATGGTGTCGGACCTCAGCCGGATCTGGGTCGTCGGACGGGTCTATGAGCAGGATGTGGCGGCGGCTCGAATTGGAGCGTCCGCGGTGGTCACCCTCCAAGCCTACCCAGGCAAAGATTGGCGGGGCGAGGTGAGCTACGTCAGCCACACACTCGATCCGCACAGCCGCACGCTCGCGATTCGTGTCGAGCTCGACAACCCAGACGGAACGTTGCGACCGGGGCTGTTCGGACGAATCTCCCTGAGCCCGGAGGGCGAGCGCGCTGAACCGGTTGCGTTCATTGCGACGAGCGCGGTACAGCGAGTCGATGGGCAAGCGATGGTCTTCGTCGCAACTGAGGAGCCCGGCGTCTTCAGCCCAACGCTCGTGACCTTGGGAGCGCAAACGCAGGGCAAGGTGGAAGTGCGCGCCGGCGTCGTCGAAGGCGACCGGGTCGTCGTGTCCGGCGCTTTCACACTGAAGTCGGAGTTGCTGCGCGGCCGGCTCTCGGAAGGCGACCACGAGCACTGAGAGTCATCATGATCGACCGTCTTCTCGATTTTTCCATTCGAAACCGCGCCCTGGTCATCCTCGCCGTCTTGCTCGTCGGCGCGCTCGGACTTCGGGCGGCACAGCAGCTGCCGATCGATGCGGTGCCTGACGTCACCAACGTCCAGGTCCAAGTATTGACCACAGCACCGGCGCTCGGCCCGCTCGAAGTCGAGAAGTTCATCACCTTCCCGGTGGAAACGGTCATGAGCGGCCTGCCCCACCTCGAGGAGGTGCGCAGCCTTTCGAAGTTCGGCCTGTCGTCGGTCACGATCGTCTTCGAAGAGGGAACCGACATCTACTTTGCGAGGCAGCTCGTCGCCGAACGTCTCTCCGAGGCCCGCCAAGCGATTCCAGAGGGCTACGGCCATCCCAGTATGGGACCCATTTCGACGGGTTTGGGGGAGATCTATCAGTTCACCGTCGAAGGCGATCCAATGTGCGCAACCGGCGCGCCTGACAGGGAAGACTGCTACACGCCGATGGAGCTGCGCACCATTTTGGACTGGTACATCGCCTACCAGCTTCGCTCCGTTCCGGGCGTGGTCGAGGTGAACACGTTCGGCGGCGAGGTGAAGACTTACGAGGTTCAGCTCGACCCCGCGCGCTTGACGGCGCTCGACATTCCCTTGGGTGACGTGTTCGACGCAATCGAGCGCAACAATTCCAACGCGGGCGGCGCGTACATCCAACAGTCCGGCGAGCAACTGCTCATCCGCGGAGAAGGCCTGATCGCCAACTTCGATGACATTCGCCGCATCGTGGTCGCCAATCGCCACGAAGGAACGCCAATCACGATCAACGACCTCGGTACGGTCGCAAACGCGCCTCTGGTTCGACAGGGGGCGGCAACGCTCGATGGAAAAGGTGAAACGGTGATCGGCATCGCGATGATGCTGATGGGCGCAAACGCGCGCGAGGTGGCACGCGACGTCGGCGCCAAGTTGGAGGAGATTCGGCCGACCCTACCGAACGGAGTGACGGTTGAAGCGTTCTACGACCGCACAGACCTGGTCGATCGAACCATTCGAACGGTTGCGACCAACTTGATCGAGGGCGGCGTCCTGGTGTTGGTGGTTCTGCTTCTGCTGCTGGGCAACGTCCGCGGCGGACTCTTGGTGGCATCGGTGATCCCCTTGTCGATGTTGGGCGCATTCATCGCGATGCGGGTGGCCGGTCTCTCGGGCAACTTGATGAGCCTGGGCGCCATCGATTTCGGCCTCATCGTCGACGGCTCCGTCGTCATCGTGGAGAACGTGGTCCGGGTCATGAGCGAGCGGCGCCCCAAGGGCCGCGCGGTGCAATCCACCGTGCATGAGGCAGCACTAGAAGTTGGCAGGCCGGTCGCTTTCGCGGTCCTGATCATCATTGTCGTCTACGTTCCCGTGCTCTCCCTTCGCGGCGTCGAAGGCAAGATGTTTCAGCCAATGGCACTGACCGTCGTCTTCGCCCTGGCGGTTTCCCTCGTGCTCGCCCTGACCTGGGTGCCCGCGCTTTGCACGTTCGTCTTCCGAAAGGGGGTGGTGGAACACGAAACCCGGCTGCTTCGTAAGCTTCGGAATTGGTATGAGCCACTGCTGGAACGCTCACTCGCGCGGCCAAAGAGAACATTCGCGACAGCGGCCGCGGTCTTCGTAGCGTCGGTGGCACTGGTGCCTTTTCTCGGCGCGGAGTTCGTCCCGACCCTCGAAGAGGGCGCGATCGCCATGCACGCGATTCGGCTACCATCGGTTTCGCTCGAAGAGTCAGTGTTGGCAACGACGCGAGTCGAGCGCACGCTTCGCGAACGGTTTCCGGATGAAATTGAGACCATCGTCTCGAAGACCGGACGACCCGAGGTGGCGACCGATCCGATGGGCGTCGAGCTTTCAGACGTCATCATCATGCTGACGCCGCCATCGAAATGGACCGCCGCGGACACGAAACAAGAACTGGTCGAAGACATGGAACAAATCCTCCACGACGAGGTGCCGGGCCAGCGCTTTTCGTTCTCCCAACCCATCGAGATGCGAATGAACGAGCTGATCAGCGGCGTGCGCTCCGACGTTGCAGTAAACATCTACGGCGAGGACCTGGCGGTCTTGAAGGCGGCCGGCGACGACCTCGTGAGAATTCTCAGTTCCGTACCAGGGGCGGCGGACGTCAAGGCTGAGCAGTCCGCGGGGCTTCCGGTGCTTCGGGTTCAGATCGACCGCGACCGCATCGCTCGATACGGCATCAACGCAAGCGACGTTCTCGACGCCATTTGGGCTATGGGAGGGCGTCGCGTAGGCGAGGTCTTCGAAGGCCAGCGCCGATTCGCACTACAGGTCCGGTATAGAGAGGATGCGCGTTCAAGCATCGACGCTATTCGGCAAATCCCGATCGCGTCCTCCACTGGGGCGTTGATACCACTCGGTCAGCTCGCCAAGCTGAAGGTGGAAGACGGGCCCGCTCAAATCAATCGCAATCGCATTCAACGCCGCCTAACCGTCGAAGCCAACGTTCGCGGCCGAGACCTCGGCGGCTTCGTGTCGGAAGCGCAGCTGCGAATCGAAGAGGCTGGCGTCTTGCCCGCAGGCTACTTCCTCGAATGGGGCGGCCAGTTCAAGAACCTTCGAGAAGCGACGGACCGGCTCGTGGTCGCCGTCCCGATCGCTCTTCTGCTGATCTTCTTGCTGCTGTACATGACCTACGGCTCCATCACCCCAGCGCTGATCGTCTATCTCAACGTGCCCTTTGCGGCGACGGGCGGCATTCTGGCCCTCCTAGCCCGCGGGATGCCGTTTTCCATATCGGCCGGCATTGGGTTCATCGCCCTGTTCGGTATTGCGGTCCTGAATGGCGTCGTCTTGGTCTCGTACATCCTCCAGCTTCAGGATGACGGCTCCCCGCTCGACCACGCCGTAAAACACGGTGCGCTCACGAGGCTGAGGCCAGTGCTCATGACCGCCGCGGTCGCAGCATTCGGTTTCGTACCGATGGCCTTGTCCACCAGTGCCGGGGCCGAAGTGCAGCGCCCCCTCGCCACGGTGGTCATTGGAGGCCTCGTCACCTCTACGTTGCTCACCTTGCTCGTGCTGCCAGCTGTGTACGCCTGGTTGGGAAAGAAGAGCGGTTAGCAGCGTTCGGCGGCCTCGAACCGCCCTTTCATCTTCCCCATCCACAGGCTCATCAGCGCCGGCTTCGGAAGACCAAGCGAACGCAGCTCGTCCGCGATCGGGTGCGCGCCGAGTGACATGTTCACGCCGCCGATCCGAATGCCGAGGTTTTCGGCGCTCGAGATGAACGGCGTCCGATGCAGCGCCCCGTCGATGTAGCTGTAGGTACAAAGCTCTTGCTCGGGGAAGTCCCGGCTTCCGCCCATCGGGAAGCTGATCTTCAGGACGTTCTGCCCGTCCTTGTTCCAAACGCATCGAGCGCGGTCGCCGCTGGTGTCGAAATCGATTTCATCGACCGTCTTTGGAAACCCCCAAATCGTTTGGCCGGCCTCGCAGGTGAACGACTGATTCACGGGAAGATGAACGATGTGCGTTGGAAGAACCCCGCGCATCATGTCGATCGCCGCACCCATGAACGGAGCGCCTTTGCGATCACCGCGCTTACGAACGAAGAACCCGATCGACACCTCGTTGTAGTCGCCTAGGTCATTATCGCGGTAGTCGATGCACGCGATGCTGAGCAGTCCTCGGCCGGGAAGGACTTGGGCGATCTCGAGCTCGGGCCCCGGAAGCAGCCCCTGAGCCGCTCGAGCGTTGACCAACCAGGTTGCCGTCGCGGAGCAGGCGTCCCGAACGATGCAGGGCATCGTCACATTTCGACCCTGAATCAGGTAGTCGCTGGGGCGGGGCTCGTGCAGCTCGGCTTTCATTCCCGCGGAGTATATGGAAGGCTCCGGCCCGCCGCCACGGGAAGCCCGACACCATGACCAGCAACGAGCGCCGCCTTTCATTTCTCGACCGTTACCTGACGCTGTGGATCTTCGTCGCTATGGCTGCGGGCATCGGCCTTGGCTATTTGGTGCCCGGATTCGCCGACGCGCTCAATGCCATGAGCATCGGCACGACGTCCATCCCCATCGCGGTGGGACTGATCCTCATGATGTACCCGCCCCTCGCCAAGGTGCGGTACGAGGAGATGGGACGCGTCTTCACGAACAAAAAGGTGCTGACGCTTTCACTGATTCAGAACTGGATCATCGGCCCGGTACTCATGTTTGCCCTGGCGGTCACGTTCCTGCCCGACAAGCCGGAATACATGGTCGGCCTGATCATCATCGGCCTGGCACGCTGCATCGCCATGGTCATCGTCTGGAACGACCTGGCTCTTGGAGATCGAGAATTCGCCGCGGGACTGGTGGCTTTCAATTCGATCTTTCAGATTCTATTCTTCTCGGTCTACGCATGGTTCTTCGTCACCTGGCTGCCGACGAAGCTGGGCCTCGAAGGGGTGGTCGTCGACATCACGATCACCGAAATAGCCAAGAGCGTCGCGATCTACCTCGGCATCCCATTCGCCGCTGGCTTCTTGACGCGAACGGGGCTCATCAAGGCGAAGGGACGCGACTGGTACGACGAATCGTTCGCGCCGCGCATCGGTCCGATCACACTGGTCGCCCTTCTCTTCACGATCGTCGTCATGTTCTCGCTCAAGGGAGATACGATCGTTGCCCTGCCGTTCGACGTGGTTCGCATCGCCGTACCACTTCTGATCTACTTCGTAGCCATGTTCTTCATTTCGTTCTGGCTCTCGAAGGCTGCAGGGGCCGACTATCCGGAAGCGACGACACTCTCCTTCACGGCTGCCTCGAACAACTTCGAGCTTGCGATCGCCGTTGCCGTCGCTACCTTTGGCATTCATCACGGGGCCGCCTTTGCCGCGGTGATCGGCCCCTTGGTCGAAGTGCCGGTGATGATCGCCCTGGTCGGCGTCGCCCTCAGGATTCGGAAGAGATACTTCGCTCCACCCGCCGTGCTAGAAGCGTAGCGCCATGAACGAGAGCCGAGAGAGAGTTGCCGTGGTCACCGGCGCGAGCCGCGGGGTTGGGAAGGGAATTGCCGTCGCCCTGGGTGCCGCAGGTGCCACGGTGTACGTCACCGGACGGAGCGAGGAAGGCGGCAAGAAGCATCCGCTTGGCGGGACGGTGCAGGCCACGGCGGCTGCGGTCACCAAGGCTGGCGGCCGAGGCATCGGCGTCACCTGCGACCACTCCGACGACGCACAGGTTCGCCAGTTGTTCGAGCGCGTCGGCGACGAGCAAGGGCGACTCGACATTCTGGTCAACAACGCGACCGCGGTGCCGCGAGAGCTCGCCAAGCCCGGTCCGTTTTGGGAGAAGTCTCTCGACCTTTTGCGCATTCTCGACGTTGGGCAACGCTCGCACTACGTCGCCAGCTATTTTGCTGCGCCAATTCTCATTCGCACGGGAGGCGCACTGCTCGTGTTCACCTCGAGCTACGGCGGGCGTTGTTACATGCACGGCCCCGCGTATGGTGCGGGCAAAGCAGGCGTCGACAAGATGGCGATGGACATGGCCGTGGACTTTCGCGATCACGACGTGGCGGCGATGAGCCTATGGCTCGGTTTCGTTCGAACCGAGCGAAACGAACCGTTGTTCCAGCGTCCCGATGCCATGAGGGGCCCGTATGGGAAGTTTCTCGCCAACGCGGAGAGCCCCGCGCTGATCGGCCGAGTCATCGACGCACTCCATCGCGACGAGAAACGGATGGAGCGCTCGGGCCGCGTTCTCATCATCGCGGAGTTGGCAGAGGAATATGGGATCTCCGAGGCTGACGGACGGCAGCCGAAGTCGAACCGGGACGTTCTCGCTGCCCCGCCTGAACCCAGCTCCGTCGTGGTCCGTTAGGCGGCCCGAGCGAACAGGTACAGCATCTCCGTCGCGATCTGGAGGCAACGCGCATCATAGGCCAACGCCTCGTCCGGTGTTCCGTCGGCGACTTTGGGGTCTTCGTAACAAATCGGCGCGCGAAGGGTCGCACCATTGATCACGGGACAGGCCTCGTCCGCAGCGGAACAGGTCATGACGGCCGCAAAGCCCGACCCGGGATTGAGGGGGTCATCATAGGTCTTCGAGAAGCATTCCATGACCGGACCGTCTTCATCGAACGCCACCTCGCAGCACGGATTGTCGCCTCCCGGGCTCTCGATCACGAAGCCCGCCCTCTGCATCGCAGCCACTGCGCGCGGGTTGAACGCCATCACTTCGGTGCCGCCAGAATGCGTCCGCACGCGATCGATGCCAAAGTGCGCCGCAGCGGCAGCGGCCCAGAGCTGCCCCATCTGGCTCCGCCGAGAGTTGTGTGTACAGATGAACGTGAGCTCGGCGACCTGCCCTGCTCGACGTTTGGCCGCGATGAACGCCGAGACTTCTCGCAACGCGCGCTTCCGCTCGTCGGGGATCTCGTCGATATGCAGCAGAGCGCGGCTGATGTACGCTTCGAGCCTAGGGTGCATCTGCCCGTTCCCTACCCTCGGTGGCGCTGCAAAGCCATGATTTTGTTTCGCTTCGTGTTGCCGTCGGGGGGTCATCGCGGATATCGTCACCCGTCCCACCTTGCCGCGCTCTACGACATGACGGCCGGCATGGAGGAAAGCCAGCGAGCCAACGTGAACGGCACGCGCAACGCCTGCCGACTCGCCGAAGCCCTCGACGCCACGCTTCACTACACGAGCTCCACGGCAGTCGCAGGCGACTACGTGGGATTCTTTCGCGAAGACATGTTCGATGAGGGTCAGAAGCACAAGAACCCGTACTTCTTGACGAAGTTCCTAGCCGAGAAGCTCGTGCGAGAGGAATGCCAGACTCGCTACAAAATCTACCGCCCCGGGGCGGTCATTGGATCCTCCGTCACTGGAGAGGCCGAGAAGATCGACGGCATCTACTATGCGTTCAAACTGATCCAGCGAATGCGTCGAGCGCTTCCAAGCTGGACCCCTCTCGTCGGCTTCGAAGGCTCTGAGCTCCACGTCGTGCCTGTGGACTATGTCGCACAGGCCATCGATGCCATTGCCCACAATCAAGAGACCGCCGGTAATACCTTCCACCTGACCGATCCAAAGCCAAAAAGCTTCGGTGACGCCCTCAACCTCATCTGCGAGGCGGCCCACGCGCCCCGATTCGATGCGCGAATCGATCCGCGCGTGCTCAAGCTGGTTCCGCGGGGCCTCGTCGGCCTGCTCGGCGCGATGCCAGCCGTGAAAACCGCCCGCCGAGAAATCCTAGCGGACATCGGAATCCCCGAATCGGTTCTGCCCTACGTCAATTGGCGCTCCTCCTTCGATACACGCGAGACCGAGGCTGCGCTCGCCAAGACCGACATCAAATGTCCTCCGCTGGAGGAGTACGCCTGGAAGGTCTGGGACTACTGGGAGCGGCACATGGATCCCGACCTGTTCCGAGACCGGACCTTGCACGGCCGAATCGGCGGCAAGATCGCGATGGTGACCGGCGCGTCGAGCGGAATTGGTGAGGCTTTGGCGATCCGGCTCGCAGAGGCCGGAGCGAAAGTGCTCTTGGTCGCACGCTCCAAAGACAAGCTCACGGAGGTCCAGCAAAAGATCGATCTTCGCGGAGGCGAATCGCTGATCCACGTATGCGATCTATCGAATCCCGATGATGCAGACCGCCTCGTGCGCGAAGTGCTCGACGAGTACGGTCACATCGATCTGCTCGTCAACAACGCAGGCCGATCGATCCGTCGAGGCGTGTCACATTCGTACGACCGCTATCACGACTTCGAGCGCACGATGCAGCTCAACTACTTCGGTTCGCTCAAGCTCATCTTGGGCCTCTTGCCGACCATGCGTGAGCGCAAAGACGGCCAAATCGTCAACATCTCCAGCATCGGTGTGCAAACCAACGCCCCGCGGTTCAGCGCCTACGTCGCGAGCAAGGCAGCCGGGGCCCGAAGCAGTGGCCTTCGCACACATCATGCACGGGATTCACTGGTAGGAAGCGGCGCTGCGCCGGGCTCCTCGAAGCTCCCACAACGACGTGATCGCGCTGCCCGCAAAGATCGACGCGATCGCCACGATGCTCCCAGGCGCGAGCAATGGAACGCCGGTCAGCCCATGCCCAACGGTGCAGCCGGCAGCCAGCGACGCGCCGACCCCGAGGCCGAGGCCTCCGGTGAAACGTTTCGCAGCGTCCGCGGCTGAAACCTTCGACACCGTGACCGGACCGCTCGCCCGCGCTGCGACGAAAGCCCCGAGCGGGATCCCCAACACGAAGAGAACATCCCAGGTCATGAAGCGTCGAGCGGGCTCGGCCAGTAGGCTCACGGTCCCCGGCACCACGGCCATCCCGAAGTCCCGCGCTGCGAGGCTCGACAGTGGCCACGCGACGGCCCCGAGCAGCCCAATGGCAATGCCCGTTTGACGCCACGACCATTCACCTGCGTGGCCAGGAGCGGCACGCCAGAGGGCCACGATCATCAAGACCCCAGCAACGGGAGCCCATGCCCAGAGCTCGACCGCGCTGTGGCCAAGAGGGAGACCTGCCGACTGCACCGCGGTCCGAAAGCCCACCAAGGGACCCAGCTCGAGCGCGGTGGCGCCGATCGCCATGCCCAAGACGGCCGCCAGAGCACCGACGCTTCCGGAACCCACTTTGTACCAAACGCCCGCGGCGCATCCGCCCGCCCATCGCATCGACGCACCAAAGAGCAGGCCGCCTATCACCGCGCCAACCGGAAAGAGGGCCGGATAGGTTGGGCTCGACAAGCCGGCTGCAAAGACCAGCGGGACGGCGATCATCTGCAGCGCGATGGCCAGACCGTAGGCCTTGACCTTGGTCGTATTCCGTTCCGTCACGGCGACGCGAAAGCCCGAATTCATGCAGAAGGCCCCCCGCTGGGAGACATATCCATAGCCGCCGCCAATGATCAGCCCTGTGAGCGCCGCCGAGTACATCATTGCTTCCGAGGGCTATCCTAACCATCGGGCGAGCTCTTGCCAAAGCGCCCCAGGCTCAAGCACGCCAGCGTGATAACCCTCGCGTAACGAGCGAGGTCGACGGATACGTTAGATCTGCAGGCGTCGCAGACGCAATGAGTTTGCAATCACGGACACAGAGCTGAAACTCATGGCCGCGGCCGCGATGACGGGGCTGAGCAAGAGACCAAAGACGGGATAAAGAACGCCAGCGGCCACCGGCACACCCAGGCCGTTGTAAACGAACGCAAAGAACAAGTTCTGTTTGATGTTGGCCATCGTCGCCCGGCTGAGCTTACGGGCGCGAACGATTCCACGGAGATCGCCCTTGACCAGAGTCACACCCGCGCTTTCCATCGCAACATCGGCACCCGTGCCCATCGCGATGCCGACGTGAGCCTGGGCGAGCGCCGGCGCGTCATTGATCCCGTCGCCCGCCATGGCCACGACTCTTCCGTCCTCCTGCAGGCGCTTGATGGCCTCTGCCTTTTCGTCGGGCAGCACCTCAGCGATGACGTCGTCGATCGACAGCTTCCTTGCGACCGCGTAGGCCGTCTTATTGCTGTCGCCGGTCAGCATCACGACGCGCACCCCCTCCGCGTGCAGGGCGGCGATGGCCTCTGGCGTGTTGTCCTTGATTGGATCCGCCACACCAAGGATCCCGACGACCGCTCCGTCGACCACGACAAACATGACGGTCTGCCCTTCGCTGCGAAGACCGTCTGCCCGCTCGGCCAGCGCGCCCGCGGATGCGCCGAGTCCGTCGAGCAACTTGCGATTGCCAAGCGCCACGGCGCGGCCTCCAACGCGGCCGACCACGCCCTGACCGGTAACGGACTCGAACGACTCGGCATGCGGTATGGAAACTCCTCGCTCTACAGCGCCGGCCACGATGGCGTCGGCCAAGGGATGTTCGCTCCCGCGCTCCAGGCCGGCTGCGGCGCTCAGCAACTCGGCTGTGTCGAAGTCAGAAACCGCCTCTACGGTCACCAGCGCCGGCTTTCCAGCCGTGAGCGTTCCCGTCTTGTCCACAACGAGCGTGTCCACCTTGCGCATCACCTCAATCGCTTCGGCGTCCTTGAATAGAACACCGACACTCGCCCCCTTCCCCATGGCAACCATGATCGACATCGGCGTCGCAAGCCCGAGCGCACAAGGACAGGCGATGATGAGGACAGCAACCGCGTTGATCAGCGCATGCGCCATGCGCGGCTCGGGCCCGACCAGTCCCCAAACCACGAAAGTCGCGACGGCGACGCCGATGACGATGGGCACGAAGTAGCCGGACACCAGGTCCGCGAGCTTCTGGATGGGAGCGCGGCTCCGTTGCGCTTCGGCCACCATCGCGACGATCCGGGATAGAAGCGTCTCCGCCCCTACCTTCTCGGCGCGCATGATGATCATGCCCGTGCCGTTAATCGTGGCTCCCGTGACCTGATCTCCTTCATGCTTTTCGACGGGAATCGGCTCGCCGGTGACCATCGACTCGTCGATGGAGCTCGCGCCTTCGAGAACGACTCCGTCAACTGGCACTTTTTCGCCAGGGCGCACACGCAGTCGGTCGCCCGCACGAACGGCCCCCAAAGGAACGTCCTCCTCAGCACCATCTTCGCGAATCCGTCTCGCCGTCTTGGCCGCAAGCCCGAGAAGCTTTTTGATCGCCGCCCCAGTCTGGCCGCGTGCACGAAGCTCTAGGACTTGACCTAATAGGATCAGCGTGACGATCACCCCGGCCGCCTCGAAGTACACCGCAACTTCTCCGCCCGCGCCCCGAAACGATTCCGGGAAAATCTGAGGCCCCAGGGCCGCGACGATGCTGTAGCCGTAGGCAACGCTCACGCCTAGCCCAATCAGCGTGAACATGTTGAGGCTCTTGTGTCTCAGCGACCGGGCGAAGCGCACATAAAAAGGCCACGCGGACCAGAGACAAACCGGCGTCGCAAGCCCGAGCTCCAAGAGAGTGCGCGCCCTCGGAGAAAGCATCCGTGAAATCGGCTCCCCAGGGAGGAGATCGCCCATCGCGACGACCACTAGCGGAATGGTAAACGCGGCCGCCAGCCAAAAGCGGCGCGTCATATCGGTGAGCTCGTGGTTCGGCGTATCATCGCCGACCGCGACGTCGCGCGGCTCGAGCGCCATGCCACAGATCGGACAGCTACCCGGTTCGAACCTCACGATCTCGGGATGCATGGGACAAGTCCACTCGATCTGCGTGTCGAGCTGCGGCGGGCCCACCGGCTCGAGGGCCATGCCGCACTTGGGGCAATTTCCAGGACCAGCCTGCCGGACCTCAGGATGCATCGGGCAAGTGTGTGGGTCGTTCGAGCGAGGGATGGCTTTCTCCATAGTTCTCTTAGAGCAAGACGGGTGCCACGATGGAAAGTCCCGGCTTTCGCCTGAATCCTGAGATTGCGCGAAGCAGGCTGTAACCTTAACGGTTACAATGGTGTCCAAAGCGGTTACAATACCAGTCTCGGCTTTCCTCCAACCAACTGGAATTACGCCTAATTCAACTAGGCAAACAGTGGCATGCCTTGTGCGGTAGCACATCGCGCCACGAAGATGGAGCAGCGATCAATGCAGTCTACAGGTGTCCCCAGAACGCACCACACCCATGCGCCACCTAAGCCAAAGCGCGTCATCGCTCGCCGTCTGGCGGTTAGCTTTGCGCTGGTCTCGATCGTCGCCGTCGCCATGTGCGGCATGCTGATCGCGATCATCGGTCAAGTCGCCGGTCTCGTCGCGAACATGCAAACCGACGAGGTCGCGATTCGCGAAAGCCTCGTCCTCGCAACCGCCGTACGCGAGCAGTACATCCACCAAGCCAATTGGATCATCGAGCAAGACCCCGACCACCTCGAGCACTACGAGGAATGGGTCGAACGGGTCCGACACGGCGCGGCAAGACTGAAACCATTGGTGCCTGACGCCGAGCGCTGGCGTGTTGCGCAGGTATTGAACGACAGCGAAGCACTCGACGACGTCTTTCAGAATCTCCTCGTTCCGGCGATCAGCCGAGGCGAGAACGCCAACGTGGTCCGGCATCATAAGCATGCCGATGAGCTATCGCAGCGCGCAACGAAGCAAGCGGACTTCATCGCGCAGTCCGTAGAGCAGAGAATGGCGATGGACCATACTTCTGCAACGCGAGCTGCGCGTGCGGGGCTCTTGACCGGCGCGACCTGTGTGTTGCTCGTCCTCGGTCTGTCCGTCGTGTTCACCCGTCGCCTGCGCCTCGCCGTGCTCCAGCCATTGGAAGTGTTGTCGGCCGCAGCGCGTCGCTTCGGTTCCGGTGATTTCAGCAGTCGTGTCGGTCCGGTGGGCGAAGGAGAGCTTCGAGCGGTATCGACCGCATTCGACAGGATGGCCGAAGAGCTTCAGGCGCGGGAGGCGCGCCTGATCGAGACCGAGCGAATGGCCGCCATTGGGCAACTCGCCGCCGGCGTAGCCCACGAGATCAACAACCCAATCCAGGTGATCCGCGGGTATCTGAAGACGATGGGCCCCGACACTCCGCCGGAAGTCCTGGGCGAAGAGCTCAATATCCTCGACGAAGAGGCCTCGGCATGCCAGCGCATCGCCGAAGACCTGGTCGCGTTTGCTCGCGCGCCCGAGCTTCGCCGTGACCAGATCGACATGGAGCGCCTACTCTGCGAGTCCGTTCGTCGATTCGGAGAAACGAGCGAAGGCTCGGACCAGCCCGTGCACCTGACGGCTGAGCCGGGGCACGCGCTCGCCGACGGCGGCCGGCTCCGGCAAGTGATTCGCAACCTGCTCGTGAACGCTGCCTGCTTCTCGAAGACCGACCAGCCCATCGAAGTGATCGGCCGTCCGTGGGAGGTAGACGGCTACGAGGTTTCGGTCTCCGACATGGGCCCTGGCATCCCTGCCGAAGATCGGAGCAAGATCTTCGAGCCCTTCTTCACGACACGCGCTGGCGGATCCGGACTTGGCCTCTCGGTGTGCATGAGCATCGTCCGCGCTCACGGCGGGACTATCTTGGTAGACCACAACTCGCTGGGCGGCGCGATATTTCGGGTGAGAATCCCCGGCACGGAAACAGACGCAAAGGAGGTGGCGTCATGAATCCGACGAAAACCGACGGCTCTACCGTGCTCGTCGTAGACGACAAGAAGAACATGCTGAGCCTCATGAAGAAGGTGCTGCGTGCTGATGCGCGCGTGCTGACGGCAGAGCGGGGTCTGGATGCTTTGAAGATCCTCGAAGCCGAGGCGGTCGATGTGGTCTTGTGCGATCTGCGAATGCCGGACATGGACGGCGTCGAGGTCCTCAAGCTCTGCAAGCGGGTGAGGCCTCAAGCCGAGTTCATCCTGATGACCGCGTATGCCTCGGTCGGAACAGCCGTGGAGGCGTTGCGCCTCGGTGCGTACGACTACCTGATCAAGCCTTTTGACCCGCAGATCGGACGGGCGGTGGTGCTCCGCGCCATGGGTCGCGCCGCTACGTCAATGCCCGGACCGGCAGGCGACAATGGCAGTGACGAAGTGCTGCCAGACATGCTGGCCCGGTCTCCGAAAATGCGTGAGCTCAGCGAGCTGGTGAAGCGGTTCGCGAGCAGCGACGCCACGGTGCTTCTCTTGGGAGAAACGGGCACGGGAAAGGAGCGCGTCGCGCGGGCACTGCATCGCCTCAGCCAGCGGTCGTCTCAGCGTTTCATTGCAGTGAACTGTGCGGCGATTCCCGCCGAGCTGCTCGAAAGCGAGCTCTTCGGCTACACCAAGGGGTCGTTTACGGGAGCAAATAGGGATCGCCCTGGCTTGTTTGAAGAGGCGAGCAAGGGAACTTTGTTCCTCGACGAGATCGGCGAGATGCGGCCCTCCTTGCAGGCCAAACTGACGCGAGCCCTTGAAGAACGAGCGATCCGCCGGCTGGGCGAGTCGAGAGAACGGAAAGTCGATGTTCGTCTCATCGCGGCTACCCATCGGGACATCGAGGCAATGGTTCGCAACGAGAGCTTTCGCGAAGACCTCTGGTACCGGCTGAACGTAGCGGTCGTGACAATCCCTCCGCTTCGGGATAGGCGAGAGGATATCGAGCTCTTGGCAACCCATTTCCTACGGGAGCTACCACCGATGCGCGATGCAAGATTGTTTGGCTTCACGCCCGCAGCGATCGAGGCCATGGAGCAATACGACTGGCCGGGGAACGTACGACAGCTTCGAGCCGCCGTCGAACGGGCCAGCGTCGTGTGCACCGACGACAGAATCGATGTGGGAGATCTCCCGCCCGAGGTAGTCAAGCTCGCCGGAACCCAAGTCTCCAATGCGACCTTGGCGGCGCTCTCCTGGGCCGAGGCGCAAGAACAGGGTCGGCGTGAAGTCGCCCGGCGATACCTGAAAGAAGTCCTCCAGCGTCACGGCGGGCAAGTGGGCGAAGCTGCCACCCATGCCGGAGTCGAAAGGGAGAGCTTCTATCGTCTGCTCCGTCGATACGGCGTTCAGCCGGACGAACACCGTGGACCCGATCCCAAGGACAGCAAGGACTAGGTCCTCAGCTAGATCGACTGACGCTGACGCTTCCTGAGCCGGCGCTCCTCGCCAATGCTGTACAGAACGGGGACCGTGAAGAGAGTCACCAGGGCGAGCACGACCCCACCGACCGACGGCAGGGCCATGGGCACCATCAGGTCTGAGCCACGACCCGGCGAGGTCACGACGGGGAGGAGCGCCAACAGGGTCGTGGCGGTAGTCATCACACAAGGCCTAACGCGGCGTTGACCCGCTTGAATCACGAGGCCGTGCACTTCGCTCACGCTGGTTGGCGATTTGCCGCGGAACAGCTGCATGAGATACGTGGCTACAATGACCCCGTTGTCGGTCGCGATACCAAAGAGCGCGAGGAAGCCCACCCAGACGGCCACGGTCATGCGCGTGTCACCCACGTGAAAAAGATGCCGTAGGTCCACGCCGAAAGGCGAGATGTTCATGAACCACGACTGCCCGTAGGCCCAAATCAGGAGGAAGCCCCCGGAAGCCGCAAGCGCAACCCCCGCAAACACCATGAGCGCCGTGGTCGTGCGGCGGAACTGGAGGTACAGCAGCACGAAGATGATTGCCAGAGCAAGAGGTACCAAGACCATCAACCGCTTCGCGCTTCGAATCTGGTTCTCGTAAGTGCCGGCGAATCGGTAGCTAACACCCGCCGGAATGACCAACTCGCCCGACTCGATGCGCTGCTGCAGGGCGCGCTGTGCCGCATGCACGCTTTCCACTTCGCCTATGCCTTTGGAGGGATCAAACGTCACATAGGCATTGAGGAACGTGTCTTCCGAGCGAATCAGCTGCGGCCCGCGCACGTACCGGATGTCGCTCACTTGCTCGAGCGGAATTTGACCGCCATTCGACATGGGCACCAAAACCCGTTTGAGCGCTTCGATACTATCGCGTTCTTCTCGCATATAGCGAACGCGCACGGGATACCGCTCGCGACCTTCGACGGTCCTGGTGAGCATTCGCCCGCCGATCGCAACTTGGATGACGTCCTGCACGTCCGTAATCGCGAGGCCGTGACGAGATATGGCTTCCCGATCTATGACGATCTCGATGTAAGGCTTGCCTACGATTCGGTCGGCAAGCACGGTCTTGGTTTCGATCTCCGGGACCTGTTTCAAGATCCCCTCCACCTCCAACCCAAACGCTTCCAGTGTTTCGAGATCCGGCCCCTTGATCTTCATGCCAACGGCCGACCGCATGCCAGTCTGCAGCATCACGATGCGGGTCTTGATCGGCATCAGCTTCGGCGCGCCGGTCAGACCTGGGTACTCGGCAGCTTTGGTAACTTCGGTCCAGATGTCGTCGGGGGAGCGAATGTGATCGCGCCACTGCCGGAAGGGGCGGCCATCGGAGTCAGGGATGAGCTGAGCGTGATCGTCGCGTACGAATTCTTCCTCGTCCTCATCGTAGCGAAACGTCTCGATGTGCCCGGCGTCGTCGAGAACATACTCGGAATGGTAGTTGACCACCGTCTCGAACATCGAAATCGGGGCTGGATCCAGGGGACTCTCGGCGCGACCGAGCTTACCCACGGCGCGGTCGACCTCGGGAATCGCAGCCACCGCCGCATCGATGCTGCTCATCATTTTCAGCGCCTGCCCAAGCGACGCGTGCGGAGTTGTCGTCGGCATCAATAGGAAAGAGCCTTCATCAAAGGGTGGCATGAAGTCTTCCTGAAGCCCTGGCGCCAGATTCTCGGCCGCTTGGTAGGGACGGAGATCGTGCACCCAATTGGGCAACCATCCAAAGACCGTCGGCACGCCAAGCCAGGCCGTCGCACCGAGGAGAACGAAGGCCACGTTGCTTGTTAGGAACGCGAGCTTGTGACGGAGACTCCATGCGAGAATCGACTGGTAGAAATGCTGGAACAGCCAAAACATCAGCATCAGGATCGCGACCATGAAAATCACGAAAAGGAGGTTTGCGATCAGCGTTCGGCCGGGGCCCAACGGCATCCAATAGGACGTAAGACCTACGGCCACACCGACGACGGCGATCGTGATGGCGGCCAAGCTCGTGCCGGCGCGATATCGCTTCGGCATCCATGGAGCGGCGAGCTCGAGACTGCCGACCGCGATCGCAAGCAGGCCCGCAACGACGGCGCCTGTCGCCAGCAAGACGATTCCACAGGCAACAATGACCCAGTTGAAGACCATGCTTCCCTGGAACAGCAGGCCCCAGTCTCTTTCAGCGGAATCTTCCTCGCGCTGTTTCGTGGACCGCAAGATGAGATGCGCGAGCGGAGGGAGAAAGATCACCGAAATCAGGAATGCCGCGGTGATCGCGAAGGTCTTCGTGTAGGCAAGTGGTGAGAATAGCCTTCCCTCGGCGGCCGTCAGTCCGAAGATCGGCAGGAAGCCGACGACCGTCGTCAGCACGGAAGTCATCACGGCGGCAGCCACCTCGCCCGTGGCGCGCGGAACGATCCTAACGCGATCTTCGTCCGGCGGCGCTTCGTCTAGGCCTTTGGCGATATTCTCGGTGAACACGATACCCATGTCGACCATCGTGCCAATCGCGATGGCGATGCCCGACAAGGCCATCACGTTGGCATCCACCCCGACGTATTTCATCGCCACGAATGTTCCGAGGACACTCAGCGGCAGCAGCACGGAAATCAGTAGCGAAGTCCTCAAGTGCCGCATGATGAGGAGCACGACGATGATCGTGATCAGCACCTGCTGAATCAGTGCCAATGATAAGGTATCGAGCGT